>NZ_JBNGOT010000004.1:358849-428974 GCF_050589705.1 Sunxiuqinia rutila
TTGATAAATCGCTCAAACACATTCCATCTTGCTAATATTTCTGACTCTCCCCAAGCTCGTTCCACTCGCTTTGCCCCTCTCTTCTGGAAGAGAGGGGATGAGTCGGTGAAATCCGACAGGATTGAGCATGACTCTGGGGTGAGTTTACCAGTGATACCCCTTGCAACAAATTTTCTCACTGAACCCTCTTTTAGCCAAAATTCCAGCAAAAAAACATTCACGCCTTTCCCTGGCCGGGTTTCCTTTTCCGAACACCCTTCCGGTTTCCGTCCTCCGTTCTCCTTCTTCCAGTTTCCCGTCATTCTCCCGCAGCAATTTCAATTTTTTGTTAACTATTTTTTGCTTCTTAAGTTCAATAGTGTTAACTTGTTATTCGTTTTAGTTCAGGAATACGACAATCACTAAAAACAATTCATCCTGAATATCAACCAAAAGACCCGAACCGATCAGGGTTCTAAATAAATTAGCGGAGAAGAATCCATCGAACATTATGTACCGCCCCCGGATCACTCCCTGAACATTATTCACGACCAGCACACCGGCTTCCGCGGAAGCAGGCACACCGGCTTAACCACCGATGCATAAAAAAGGGCCACCCTTGCCGTGCAAAGCTTCAGGCGGCCCAACAGATTGAATTAAATCAACTATTAACTCTCAAAGTTATGAGTTTAAACGAAAGTAAAAAGCGTGACTTTGTCTCCCAACTCATTGTGATTATGGAGCAAAACACGCAGAAACTTACGGATGCTGGCTTTGACCCGGTCGCAAAGATCGAGCAGCTAAAGGCTGAACTAACCACTGCCGACGATGCCGAGGGAAAACAAACCGAAGCTGCGGCTGCTGCTAAAGATGCCACCAAACTAGCCAATGAAACCCTGGATACGGTGTACATCAATGGCTCAGCTACCGTAGATTTGATTTCCGGATTGCTCGGCAAAAACGACAACCTGGTTCTCGAAATCAAAAAGCTACGGAAAACTGGTAAGGGCAAGGCAAAAAACAGCCCTACTGAATTCTAAGATCTGGAAGCCCGGTTCAGCAATGAGGCGGGCTTTTCCGTCCCTACCTCCATCAATCCTTCCTTCAGATCAGTTCATTCCTTCTTTAACCCTTAGGCGTAATGCCATTGAGCAGCCTAATGCTGCCGAAGGGAATATACCTCCGGCAGTAGCGCAGAGGCTTGCTGCCCAATCGAATAATAGATATTCCCGAAGTCATAAGACCTATTCCATAGAGAATATCAATGGTGCGACATGGAATTATCCCTCTGACACGTCGAATCGTAGCTATTCCATACAGCAGCAAGCCTATTCGATAGCGAATAGTCGTAATTCCATAACGAATAGTCTTCCTGCGCCAAGGAAGAGAAGCTATTCCCCAAAGGGGAGATCTCCAAAACCCCCGCCAAACAAGGGACACAGAAGGACTAGGTGTTTTTGAATGACAGAAATGATGAAGTAAATCGAACTCTCCCCAAGCTCGTTAGCTCTCAGGAGTAGGTAAGCTAAAATGAAAAATTATAAATAGAAAATCGATTTGATAAACGATTCAAGCACGCTCCAAGTTGAGGATTTTACAGACTCTCCCCAAGCTCGCTACGCTCGCTTTGCCCCTCTCTTCTGGAAGAGAGGGGAAGAGTCGGTGAAATCCGATAGGATTGAACAGGACTCTGGGGTGAGTTAAAACACCTGTTCTTAACTCTCAACAGACCAATCCAAACTCCCAGCATACTGCCTTATACGATCATCCATCATGAGAGAACTTCGGCCCAATCCAAACATTCGCTCTTTTATTCTTGACAATTATTGATAAATGTAAATAATAGTGATTATTTTTAGGTCCCTTACTAAATAAACCAAATGGAAAATCAACAAAGCCAACGAATACGTTCTGCTGTTTTTGATTGGCTAAACTCTATAAACTACCAATATCCGGACAGGGTAATACCTTCCAGTGTCTTAACCAATGATTGTATCATTAACGGAGAACGCATCATTCTATCAGGAGCACAAGGGATTTGGAAGCCACGACAACTTCAATATCCCATCTCCATAAAGTCTGTTGCTGATAGTATCTATCAAGATGCTCAACTCGATAATAACCTCATTCATTACAAATACCGGGGAACAGATCCCAACCTATATGTAAACGTGGGCTTACGAGAATGTATGCATCAAAGAATACCGTTGGTCTACCTTCATCAGGTGTCAAAAGGCAAGTATCTTGTTGAATGGCCCGTATTTATTGTTGCTGACGATCCAAAGAATTTGACGTTTACAGTTGAAGCAAATTCCAATCAAATTAGCCTCAGTTCTGAACCAAATATCACTGAAGAACCAGACGAAATGCAACGCCGCTATGCCACACGGCAAATGATTCAACGTTTGCATCAAGGCACTTTTCGCGAGCGGGTGTTGGAAGCTTATCGCGAACATTGTGCTATTTGCAGATTGAAGCATAGGCAACTATTGGATGCAGCCCATATCATCGAAGATAGTAAAGGCGGCAAACCTGTAGTTCAAAACGGACTATCCCTTTGTAAAATTCATCATGCTGCTTTTGATAATAACATCATTGGAATAACACCTGATTATCAAATTCAGGTACGCGAAGATATTTTACAGGAAATTGACGGCCCCATGCTTAAACATGGAATACAAGAAATGCATGGAAATAAATTGATATTACCTCGATCAGCCAATCTAAAACCAAAACAAGAATGGTTGGAAGAAAGGTATGAGGTGTTTAAAAAACTGAATTTAGAATTAATAATACAGATTTAAGGAAATAATTATAATTTCAAAGTAAAATACTGAAAGAGTGTCCCTTCCCTTAGTGGATAATTGTAATCGAAGCATTATAACATTATCCGAATTCGGACGATAAACAACTAGTAAATCGGAAGATTAACTGAAAACGAAAGCTGCGAAGTATTAAAAAAGTTCTAATAATAATTTAAAACCTAAAATTATGAACATTAAACATCGTAATCTTGAGAAAGTTCGAAAATCACCACAAGCTATTACCCAAATAGCTCAGGGCACAACAGGAGGAGGCAAAACTATGATTCGTTGCTGGGACCATGCTGTAGGATTTTATCACAAAGAGCAAGACGTAAAATCTGCTCGGGACTATTTACTAAGGAGATTATCTTCTTTCAATGACAATAAAAAAAATAATGAATGGAGAGACACCTTAATTAACAAATTTGACTCATACCTAAATTCATATTCTGAGTTAAATTTTAAAAACATTAAAGTGAATAGTCGATTAAAAATGGATATCCAGCATAACAATTCTATTACCGGAGAAATATTCAGAATAGACCAAACTGTAGATAATGGCTATGCTGTAACACTTCAAAACAGGCAAGATGACATTTGGGCTCATGAGATACGTTTTCCTTTAATACAAATTCATTATAGTAACTTTTTTAGATGCCCTTATGATCTAGTTAAAGTGGGTGTCTATAATTTTGTTCAGGAAAACCATGAATATATATCATTCGAAGAAGATGATTTAAATCAAGCTTGGGATGAAATTTTAACAATCTCTCGCAAAGTCAATAAAATCAATATATAAAGTGACTTCCCTTCTCAAAAGTATCACCTCGCTTCGCCTTGGGCAAACCCGTTATGGAAAAGCACCGCATAAGCCCATTTTGCTGTTAGCAGTGATTGATGGTTTTGAGAAGGGCTATTTATCTGAACCGATGGTTCCGATTAGTCCAGAACTTCTAACGAGCTTTCATGATTATTGGAAGTTATTGGTGCATACGCCACACGTTCCAACCTTTTCCCTTCCATTCTTTCATTTGGGTTCGGAACCTTCTGGTATCTGGCAATTACATACCATGCCGGGCAAAACCATCCCGCTAACCAAAAGTAACAGCATCAAAAGTTTTAAAGCTTTGCAGGCAACGGTGCAAGCTGCTCAATTATCGGAAGAGCTATTTCAAGCCTTGTGCCTGCCAGTTCAACGTGCAGAATTAAGACTAGCCATCCTGAGCCGGTATTTCCCAAATGCAGACCAGCGAATAACCGAAAATTACCAGACAACATCAAACAGTATTAAAAGTGAAATCCTCTACGATCCTGGAGAAAACTACGCCAGAAAAATTGTTCAGCGCTTGAAAGATTTAAAACCAATTGAGCGCGAGGAAGAAATTGTTGTCCGAAGTCATATTTTCAAGAAGGCAGTGCTTGAATTATATGACCACCGCTGTGCAATTAGCGGGTTAAAAATAGAGACACCAAAAAATATTTCAATGGTTGATGCTTGCCACATTATTCCGTTTGCCGAATCTTATGATGATACCATTTCCAATGGAATTGCGCTTGCCCCAACTCTTCATCGTGCATTTGATAGAGGGTTGTTAACCATTTCCGAAAACTACAAAGTGATCGTACATCCTCAGGTAAAGGATTATTCACCATCGAATGGAATTCAGCAATTCAACCACAAAGAGATTTTTCTACCCAATGATTCTAGATTCTTTCCTTCTCCCCAAAAGCTAAAAGAGCATTGGACTCGTTTTTCATTTTCAATGTAAGTTTCCCGCCTATTTACTTTCGCCTTAAAGCAATTGGCCTTGCCGGCCGAAGGTGCTAATCCCAACTTTAGGCGCAACGGATGCTCCCGGTATTCACACAAAATATTCTTCTCAAAACAGCCAAAAAATCGAGTTGTCTTATGATCATTTATGTATATTTGATCAACTAATTACGAACAACTTATCACCTTATCCTATGAAACGTATTTTAATGGGTTTTCTGCTGTGCCTGCTGCTGGGGTGGTCGGGCCAGGCCCAGGATCAGATTGTAACCTGGAATAACGACACCATCCCCTGCACCATTACCAACAGCGGAGCGCGATACATTCGTTTTACCGTGCATCAGAATGGCATTCAAACCAACGGCCGCTTAAACCGAACCGAAATCAAGCAAATCATTCAGGCCGAAAATCCCCCGGTTAGCCTGCAGGCTCAGCCTGAGTTTCATCGCTGGCGGGTTGCACTTTCGGGCGGTTTGTCTTACCTCACCGGCGATACCGACCCGGCTCGTGACGGCGCCCGGCAGCAAGGGCTAACCAACGAACAGGCGGACGACTATTTCCAACAGCTGTTGCTGGGCTGGCAAAGCAGCGCCCAGGTTCACTACTTTTTGGCTTCGGACCTGGCCTTTGGCCTCCACTACCGGTTCCACACCTCCCAGGCCGATGTGTTTGCCACCTTCGACCCGCAAGATGGCATGAACCTTTACCACGGACAGATGAAGGAAACCATCTACACCCACTACATTGGCCCCTCGGTGTTTGGCAACCACCAGCTTTCGGCCAATCAGAAATGGTGGCTGAACGGTTCTTTCTCGGCTGGTATCGCTTTTTACCGGGATGAGTTGTCGGTATTGAACTCCGGCATGCTGCTCACCGGAAAGGCTTTTGGGGCTACCCTCGACATGGGGCTGGAATATTTTGTGGCCCCCCGGGTTTCGGTGGGGCTCAACCTCGGGCTGTTTGTCTCTAACCTGACCAAGGTGACGATGGACGACGGCTATAACCAAAGCTCGGTTAAGCTGGAAGAGGAGGAAAGACAAAACCTGTCGTCGCTGGACGTTTCTACCGGACTTCGTTTTTACTTTTAAACCCGAACGGCTATGAACAAGATACTTCGCAATTTGATTTTCATGGGGTTGGCCCTGGCTGCCCTCTCGTGCAACGACGATTTTTTAAAGCAGAACGAGCTGCCGCTTTATGCCTTCCCCGATCCGCTTATGTTATCGGCTGATCAACCCGTCAGTGCCATCACCCTCACCATTCCGGATGCAGGAAACCAGGCGTTTTACATCCAGTCGCAGCCCAAGTGGCTGGCTTTTGACCAGTTGCAAGGCAGTTTCCGCGATGGCAGTGTAAGCCTGCCCTACCGGTTTATCGATCCGGGCTATCAAACCGTCGAGGGCTATTACGCGGCTCCGCTCATCCTGTGCATCAAAGAAAAAGCCTATTATCAGCTGGAAATCTGGTATGGTAATTTTGATACGAATCCGAGTGTTCCGGATACAACAGGGAATGGTGGTGATCCTGGAAATGGCGGTGAAAATCCCGGGAATGGAGAAGATTCCACGATTGTGAATCAAGGTAAGACCTTCTATTTCGATGGAACAGTGGTCGATGCCGTTTACCATAAGCCCAGTGACCGTCTCGTTATTGCCACCAAAAATCCGGACCAGTTGCTGGTTTACAATACGCGCGATGAAAGCCAGTCGGTTGTTGCACTAAGCAAGGTCCCCAACTGCCTGGAACTAACACAAGATGACCAATTGTTGGTGGGATACACAGTAGCCTTCGTTTCGGCTTTTCAGCTCGACAACATGGAACTGCTGCAAACTTATACGCTCGACTGCATTCCTTTTGACCTGGCTCATGGCGACAACGATTTATGCTATATCTCTCCCGGAGGGGAAAATGACAAGAGCATGCGTGTTCTTAACCTCAAAACAGCGGAGCTGATATCGAAAGAGTTTGCTTTTTATCATCACTTTGATGAACAAACAATCATTAAGAAAGTTAAAGGAGAACCCCGGCTACTGGCAACCCGAACCCGCATTTCTCCTTCCGGTTTGCTTTTGTTCGACATCAGTGAAGGCATCCCGAATGACACCATCTCCTATTGGCATGAAGGCCTGATCAATATCTGGCCAACCAACGATGGCAAACGATTTATTGATTATCGGGGCAATGTGTTTTTTATCCCCGAATACAATACTCAGGTGACCAATTCAATCGATGGCTTCAACCAATATGGAACAATAGAACTGGCCTACGCCAATGTTTCCCATGTGGATGAAAACGATGCTACCAAACGCTTTTTTGTTGCCACCTCAGACACCTGGCCAACAAGTTCAGACTACTATCATCCTTCTGTGATTCATGTTTTCGACTCCGAAGGCTTAGGCTTAAAGCGTACCTTGGAACCTTCAACAAGCGTACTCAACGCGCAACAGACAGGACAGCACTTTGTGGGCTATGTTTTCTCCAACCAGGCAGGAGATAAACTGTTTGCCATCCGCAGGCTGACAGAAGAATGGCAACACACGCAATGGTCGGTTGAAGAGTTCAACCTGGATGAAGAGAAATAGCAGGCGGACTTGCTAAACCGAAACTGCTTAAAATCGCAAAAAGGAGAAGGCCGCGACATCCCACGGCCTTCACCTTTTTTTCGAAAATACGGTCAACTACTCTTTGCTCTCTGCCCTCTGCCCTCTGCCCTCTGCCCTCTGCCCTCTGCCCTCTGCCCTCTGCCCTCTACTTACAGGATCCTAAAAATCCGTATTGGGTTCAGCCAGGTCCAGCTCTTTAATCCAAATGTTTCGGTAAAGCACCGGGTGTCCTTCAGCTTGCAGCTTGATTCCTCCCGGACGATCGGTAATGCCATAGCCATCATTGTTCCCTCCGTCAAGACCGGAATAGGGACCACCCCAAACTTTATTGATGGCAACATTGGAGTGCACTTTTTGCCCGTTGAAGTAAACCGTTACCAGTGGCTTTTCGGTGAGTTCTCCATTTTCAAAGCGGGCCGCACGAAACTGAATATCGTAGGCATTCCATTGTCCAACACCCTTGTAGGCAAAATAGGGCGATTCCGTTTCATTAATCACCGTGCCCATCCCGTGTCGGGTTGAATCGCCATCAAGCACCTGAATTTCATAGCGGTTTTGCAGGTACACCCCGCTGTTTCCTTTTTCTTGCTGAATGAGAAATTCCACATGCAACCGGAAATCCCGAAACTTCTGCTTCGTTACAATATCCGCCGTTCCATATTGTCCGCCTGCTGCCGTCGGGTCGTTGCTGTTAACAGCCGTGCCTGTCCCGGCAGGATCATCCACAATCACCCACTTAATGGGCAGTTCGGCAGCCAAACGCGGTCCTTCCCAATAAGTCCACTGCTCATCCAGCATCTGGCGGGAGCCGTCAAAAAGCACCTGGGCATCAGCAGGAGCCTTAGCTCCCACTCCTACAAGCTGTTCGTTGCACGAAGTCGTTGTGGCGATCAGACACCAAGCAAAAAATAAAAATTGAATCGTTCGTTTCATCCTGTTCGTTTTAATGGGGTTAGCGCTCCCCAAGTTACCAAAACTTCGGAGATTCTCCTTCTTTTCGAGCAAGCAAACACAATGCGGTGGCCTCTCCCAAAGAGGGCTTGCCTGAAACAAGCGACATATTCACGACACACAGCAACCGGATCCTTGATTCACAGAACCCGCACCTCAGGCGAATCACTTGATTTTCAAGCTCCTTTTTCTTATTTTGAAGTTCCTGCGCAAAAAGCGCCTACGTAAAATCACCAACCAAAAATCTTTCCGGCAACCAATCGTCTGCTTTAGCTCCCAGGCACAGCTCCGTGCAAAGCGGTAACCCTTAAAACAAGCAAACTTATGGAAGCACTCTTTATCGATTTACACACCCATCCCGCCATTAAGCCTTTGGGCAAGAGTTTCAACAGCCAGACCGGGCAAAACAGCCCCAATCGCAATCGCCAAAACAGCCTGTGGCATGCCGATGCTCCGTCATTCCTCGACAAACTGGCCAATATCACCACCACACTCACCAAGTTCCGGCAAGCCGATTTTACCACCCTGGCCAAGGGAGGTGCTCAGGTTGTCTGCGTTTCGTTGTGCGGCCTCGAGAAAGGCTTTGTGATGACCAAACTAGGCACCTCGCTCCCCGCCGATCTGGTTAACAACCTGGTTATTGGAATGGGCAGGAAACGAATTGATCATGTTCAGCAAATGGCCAATTACTTTACCGACCTGGAAATGGAATACCAGTTTTACAAGCAGCTGGACGGGCACCGCATCCTACTGGATGGAGCATGGTACCAGTATAAAATCGTATCCGACTTTTCTGAAATTGAATCCGGTTCTGAAGACCAGACAAATACGATCTATGTCATTCTGACCATTGAAGGGGGCCATGTGTTTAACTGTGGTCTTCAACGAATGGGGAAAACGGCAGATGCAGCCGAGGTACTCGCCAATGTGAAAAAGGTGAAGCAGTGGGATCACCGCCTATTCTTCATGGGTTTGACTCATCATTTCAACAATGAGCTGGTCGGACATGCCCCAAGCCTAAGCGGACTGGTAAGCAAACTGTGTGACCAAGAAGAAGGGATGAATACCGGTTTTACCGACTTAGGCTGGAAAGTGCTGCGTCAATTGCTGGACAACACCAACGACAGGCGGGTGCTGATCGACTTAAAGCACATGAGTGTGCAGGCTCGTGAGGAGTATTACCAGTTTCTGAAACAGGAATATCCCAATGAAATCATTCCGCTGATTGTGAGTCATGGGGCAGTCAATGGCTTTCGCTCCCATCTGGAGCTCGTGGAAGATGACCTGTTTAACTACGGCAAGTTCCAGGGAACCGCCATCAATTTCTACGATGATGAGCTGGTTCGGATTGCCCAATCAGGCGGCATTTTCGGAATTCAGTTTGATGAACGACGTGTGGCCAGCAAACTCGAGTTGAAAAAATCCGGGCCATTCCTCAACCGACGCAAAATGTTGTTTCATCAGTCGAAGCTGATTTGGAACCAGATTGCGCATATGGCAGAGGTACTTAACCGCCATGGGCTGTTTGCTTGGGGGATCCAAAGTATCGGTACCGATTTTGACGGGATGATCAATCCGCTCAACGGCTTTTGGACTGCTGGCGAAATGCCGCTGTTTGACAGCTACCTGGAGAAGCATGCCTTTAACTACCTCCAATCGGAGCAGTCCAAAACGCTAACAGCCTTTAACCGGATCAAGCCTTCGGAAATCGTTGACCGATTCATGAAAGAGAATGCTTATGATTTTCTGAAAAGGAACTTTTAAGTGTTGGCTTTTGAACCAGCCTTTGATTAAACCGTTCGGAACATTCCATCGGAGCATAAAAAAAGCCTGCATTAATCATGCAGGCTTCTTAAAAAAGCAAATTAGTCCGGTCCAAGACTAACTTGCCAGAAAAGTTATTTATCAGCTATTTTATTAATCATCTGAAAGATAATCCCCCACTCCGGCAGTCCACCCAAGTTACGGTCGTCAATATAAATATCGGCATTTATCTTCCGCGAAAAATTCTCATCATACTCTTCTTCCGGGAAGTTTTTGTTAACAGCATAAAACTGAACCCCTTTCGATTCGCAAAACTGAATCGCTTCTTCCAAAGGCTTACCATGTCGGTAAGTCCACAGAATCAGCCGATGCCCTCTCTCCTGAAGTTTTTTCAGGGTTAAGGTCGCAAAAGGGATCTCCTTCCCAATTTTCGGAAACCGATGCTCTACAATGGTCCCGTCAAAATCAACCGCAATAATCATAAGTTGTCTTTTTCTTTTATCTTTTAGAAAGCCCATGCTTTTTGATGGCTTTTAAAATAGTTTGTTCTCGAATTTACTGGGTAAGACAAGGCAACCCGAAGGCTGCCTTGTCTTTGTTTAAGTAAAGAAATCATCCAGTGTAACTAGGGCTGGAATCAAAGTAGTAATAACTACTTTTTCTTTTATAGCTGTAGTCAGCTCCATAAGCTCCAACATGCGCATGTTTAGAAAGGTGGATATCATTCAGAATAATTCCGGCATTCTTCATGGATTTCTTTTTATGCACATGATCTATGAATTTAATTTCATTTTTCTTGCTATAGTCCTGCCGCATGACAAACAGGTTGATGTCCACCTTTTGCCCGATAATGATTCCATCAGACACAATGGATAAAGGAGGATTGTCGAAAACAATGTAATCGAACAACTCCCGACACCGGTTAATCAATTCCTCAAACTTCCCATTTTCAAGCAATTCCGACGGATTGGGAGGAATCGGTCCTGCGGAGATAAACTGCAGGTTCTCTACACGGGTTTGCCGGAAGATTTCATCAAACGAACTAAAGTCCGTCAAATACGTACTGAGTCCTTCTTTATTTTTATACTTAAGCCGGTTGTGTAAGCTTGGTTTGCGTAAATCACAATCCACCAAAAGCACTTTCTTATTATTCAAAGCAATCATGGAAGCCAGGTTGGCTGCAGTAAAGGATTTTCCTTCTCCGGAAATCACAGAGTTTACCCCAATAATGGTTGTCCCGTCCTTTTTACTGGGTCCAATAAACTGAAGGTTGGTGCGCAATTCCCTGAACGATTCCGCAATAGCCGACCGTGGGTTGTCAATAGCAGCCAAATACTCGCTGCTTACATTGGCATTCACAATATTACCAATCACCGGAATATCACTGTACTCTTCCACATCCTCGGCTGATTTTATCCGGTCGTAGAAATAAGTAGCCAACATCAACACAACAAAAGGCACAAATAAACCACCAAACATTCCGGCAGCCACATTGATCATCAAATTCGGTCCAAGTCGTACCGCCAACTCAGGTCTGGCCTGATCCAGTACTTCCGTATCCGAAACATTGGAAGCATGTGTGATCGCTGCTTCTGCCCGCTTCTTCAGCAAGAAAGTGTACAGTTCATTATTCAAATCATACATGCGCTGCATGTTCATCATTTGCTGCTCCGTTTTCGGGTAGGCTGTCAACTGTTGGTTCACTTTATCAATGCGTCGATCCAATCCCTGCACCTGAATAATGGCATTATTGATCAGGTTCTTCAGATTTTCCTGAAGGTTTCTTTTCACCATGTCAATCTGGTTACCAATCAAAATCAGTTTGGGGTTTTTCTCTTGAGCCGTGTAGGAAATAACCTCCCGCGAGCGATATAAGTCGCTAAGTTGAACAACCAAACTATTCAGTGATTCATCCACGATTCCAACCACCGAAGGAGCTACTACCTCCTTCATCTTCTCGGTGTCATTCAAATATTTCTGAAGGTTTCGGTAATACTCCAGATGCGACTGAATCATGGACCGTTCCGTATCTAAATCAACCAGTTTCTGCATAATGATCCCTCCTTCCTGGCTCATGTCTACAATTTGGTTTCGCGACCGGAAAGAGGTAAAATTATTACCCGCCACCTTCAGGGTATCAATCACGTCCTTAAGTTGCGAATCAATAAAATTCACAGTGGTCTCGGAGGTATGGTTCTTGGCCCGTAACTCATACGCCAGGTACACCGAACTCAGTTCATTCAGGTAATCGGCTCCTTTTTGAGGCACATCATCAATTAACGTCAGGCTTATCAAGTCAGCCTTTTCTACCAGTTCCTCAATCACCAGACGTTTCATATAGCTCCTTACCAACTTATCAAAATTATTAAAGGTGAAATAGTAATTTTCCCCTTGTCTGGCCTGCTTAGGATAAAGCGTAAAATTGAAATAGTCATTGGAAAAAGGTTCCCCATAAGTTCCCTTATCCTTAAAATTTAGTTCTATTTCTCTTCCATATACTAAGGTTTTGGCATCGACAATAACCTGATAACTTGTTGAATCCAGCATGTGCACATGAATCGGAACACCTTCCAAATTGGTTGCATTCCGATCATATAACACATCAAAAGGCTCATTGCCATACATTTCGGCATCACGGAAAAGCAGTTCTTTATACCAAGTCGTAGACCAATCCAGGTTCAACATTACCTGCCGGTTGATTGAATAAGAAGTCAAAATTCCAATATGGTTCTGCAGGTTGATATTTCCTCCCATTGATCCGGAAAATGGCAGATCCATTTTTAATTGAGTATTATCTTTATTATTAATTAAGAACAAACTTTGCATCTGATAAGAAGGAGAAGTGACTTGGGTTTGCAAAAAACCAAGACCTGCTCCGATAATTCCAACTAACATAAACCAATACCAGTTACGTTTGAGTTTATGAAAGAACTTCTTCACAGCAAGCATGTCCTCCCTTTCCAATGAATTGGAGAATTCTTCCATCGTTTTCATAGATAAAATCTTTACTTAAATGTTAAAAAAACTCATACCTCGTTAACTCATTCTGCCCTAGCCCCAGAAGAAGTTAACAATCAGCATAATTGTGGTTAATGAAGATATTCCAATGGTGTAATACGATGCGTTCAGCCTCACATTCTTCAGCTTTTGAGGTCGTACAAAAACAACATCGTTGGGCTGCAAGTAGAAAGCCTCTGATGCCATAATGTTCTTTTGCGTAAGATTAAGCATAAAAGGCTTTACCGCTGTTTCGCCGCGACGCACCACCAACACTTCTTTAATCTTAGCATAATCCGTTGTCCCGTGTGCCATTCCAATAGCTTCAAGTACCGTTAAAGTGTTATTGTAATTGTAATAAACACCGGGAGCTCTTACTTCACCAAGCACACTCACTTTAAAATTGAGCAAACGCACTTGGATATCAGCATCCTTCAGGTATTCATCAGCTCGTATTTGAATTTGCTCTTTAGCCTCTTTTAAAGTACGTCCGGCCACATGAATTGCGCCAATAACTGGCAACGATATTTCTCCCCGGTTGTCTACCTGATACCCATAAATATGCTGACCTGACTGAGAATTATAGATATTTCCAGCGCCCAGACTTCCTGCATCATTCTGTGTGAACATGGCATTCACTTCCGGGTTAATGGTTTTTACACTGATATAAAGGTTGTCATTGGTCTTTATAGTGTAATCCTTATCGGCCTGCTGTACTTTTGCAGCTGAAATTTCCTCTTTGAAATCACGCATGAAGTACGAGTTTCGTTTGGAAACACATGATGACAGTATCACTGTTAAGACTAAGATCATCAAAAGACTTCGCTTATTTTTAGCTTGAAGTATCATATTTGTCGTGTTAATTTTAGTTTTTCAGTATTTGTTTTGAGTGATTGATTTTCGATAAAGATGAAAGCCTTTACTTGCCCGTTCCAAGTAAGATGACTTTCACTGTTTTTAAAATTAAAATGGTATCCTGCCAGAGTGACCAGTTATCAATGTATTGCATATCCAACCGCATCCACTCTTCAAAAGGAATATCGTTACGACCAGAAACCTGCCAGATACAGGTAATTCCGGGCTTCATACTTAACCGCCGGATTTGCCAGCGCTTGTATTTTTCCACTTCAGAAGGAATAGGGGGACGTGGACCAACCACCGACATCTCGCCACGCAGCACATTGTAAAACTGCGGCAGTTCGTCCAGCGATGTTTTCCGAAGCAGGCGTCCAACCCGGGTCACCCGAGGATCCATAGTAATTTTGAATACCGGCCCATCCTGCTCGTTCTGTCCCATCAGTGAAGCTTTCAAGGCCTCCGCATTGGCAACCATGGTTCGAAACTTGTAACACCCAAACCGACGTCCATTAAGTCCAACCCGCTCCTGCTTAAAAAACACAGGGCCACCATCTTCGAGCTTAATTGCTATCGCAATCAGAATAAGAATTGGCGACACCAAAATGAGTGCAAACAAGCTGAAAAAGAAATCAAAAATGCTTTTCAACTTTAGGCCTGCATAATTATCGGGTGTGGTCATATAGGTTACAAATGGCAATTGGTTGATCAATGAAAAGCTTGATCTTCTTATTCGTTTTCCATGAACTTTCGAGATCATTCCGGTATAATGATGGAAGCTAATCCCAACCTCAGCACATTCCAAAATAAACCGGCTGATTTCGTCATGGTTATAATCTGTTTTGCAATAGATTACTTCGTCAATTGTCTCCCGATCCAGTACTTCTTTCAAATTTTTCCGCTCAGGAATAATCTTGAACCGGTCATGATAGGTTGAAATCAAGCTTTTGCACCCTGTCATTATTCCCCGGATATTGTATCCCCAATCCTTGGTGCGAATAATTTTTTCGATATAATCTTCCGAACCTTTGTCTGCAATAACCAAAATTTGTCGGATGCTATAACCACGTCGGCGGAAAAAACGCATAATCAAAAAGAAGAAGTTTTTGTAGGCAGTCAATACCCCAAGGTTGAGCACACTAAACAAAAACAAGCTCTTAATATTGAGCACCTTGTAGCCGGATATAATATTAATAACCAACAAGATGGCTATTCCAATAGAAATTAGCTTGAAGTAGCTATTAAACAATTGCAGGTAACTCGTTGTGCGAGTCATCTTCCCTAATTTAAACTGCTCCAGCAACAAAAACCAAAGCAGCGCAATAAAAATCAGGACGTTCTTGAATTCATGAATCGATTCAGCCCGGTATTCGTCAGAAAACTGACCAAACCACCAAACCGCGGTAAAACAAACCAGGGTGATAAGTACCTGAAAGACGATACTGATTTTTTCCAGTGTATATTCACGTTCTTTGAGCATAATAGTGAAATATTTAGCGTATGATTTAAGGCACAAAGACCTTCTTTACATGTCAAAAAAGAAAGGCCTGTATATTGTTAGGTGACTCATTGAAGCATAAACCTAACTTATTGTGAACAGAGGAGTAGCAAGGCTATAAAACCATAACTTACTCCTTTTTAAGTAGCAATTAAAATCCGGTTTTGAGGGGCGGTAAAAAAACAACTCAGTTGTGTTTACTTCGAATTGGAAGCCTTGTGCCGAAAAGCCTTTATGCGTTGCTCTTCGCCTTTACTACATATCAATAGAACGTTGTTGGACTCAACAACAATGTATTCACTTAAGCCCTGTACAACAACCACTTTGTCTTCAGGGACATGAATGATGTTGTTCGAAGTTTCGTAGAGGTAAGCATTTTCAGAAGAAACAGTATCTCCGGTATAGCTTCGGGTTGATTTTTCCCAAAGAGCGGTCCAGGTCCCCAGATCTGACCAATCGAAACGCGCTTTTTGCACATACAAATTATCCGCCTTTTCAAGCATGCTGTAATCGATTGAGATATTCTCAAAAGTAGGATAAACCAGATCAATAAAACGCTGCTCTTTGTCGGTAAAGTAGACTTCACTTCCATTCTCAAATACACGCGCCATCGCAGGCATATAGGTTTCAAAGGCTTGAACAATCGTTTTTACTGACCACAGAAAAATTCCAGCATTCCACAGGTATCCTCCATGCTTTAGGTAGGATCTGGCAGTCTCCAGGTCCGGCTTTTCCTTGAATGCTTTTACCTTGGCTATTTCCTTCTCCGATTGATCCATCTGGATATAACCATAACCGGTTTCAGGTCGGTGCGGATGAATTCCGATCGTCAATATAGCATCACGGTCTTTCACAAAGTTCAGCCCCTTTTGCAGGGTACGCTGAAACAATTGCTTCTGCTCGATCAAATGATCGGAAGGCGTGACAATAATATTGGCATTCGGATTCAATTTTCTGATTTTATAACTTGCATAGGCAATGCAAGGTGCTGTATTGCGCATAACCGGTTCGGCCAAAACATTCGATTCCGGAATTTCAGGTCCCTGCTCCAAGGCAATGTCAATGTACTGGGCCGAAGTAACTACAAAGATATTTCGCACGGAACAGATATCACTAAACCGTTCAATCGTATGTTGAAAGAGTGTTTTACCGGTCCCCAGCATATCCAGAAATTGCTTTGGCTTACGCTCTGTGCTTACAGGCCAAAACCGACTTCCGATACCTCCAGCCATAATGATTACAAAGGTGTCGCTTTTCATTTCGCTCTTCTTATGTTATGTTTTAATTTTTTCATTAACCGTGTGACATAGTTGATTTTCGCTCATATACCATTGGCAAATTTTCGAAATACCTTCCTCAATTGAAACCCGATGTTTCCAGCCTAATTGATGAAGTTTAGAAGGATCAGTTAACTTTCGCATGGTACCGTCAGGTTTACTGGTATTGAATACCAGATCTCCCTGAAACTTTACTTCTGCTTGAATTAACCGGGCAAGATGACGAATACTAATTTCCTCCCCTGTTCCAAGGTTAATATGGGTATTGCGCAGCTCTCCAGTGGCTGCAATCTCAGGGGTTGTTGTTATAATTTCATTAAAATCATTGTTTTCCATGATATACACGCACGCATCGGCCATATCCTCACTCCACAGAAACTCCCGCATGGGTTTTCCACTTCCCCACACCTCAACTGACACCTTCGGTTCTCCATCTCTCAACGTGCTGCTTATACCAAAACGCTTCAGTAGCTCCTGCAGATCCTTAGTCGAACCAACTCCAGCATTTCCCTGAACAGGTCGTTTTTCTAAATCTTTCCGGATAGCCTCCCAATTACCTTCTTCCAGGTATTTACCCAGCAACAGTTTTCGAACCAGAGCAGGCAATACATGCGAACGCTGAAGATCAAAATTGTCATTGGGTCCATACAGGTTGGTCGGCATTACCGAGATAAAATTGGTTCCATACTGCATGTTGTAGTTTTCACAAAGCTTGATACCTGCAATTTTAGCAATAGCGTAAGGCTCATTGGTGTACTCAAGCACTGAAGTCAGAAGACTGCTCTCCTTCATGGGCTGAGGAGCTTCACGCGGGTAAATACATGTGCTTCCAAGAAACAGAAGTTTTTTTACTCCATGAAGATAAGCCTGATGAACGACGTTATTCTGAATCATCAGGTTCTCATAAATAAACTCGCCCCGATAGGTATTGTTAGCCATAATCCCTCCAACCTTTGCTGCAGCCAGAAAAACATATTCCGGTTTCTCTGCCTCAAAGAAAGAAGCCACTGCCTGTTGGTTTGTCAAATCCAATTCGGCATGAGAACGTAAAACAAAATTGTGGTAGCCTTTTGCCTTCAATCTTTCCAGCAAAGCTGATCCAACCAGCCCGCGGTGTCCGGCAATATAGAGTTTGCTATTTCGCTTCATCAATCACTTTAAGTTTTATCCTGAACACGAAGAAAAGTAAGGTATCAGGATGTCTTTAGCTATAGTTTAGTAGTCGGTTAACGTTGAGACGCTGAAAGAAAAGCCTGCATCTGCCTCTGCAGATACAGCTCATCCTTTCAGCTTTTTTACTCAGCGTGGACTATCTTTATTCAAAGAAATTCAATATGCGGTATCCTCCATTTCGGAGATAAGATTCTTTTTGAAAAAGCTTCACATCCGAAACCATCATGTCAGCAATCAATCCTTTCAAATCATATTTGGGTTTCCAACCCAACACTTCCTGCGACTTAGCCGGATCGCCAATTAACAGATCAACTTCAGTAGGACGGAAATACATGGGATCTATCTTTACAATCACATTGTCATCGGATAAAATCCGCATCCGTATATCTTCCAGAAACTGTTCTCCAACCCGTTCTTTAAACTTGACCTCATCAACTCCAACCAAGTAACCAACTTCGTCAACTCCCTGCCCTTTAAATACGACTTCCAGACCAACTTCTTCGCAAGCCATAATAATGAAGTCACGAATCGTCGTTGTAATTCCTGTCGCAATGACATAGTCATCAGGTTTATCCTGTTGCAGAATAAGGTACATGGCACGAACATAGTCTTTGGCATGTCCCCAGTCGCGCTTTGAACTTAAATTACCCAGGTAAACTTTATCGAGCATTCCCAAGGCAATTTTCGAAATGGCCCGTGTTACTTTACGGGTAACAAAAGTCTCTCCCCGAATCGGTGATTCATGATTAAACAAGATTCCATTGCTGGCATGCATGCCGTAAGCCTCGCGGTAATTCACCGTAATCCAGTAAGCATACATTTTAGCTACGGCATACGGGCTTCGCGGGTAGAACGGAGTTCGTTCTGTTTGAGGAATTTCCTGCACCAGTCCATACAACTCAGACGTTGATGCCTGATAAATTCGTGTCTTATTTAAGGACAGCAGGCGAACAGCCTCTAATATTCTTAAGGTACCAATACCATCAGCATTGGCCGTGTATTCCGGCGTGTCGAAACTCACTTTAACATGACTCATTGCTGCCAGGTTATAAATTTCGTCAGGCTGAACCTCCTGGATAATCCGTGTCAGGTTCATACTATCGGTTAAATCACCATAATGTAAAATGAAATTACGGTTGGTTGTATGTGGATCCTGGTACAGGTGATCAATCCTATCAGTATTAAACATAGATGAGCGACGCTTCACACCATGAACGATGTATCCCTTCTTCAGTAAAAACTCCGACAGGTACGCTCCATCCTGTCCGGTAACCCCGGTTATTAATGCAACTTTTGACATATTCTTTCTTTTTTTCCAAATGAATAATTATTCTTATGCGGATTACTCTTCACAAGAATCCTTCATGTGCTATGTTTGGTCTTAGCTTATTCTGAAAAGGTCTATTCAGAAAACTTGGTCGTTAAAAATCTTTCTTATCGTTTTACAAACAAATAAGCTCGGGCTGTAAGCCTCGTTCATTCAGCATGGCCGCAATCTCATTTTTATAAACCCCATTCATGATTATCACCACATCCGGCTGGATAGCCTTCAGGTCATCCGGTGTCTGGTACTGAATACCAATTCCCGGAATGTAGTTCCCCTGCATATGCGGATTGATATCAACCACATGCTTGATAACCTTCAGGTCATCAAACTGGGTCAGGAAACCAACAGATTTGGAGCCGCCTCCCCACACAACCACTTTTTTCCCCTGCTCTTTCATCTTAAGCAGTCGTTCGCGCCATTGATTGAGCTGTGCATTGATCTGTACGACAAAGTCATCAACCATCTTTCTCAGTTCGGCCACACTTTCCTCAATGGGATGTACCCGTTCAGAAGTTGTTGAAACAGGCCGGGCTTCTACAAAAAGATACTGGTCATCGTACTCCAGGTATTCATCCAAAATCTCAAACCCATTTTTTCGGAACAGTCGGGCTAATGACCCTGGACTAAAATAGGAGCAATGCTCATTAAAAATATCCCAGAAGGCCTGTACCTGTAGTATTCGAACAATACAAGGAACTTCAAAAAGAAGTGTGACCTCGTCTCCTTCGTGAATCGACTCCCGAATGGTTTTAAAGAACTCATCGGTTGCATGAATGTGCTCCAGCGTATGCCGACAGGTAATGACGTCATTGGGAAGAGCACCATGCTCATTCGAATAAAACTCTTTAATAAATGAAACTTTAGGGTCAGGCTGCGATCGACCAGGCACATAAGCCGGATCAATGCCAATGCCTCTGTTATTTCCCAGTTCGCACATCAGGTTGATAAAATCGCCCTTTCCACAACCAATTTCTATCACATCCTTTTCACGAACATCATATTTTTCAATAAATCGGTTGGTCAGTTCAGTGATAAAAACCTTAAACGTGGGTGAAAAGCCCTGCTGATCCTCGTAACCTCCGGTATAATAATCGATGGATGTATCAAAAGTACTGTTGAAGATAAACCCACACTGGTTGCAAAAAGTCAGGGTAATGTCATTTCGGGGAATTGCAATCGCTTCATCGTAAGATTTAATCGTGACCAGACTTTGTACCGGCGCGTTTTTCACAACAAAAAAATCATGCAGCTCCTGACTTTGGCAGCTGGGACATTTCAAATGTTTCATAAAAAATAAATGTTTAAAGCCATCCTTTAAGCAGCTGGACTACCAGAATCCGAAGCCACTGAAAACGGGGATGGTCAATATATTTTACCTGTAGTTCGTTTAGAGGACAACTTTGCGGGCGTAAAACGCCTCGGCAAACAAGCTGGCTGACTCCATGCCTCTTAAGCGAGGCAGGGCACTGAATGTGTTCTCATCAAACCAATGTTTGGATTGCTGCGAGACGAAAGCATCCATCAAAATTTGGTTTCGCTTTTTCAGGATGTCTTCTTCAAGTGTCACGTAGAAATTGGGAATTCCCAGATCCCCATCATACTTGGGTATTTCATACTCCAGAATCAGATGATTGCGCCAGGTATTCCAGGTCAGGTCGCTAACCAGCCGATGATCCTGATGACGGTCATTGCGATAATGGGTGAAAATAAGATCGGGTACAAACGCCTTCTTTATCTCCTCAAAATGTTCTTTAACCTGAACCGTTTGGGTGGGGAGAAAACCATCCCGGTTTGAAAGCACCGTGATTTCCTTTTCCTTCACCCCCGATAAAAACTTTCCGGCGCTTTCAAGGGCTTCCTGTTTGCGGGTTTCATCCGAAGTAAAAACCACCCATTTCACTTTTCCAATCTGATATTCCTGTAAAAGCTTTAGCAGGGTTCCTCCTGCCCCAATCTCAATATCATCACAATGCGCTCCCAATAAGAGTAGATTAAGAGGCTCTTTTTTCTGTAATTTAAATGGCAGCATAGTTGAAAAATATTTTTTCCATCCGGGTTCGTTTTTTAGGCTGATTGTCCATCTTTGTCCAGACTTCCCATGGTGCATTTCCCTGTGCATAAATATCATCCAGCACCCGTTTATCTTTAAAGGTATCCATGCTTGCCCAAAAACCTTTATGTTCCCAAGAGGTCAGTTTGTTCTTTTCAATTAGCCGGTTAAAGGGTTCATCAACCAGTTCGTCGCCATATTCCATATAGTCGAAGATTTCATTCCGAAGAATAAAAAAGCCTGCATTGATGTGTAAACCGGAGGAACCGATATGACTGATATTGGTCACCACGCCATCATCCTGGCGTTGAACGATATGAAAACTCTGGGTAGGCTGATAAGCCATAAATGCCGCCGTTTCATCCGGGTTTTTAGAAAACCAGTCGATCATATCCGGAAGATGCATGTCAGTCAAACCATCGCTGTAGTTGGCCAGAAACATTTTTTCACCTTTCAAGTGCTCTTTCACCTGCATCAGGCGCATTCCAATGTTGGCATTCAGGCCTGTGTCGACAAACGTAATTTTCCAATCACTAATATCTGAGTTCAGCAACTCAATGTTTCGGCCTCCTTTGGTAAATACAAAGTCATTGGAGATCGTTTCATCGTAGTTGATGAAATAGTTTTTAATAACATCTGCTTTATATCCTAAGCACAAAATAAAATCTTTGTGTCCATAGCTTGCATAGTACTTCATTATATTCCAAAGAACCGGTCGATATCCTATTGGAACCATCGGTTTTGGGATTTGATCAGAATACTCCCGCAAGCGAATCCCCATCCCACCGCAGAATAATACAACTTTCATAATTTCTATTTGTAAAATGATTTCATACACGTATCAGCTTAGCAATTAATAATCTGAATCCTTAAATTCAAGAGTCTCGTTAAGTCAAAAAGTCTATTCTTTTTCATCTTTGCATGTTTACGTACATTGAAAAACAGAACAAGCCAGCCTGTGGCTGAAGTCGGCATTTTACCTTTAAAATCAAAGGCTAATGAGCAGGCTCCATCTCATACTGTTGTTCCGGAATCCATTTTAGGTTTTCATTGAGGTAACCTTCTTTCTGAAGACCTGCCAAAACCTGTAGGCGAATAAATTTCGATTCCCGAAAATTTGGGTCAGTCAGACGCATGCCCGATATGGAGTCATACAGCCCTTGAATAGTAGCATACAGATCGTAACGTGGCTGATGATTCGGTGCCAGTTTCTTATATAAGTCGAAATTAACTTTATAGGAGCGTTTGTCAGGAGCAGCATCGGGGTTAACCGTAACTTTACAGCCCGGCACAATTTCACTAACAGCATAAGCCAAATCCTTAACCTGATAGTTCCAGCTACTGGTTCCGGTATTCACTGCTAAAAAATCACCGCCATTCGAAGCTTTACGCTGAACTCCCCACTCAAGTGCCAAAGCCATATCTTTTACATTAATCAGAGGACGCCAGGGGGTACCATCACTTAGAATATTGATTTCCTTTGAAATAATGGCTCCGGCAACAAAATCATTCAAGACCAGATCCAGCCGTAAGCGATCGCTGTTTCCACAAGCAGTGGCGAAACGCAGGCAGGTAATTGTGAAATCCTTGTTGGCCAGTGGTCCAAGTTCGGCTTCTGCAGCAACCTTCGACCGCGCATAAGCTGTTAAAGGCTTCAGAGTATCAGCCTCCGTTTTTGGGTAATCATCAGCTTCACCATACATACTACAGCTTGATGCATAAACAAAAGACTTAACTCCCAACTCCCGCGCCTTTTTGGCAATCTGAATACAAGAGCGATAATTAATATCCATGGTCATCTGCTCATAAATTGCACTCATTGGGTCATTGGAAATAGCCGCCAGATAAACAACAGCATCTACCCCGTTCAATACGTCAACAGGAAACTCTCTTACATCACCAAAAACCTGTTTGTTTAATCGTACTTCTGGTTGAAAGGCCACATTGGTAAGAGAACTGGCAAAATACCCAATATCAAAACCGATCAACTCAGCATTGGGATACTTTCGCCTAAGCAGGCTTACCACACCAGGGCCAACATAGCCCATGTTACCAACAATTAAAATTTTCATACCTAATCTGTTTTTAATTTTCGATTTTAGCTATCTGAAGTGTTGCCTTTCAAGCATAAAAGAAGCGTTAAAGTTCACATTAACCAATGCAAACTTCTGTTTTTGACAAGCCAAAATCATCCATGGAACCTCTGTTCCGAATGCTCAGATTTTCAGCTTGATCTCGAAAGCCAGCTAATTTTGAATCAATTAAAGGTAAGTAGGTGAGGAATTAATCCGGAAGATTGAATAACGAAGGAAAAGTCCCTTTCTCCAACGAAATCATCAACTATTCACCATTGTATGTTTTATGACTTATCTTTTTTTGCAAACTCAATTTCGTCCATCGAAATATCTGTGTGGACACAATAGCCTAAACTCCGGAACCGAAGCACAATTCGTTTTGCTCCACGAATTTCAATCACTTCTCCTTGAACACCTTTAAGCAAGCCACTTTTAACCGTAACCACATCGCCTTTAACAATACGATCCTTGGTGACGTTCAGGTTATCATTATAGGCCTCAACAAACAACCTCAGGTCTTGTATCTGTTTTTCAGGAATAGCTGCTGGTTTGCCGTTAAACGAGACATAGCAAACTGCCCCGGGGTTATTAACCACATCGAAGTACTCGCGATTACTTACTTTGACAAAGACATAGCCCCGCAACAAAGGTTCTTCAACAACTTTTACCCGGTCACTCCACTTTCGCTTTTCAGTTTTCAAGGGCAGATAGGTTTCCACGCCTCGCATTAAAAGATCATTATGCAATTTCTTTTCATACCTCGACCGAGTGTATAATGCATACCAGTTGTAAGAAGAATTAATGTGGACCATAATTTCAAATTTTATTTTTCAATTCCTAAATCCAGCTGTTTTCCCTCCCTTTCCAGCCAACAAACTTCTACGGTTGATACAGCTTCGCTCTTTGCCTCCCATTCTCTTTGGGTACATTTGTTTGGAAAATGCTGAATTATCGAACAATGAAAACTAAACGGCTGACCGTTTTCTGTTTTTTCTAAACATTCACTCCAACCGTTTTTTGTCCTGTCATCAATTCAGAAACGGTTGATTGAATTGTTTCTTCAAATATCCAACGCCAAGGACTAGAAAACAATGGGTAATTTCACGTAAAACTGCATCAACCCGCCTATTCAGAAGCTTGAGATGCTATAAAAAGGACCTCTCCAAAACAAAGACATCTCACTCACCTTCTTCACCTTACACTAAAAAACATCCCCTTTAACGAAATAGAAACCACTTTAATTCCATTCAAAAAGACAAATTTGTAACAAGAAGCAATATGAGGCTAACCGCCAATAAACCCCAGAATCCCCTTAACATTTTTATTCATGAAAAGAAATGGTCATTTTTTTTTCATGAACCAAAGCTCAACAAAAGCTACCACACTACCTGTAAAACCAAGGAAATCAACCTCAAAAACCTTATTTAGACTCGATATAAATTGTGCGATATGGTTAAGTCCATTATTTCGTTTTACTTTTTTTCCCCAATATTGCAGTTGAAATTTGAGCGTGTTTATATTATCGTGAAGTGGGATTTGTGTGTAGATAGGTATTAATATTAACAGTAATCAAATTGACTCTTGAAAACACTAGATGTAGATTTATCCTTAATTTTCGGCTTGTTTCCTCAAGCCTTGTCACTATTTAACTATCAAAAAAAGTCAGAATCGAATTTGGTTGATGATGTTAAATCCTTTTTTCTCCTGCCCATAAAGCTATCGCTATTAATGGCAAGAGGAAGGAAGAACTTGACACATGCCTTCCATGGAATCCGCATGCTTCAATAACCAATTGATCATGATTTAGCGCAGTGAGCCTGAAGCTTTAATTGCTTCAATCTCTTTTTTTACAAAATAGTCTGAAACCTATAGATGCATCAACCATGCATATTACAGCATCATACTAATCGTAAATTTGAATGTGTTTATATTATCGTGAAGCGGGATTTTGTGTGAGACAGATACTAATATTAACAGAAATCAAATTGACATTTGACAAGACAAAGTAAAATCAAGCAAAGCATTAAATGTTTGAATAGTCAAACACTCTTAACTAACCAGCTTACCAGTCACAAAGGAAAGCTTTATCAACATTATTTTAAGGGAAACAACAAGATGCTCCTATTGGACTTAAGTCGAGACCAATACGGATCAGTTATGACACTACCTCCAACCCCATGCAGTTATTCGGAATTGGAGAGAGAGGCATTTATTCATGACGAGTACATTCCTGTATTCAGGACTGACTCATATACAATTATCAGAAATATCAATAAAATTAATCGAATAAGATTATATTAAACCAGGGAAAGATGAAGAGAGAGATGAGAGACTTAATATTAATCATATTCCTATTATTACCAGCTTCACTAATAGCCCAAAATAGCTATTACGTAAGCAGCAGCGAAGGAAATGATTCCAATGCCGGTACAAGTGCCGGGCAAGCATGGAAGTCATTGGCTAAAGTTAACAGCTTTAGACCAAGTGCAGGAGACAAAATATTATTCAAAAGAGGAGATGAATGGGTAGGCACTCTAGTACCCTCAACATCAGGAAGTGCCGGCAGCCCAATTACCTATGGAGCCTATGGTACTGGTGAAAAACCAAAAATTTATGGTTCAAAGGAAATAACCGGATGGACAGTTCACTCAGGGAATATTTATAAAGCAAAAGTATCCGAAAATATCAATCAGCTATTTCTAAATGGAAAGCGGATTCAGCTGGCACGAATGCCCAAATCAGGTTATTACGATGTAACCTCAGTAGCGAGCACGACTTCGTTTAGCTCATCAGATCTTCCAGGGGGAATAAGTTACGCTGGAGCTAAAGCTATTATACGAACAAACAAATGGGGAATGGCAACCAGAACGGTAACTTCCTCTTCCTCTCAACAGCTAACCATAAACTCGGCTCCACAATACACCATAACTAAAGGAGATGGATTCTTTCTTAACAATAAGCTCGAATTCCTTACACAGCCGGGAGAATACTATTACAATTCATCAACCCAAACCGTCTATTTATGGACTACTGCTGGCAATAGTCCCGCAAATTATGAGGTAAGAGGTTCCAGCATATCGAACCTTATCACCAT
The DNA here is from genome assembly GCF_050589705.1 of Sunxiuqinia rutila. Classification (NCBI taxonomy): domain Bacteria; kingdom Pseudomonadati; phylum Bacteroidota; class Bacteroidia; order Marinilabiliales; family Prolixibacteraceae; genus Sunxiuqinia; species Sunxiuqinia rutila. The sequence continues at coordinate 385,068 of NZ_JBNGOT010000004.1, forward strand.
GAATAACAAGGACTATATCACCATCGAAAATTTAGCATTACTCCAAAGTTCCGGCATTGCCATTAATATGGATTATTGTGATTATTTGACCATTGATCAGGTGGATATCATAAATCCGGATTCCAAGGGAACCTATATTAACCATGATACCCATGGTACCTACAAAAATATGCTGATAGAGGGCGCAAACCACATTGCCTTTCACGCTCAGTTAACGTCCAATTCAAGCATACTTGATAACACCATCACCAACACGGCCCTATTTGATAACTTCGGCCTTTCTGGAATGGGAAATGAGCAGGATGGAAGGGCAATAACTATCAGTGCTGGTTCAACGAATATTGTCAGGTACAACCGCATTGAGAATGTAGGCTATACAGGAATTAACTGGAACACTCCAAATTCTATTATTGACAAAAACTTTATCAACAACAGCTGTTTAGTAAAAGATGATGGAGGAGCTATTTACACGTTTAGTCCAAGTCCAACCAGAGAAGTAGCAGACGGCTCGGAAGTAACAAACAACATAATTTTGAATACCAGAGGAAACAATGACGGGACCAACTCGGCATACAGCTCTGGTTTTGGGATTTACATGGACAACAACATCAAGAATGTATTAGTCAAAGGAAACACAATTGGATACACCGGATTTGGCTCTATCTATCTACATGAAAACAATAACATCACGGTAGATGGAAACACCATTATAGATGGTCTTTACGGTATTTATAGTGATGAAGAAAATGGCAACTGCAACATCATTAATAATACCATTTACGTGTTTGAGAAGAATTTTGAAAAGTATTCTGACACAAGGGTTGTTGGTGAGCGCAATGGCGCATCACATACCTACAACAACAACAAATACTATAGCAAGCATAAAACCGGAACATTCAGGAATCAGGATTCGTATTTGACTTTTTCAAACTGGAAATCCACAACCGGACAGGATGCAAATTCAACTGTTGATGAGACTCCACTTGCTGATGGTGAAGTTGAAGAGTTGTTCTACAATGACACCAAACAAACCAAAGCCATTAGTTTAGGTTCTTCTCTTTACAGGGATTTAGATGGGAATGAGGTTTCAGGATCAATTAGTTTAGCTCCTTTTACATCTAAAATTCTTATTAGAACAAAAGGAACTGCAACTGAAAAAGACAATCAAACTCCTGTAATTCAGGATCAATCGTTTGAGATCAACGGATCAAAAGCGGCTAATGAGCCCATTGGGCAAATTATGGCCTCCGACCCAGATGCGGATCAAACATTGACTTATACAATTGTCGATGGAAATGCAGGCAACATGTTTGCGCTTGATCCATCAACCGGCCTGCTAACGGCTAATAGCGACATCAATGCCACTGTAGATCAAACGATTTTGCTTACTGTTCAAGTAATGGATAATGCTTCCACTCCTCTGGCAGCAAGAGCTCAAGTCAGCATTCAAATCAATGCACAAGATATAGCCCCTGCTCCCGATGCAATAGCTCCGACAATAGCATCATTTGTTGTTCCGGCAAGCTACAGCACACTGACAGTGCCTGTTTCTGAATTTACGGCCAATGACAATACCGCTGTAACTGGCTTCCTGATTACCGAAACAGCAACATCACCTGCAGCCACTGCTAGCGGATGGCTGGCGTCTGCACCGGTTTCATATACGCTTTCTGAAGTTGGCTCACATACCCTATATGCCTGGGCCAAGGATGCTGCCGGCAACGTTTCAGCTTCAAAAAGTCAAGCTGTAAATATCCAGTTACCAGATCTTTCGCCAACCTACTCCGAATACTTATTCGAAGAGGCTTCAGGAAAAATAGCCATTGACTCGCATGATTCCAACGATGGAACAATTATCAATGAAGAACTAAGAGTCGATGGAATCAATGAAGGAGGGTTACAGCTCACCGGAACAGGCTACATCACCATGGGCAACAGCTTTGGTGCAAACGTTCAGGACGAATTAACCTTAAGCGCCTGGATTTTACCTCAATCCAGCTCCAATATTTATCAGGGAGTTATCATGCATGGTGGCCCCAGTACTGACTCATACGCCCTGTACATTCACCCTGGCTTACAGAGCATCTCATTTAAAACAAGCGGAACAACAAACGCATGGATGAATATCAATGATGTTGCCGAATTGTGGGATGGCAATTGGCACCTGGTCACCGTCACATATGATGGCACCCAAAAAGTACTCTACCTGGATGACAAAGTTTTACTTTCAATAGATGCAACGGGAACAATCGAATCAGGCGAAGGCTACAATTTATTGGTGGGAGCTGGAAGAGATGAGGAAAATCCGTCCTTGCTGTATGAAGGGCTTATGGATGAAGTCCGAATTTACAATTCAGCATTAACAAGCGATGAAGTCAATGACTTATACAATCGGAATAATACCGCCTTGAATCAGATGCCTGTAATCCAATCTCAATCGTTTGAAATTAACGAGCCTAAAAATGCCAATGATATAATTGGGCAACTTCAGGCAAGCGATCCGGATGACGGACAAACGCTTAGCTTTGCCATTACGGCCGGCAATGCGGAAGGGTTATTTTCAATTGATCCGGCAACCGGAGAGATTATTGCCAATGCAAATATTCCGGCAAGCGAAGACCAAGTTTACACCCTGGAGGTGAAAGTAACCGATAATCATCCGGAGCCACTTTCTGCCACTGCAAGTGTAACAATCACTATTCATTCATCACAAGTCAATCAGGCTCCTGTAGCCCAAAACCTTTTGGTTAATGTGGAAGGAAATATAGTGGTCAACGATTTGATTGGAAAAATCATTGCTTCTGACCCCAACGAAGGTCAACAACTGAGCTATCGTATCGTACAGGGAAATGAGGCTGGCTTATTTTCAATCAATCAGGCAACCGGAGAAATCTTGGCTGCTGTTGATTACCTCACAACTACAGATCAGTCTATTGTACTGGGAATTGAAGTGAAAGACAATGCGAGCGAACCACTGGCGATCAACGTTACCGCAACAATTAACATTCTTGGAATTTCGCTGAATCACAGCCCGGTTATCGATGACCAAATGGTAGAGATACCAACAGACATCGTAAGCAATGACCTGATTTTAGAAGTTATTGCAACAGATCCTGATGCAGGTGATCAGCTTACCTATTCGATTGTTCAAGGCAATGAAGCCGGCTTGTTCAGAATTGATCCTAAAACCGGTGAAATTTTTGCCAACACCACAATTGAAAAAGACCGTGATCAAACCTTTTCACTGATCGTTCAGGTTACTGATGATGCAAGCAATTCGTTGTCAGCACAGGCCAACATCACCATTATCAGTCTAAAAATTGCAGCGATCAACCAAAGTCCGGTAGCACAGAACCTTAATGTTCAGCTTGAAGGAAACATCAAAGTAAATGATTTGATTGGTGAAGTTCTTGCTTCAGATCCCGATGAAGGTCAGCAATTGTCGTATCGTATTGTTGAAGGAAATGCGAATGGACTATTCAGCATTGATGAGACCAGTGGTGTGATAGTTGCAGCCGCAGATATTTTAACAACAAGTGATCAAACCATCATTCTGACCGTTGAAGTGAAGGATAATGCTTCAACTCCGCTTTCAGCCACTGCGCAGGTAACTATTCAGATTACCGGTGTACAGCTGAATCAAAGCCCGGTGGTTCATGACCAAAGCTTTGAGCTGCGCAAAAATAACAAAGTGGGCGACTTGATTGGCCAGATCATTGCTACCGATCCGGATCCCGAGCAACAGCTAACGTTCTCTATCTTATCCGGCAACGAAGAAGGGATATTCGCGATAAACCCACAAACCGGTGAAATCTATATCGCCAATGCTTTTGAGGCTACCGCTTCAGAAACAATCAACCTGTTGGTTGTTGTAACCGACAATGGCACCATTCCACTGACAACCAATGCGAATATCACCATTCAAGTCATCATAAACGGAAAAATTGTCAAAGGCGAAGTGAATCCTAACAAGCCCAACCGGGTCATTCTATCGTATAGCGAGACTATTAAGTCAGAAAATCTGAAGAACGAACAAATCCATTCTGATTTCATTTTCAGTGATGGCAGATCGGTTCAGAAAATAACTGTTAACAACAACGAAATTCACCTGGACCTTGATTCAGATTACCAGTACGATGATGAAATTATTATAAGCTACAGCAGGGGAGCTACTCCCATTCTGGACATCGCGGGCAACGAATTGGAATCATTTGATAACTACTTCGTTGTGAATAACCTTCAGATGGATTCTGGAATTGGCGGCGACCTTGACCCAACAGCTGATGCATTGAAAGCCTCTGTTTACCCAAATCCATCGGATGGACAAATCAATATCAAAGCAGAGAATTTGTCGGGTGATGATTGTGAAGTATTTGTTTTCAGCATGACCGGTAACCTGGTTATTAAAAAGTTACTTGCTGCTTCTTTCGGTTCGATGGAAGAAAAGCTCAACCTTTCTCAACTGCGAAAGGGAACTTACATCATCAAACTCGTCTCAAAAAGACAAACATTTCAAGATAAGATCGTTATCATGTAGATTTGAGTGTAATCCACATTTCGATTTGAATCTTTAATACAAGTCCCGCTCCAGCATGTTTTGGATCGGGACTTGTTCTTTAAGATATTATGCGATTTACTCCCGAACTGACTATGCCGGTCGGTTTGGAGTGTAATTCTGCAGTTGGCTTTGCTCCCCATTTTTGGCAAGGCCATATTTATGCCGAAACACATCAATAAAAAAAACCGGGGTTGACAGCAGATACCTTCGCCACATGCGTTTAGGCTCTTTAAGCAGCCGTCCCAGCCACTCCAGCTTCATATCAATCATCCACTTTGGAGGTCGCTCCGATGTCCCGGCATAAAAGTCAAAAACAGCACCTATAGAGCAGGTAATCCGGGCATCAAGCTTTTCCTTGTTTTCATGCACCCACTTCTCCTGTTTGGGGGCTGTCATACCCACAAATAAAACATCCGGACAAAACAGATTTACCTGCTCGCACATCAACCGGCTATCTTCTTCTGAGAAAACGGGCTTATAGGGAGGCGAGAAACTTCCAACCCGAACATGTGGAAATTCAGTTTCTAATTTTTCCTTGATCCTTTTTAGCGTATCAGGCATCGCCCCCAAAAAGAAGCAGGAGCCATTCTGTTGTTCAAGTAAATTCATTAAATGCAAAAACACATCATAGCCGGCAATCTTTTTAATCCTTTTCCCTTCTAGAATTTTAGCTCCCATAACAACACTAATCCCGTCCGGTAACAGAATATCAGAGGTCCGTAAAGCATGACTAAAAATTTTGTCTTTTTTAGCAACAGTATAGGAGTGCCCGTTTAAGGTATTGATAATCAATTTCCGGTTTTGGGGCATCGCTGATAAATCCTGACAATAAACCGGATAGCCCAGAAGTGGAAAACTAGCTGTTTTCATGATAAAGTAAGATTAAGGTATTCTTCGCAAATAACTAAAAGTCATATTTTAGACTACAATTCTTCGGGCAGTACTTTTTGCTTCTGTCACCTGCTTGATGATCTGAGATAGTTTACGTTCAAAGGTGTTCAACTTAAAGTTCTCCTCATACCGTTGCCGCCCTGCTTTCCCCATAGACACCCGCACATCTGGATTCTGAATTAGAAACTTAAGTTTAGTCGCAACTTGTTCTGCACTTCGTTGAGGAACTAAAAAGCCAGTCTTTGAATCCTCAACAATATCAGCAATTCCCCCTTCAGGCGTTGAAACCACAGGCAGACCATGCTGCATTGCTTCCAACAACACTAAAGGAAAACACTCATTCGGATAATAAGTAGGAAAAGCAAATATATCAGCCTCTTTAAAGGCTCTGTTCTTCTCTTCTCCAAACTTTTTACCAAGATACCGTACCGTATCTAGTCCAAGCTCTCTGGCCTTTGCCTCGAATTGTTCAGCGGAGATATCTCCTTCTCCCCCAATAAAATCAATACTAACCTGAATATCCCCTTCCTTCAAAATTTTGCACGCTTCAAGCAAAATATAAACCCCCTTTGTTTCAATCAAATTAGAAAGAAATAAAATCTTCACCAATCCAGCCTCTGAGAAACGGTTCAACTTTGCTTCTCCAGTCTTTTCAGGAATACCATTGGCACAAACATGAACATTTTCCGGCAGGACATAAGCTTCAACATCAGCATAAAGAAACTTCGATAGAAGAATCACTTCAGCATCCCAAAAAACAAATTCATAAAGCTTCTTATTAAACCAGGATTTATCGTGCTGCACCACTCCTTTATTATGCAAATGAAAAATTCGCTTTACCCTAAACGTCCTGATCAGTACTACCAGGATAACGTCTCTATAAAATGCGAATCCAGTGGTTGTCAATGCCAAATAGCACAAATCAGGCTTATAGTAAATTAGTTCTTTTAATAATCGATAAAAAAGGATGAAGACTCCTACAATTTTTTGGAGACTGGCTTTTCCTGAATAGCGGACTTCCTTTGAGGCTAATAAGTTTACGTACCTGGAAACAAACGCTTGATTAATCAACTCACTTTCCTTAATATATTTTCCAACCATAGATGACCCATGAACTGGAGGTGGAATATGTAGCAGAAAAAGAACTTTTTTATTCGCCATAATCAATAACACTCAGATTAACTATTCGCCTCAATAGCCTGATCAACAAACTGGTAATGTTTTTTACTTTCCTCCTTTAAAGAGTGTAATTTATCCATATCACATACCTGATTGATGTCAATTCGAAAATTATTATCAAAATATTCATTCGCTATTTCTTGAAGACTCATTTTCCCATGGAGTATGGCATGTTCAGCCCCCAGTTCCTTTAATTGTGCCAGCGTTTTCTTTTTAGCCTTAAAACTTAGAAACGGAGTCCCCAATGACAAGGCTGTAAGCCCAACATGCAACTTGGAGGATATGACAAAGTCTAATGAGGCTAGAAAGGTTAAAGTCTCTTCAATATTTGCATACTGATAGATCTTTACATTTTCAGATAATTCGTCCGGCAAATATTCGTAATCAACCGGATAATTTTCTAAATGTGTCTTGATAAAAAACAATTTAATATTAGAGTTCTTATTCGCCAGATCAATTAATTCCTGACACCAGGTTTCATCCTTTAGACTCTTGGATAGCAAGTTTAGTCCAATCCATGTTTCATTATTCTTTGATTTTAGAAGTCTATCAGGATTAACTCTAAACTGATTTGCAGTACCCAATAGAATATCAGGAATGTATGTATACTCTTTCCCCAGCGTTTTTGTTAGCATAAGATCACCTTTGAGTCTCAAGGTTCCATTACAGGCAAATGAACTTGAAAAAAACTTCTTACGTTGCCTGGGTAGATTGGAGTCACCATTGCCATTTCCTCCAATTGAAATGGGATAAACATTCTTTTTATAACGATCCAAAGCTTCATTGAACTCCTTAAAGTCACGTTCAAAGCTGCGAGCTACAGGACTTAAAAATTGTCTCAAAAAGGAATCGACAACCAGCATTCCTCCGCCTCCAATAAATAAAAAATCAACTTTTTCTACCAGTTTAAGTACGGAATTCTCCACTTCGATATTAAATAAACTGGCCAGCACATAATCTAATCGATAAACTATTGGCTGGTGTCCTTTTCTTTTCAGATAGTTCGCGATTGACACAGCCATTAGGTCGTCTCCAAAATTGCCGTAGCAATAGTTTCCCCATATACCAATTTTCATAAAAAATAGTTTTACTTCACATACCGAATGTTGCCTATACTACTAATAATCTTCTTCCTTATTAAATAGTTTAATATCTTTCCAAGTGCCCTTTGAGGCTTAGAACTATGTAATCTTAGTTGTCTTTCAATTTTTGGTTCTGAATGGACTTTTGGAGTCAAATTAAATTGACGTTTTCCTGAAACATCAAACAATATTTTGTCCCGGTTATACACAGCTTTGCAATGCGTAGCATCACCTCCAAACCCAATATTCCTTACTTTCGAAATCACAGGAGCTACGCTTACCTTATTACTTTTGATCTGATTGTAGGCAAAACGTATTGCCCAAGAGTCATTTCTCCCCTTAGTATAGTCTCGCAGTATTTTTAACAGATCATCACCATGCTTCCTTAAATGCCGTTTCTGCTTTCTGCTTTTAAAAAATGCATTGATGTCATTTAATTCCCAGTCCACCGAATTCCAGCGATCTTCCCATGTCGCCCACCCCCACGAAGTAGCTCTTCCCTTAAAATAGACATCGCTTTTAAAGTCAGCCGGAGTATTAACCTTAATACTGTAACCAGCAATTGAAAAAACCTTAGAATTAAACTCATAATAATCCAGTGACTGATTCATATAATCCAGAAAATTTGACGATGTAATCAAATCATCTTCCAACACAATAGCTTTCCCGTACTTCTTGATGATTTTGCTTACGCCGGAAATTATAGAATTGGCTAAACCCAAATTTGTTGACATTTCAAAGATGGTAACCGACTTAAATCCGTCTACAGTTCGGATATAATCTCTTACCGCCTTGACTTTGGGTTTGGATTGTTCATTTTTATATGAATCTGAGAAAATGAAAAGCTCACTTTGCTTTGCCAGAAAATTATTCTTTAGATATTCAATGGTTTGCTCTGTTTCAGCCAATCGATTGTAGGTAAAAAGACAAATGGGTGCAAGTCTCATTCTTATTTGTTTAATAGCTTAGTATACAAGTTTGGGAAAATCACTTTCAGATAGGCTTTTATGACAAAAACAACCCACCTATGTCCCCAGAATTTTTTTCTAAAAATGATGTATTCTTTAAGGTTAAGTCCATTCGGAGAATAAACACTTTTCAACCTTTTCGATAGTGGAACCCGGGGATTCTTCCAACCAGGCGCTTCTGTATTCCTGGGGCATATCCCAACATACCTTTTTGTTGTATAGCAGCTCATCCCTGCTAATTGAACTCGAAGTCCATAGTCAATATCTCCCATCGCATGAGTATAATCAGCGGATAAGTTCCCTAGTATATTATAAACTTCCTTTGGAACTAACACAACATTACCATTAATGTATTTGCAAGGCTGTAAACTTCCATTTGGGATAACCTCTCCAGAATCAGTTCTTCCACCATATGAGAATTCATTGCTATTCGCAGATGACTGACAGGCTCCGACGATAACAGCGGGTTCATTGTTATCCTGATTACTTTCTCGAAAGCATTCAAGCATCTCAATCAATACAAAGTCTTCTAAAATTACATCATCATTGAGCCATAAATAGAAATCATAACTTTTCTCATGACTGGCCGTATCCCAGGCTAATCTCATTCCTTGATTCCAGAACAAGTTCCCATTCCCTTTTATCTGATTAACATCCGGGAATTCCCGCTTTATTGCCTCTCCCGTTCCATCCGTTGATCCATCGTCAACCAAGTAAACATCAAAACTATCTTCTGGTCTGAACGAAGCCGCGAACAATGATTTCAAGCACCTCAGCGTCTTTTCTCTCCGATTGTGGCAGGTCATTAAGACTGCTATATTACAACTGCTATTCATTATCTATAAATAACTACTAATGATTAAATTGACTTACTAAATTCCTTCCTTGTATATAATCTGTACTTGGCTAAGTATCTGCTGTCAAAAATGCCCCAAATCCACAACTTAATCTCAACATTGCTCATTTTGCGAAAGGCAGAAGAAAAACACATCCCAATCATTAGCCAAATCACAAAGTTGTTCATATCAAAACCCTGATAATCTTCAACCCAAGCATAAACCCAGCGAAAAGACACAAAAAGCCCTATTAACTTGACGTAAATATTATTCGATCGAAAAATGGCATAAAATGATGCCTTGTAAAACACTAGAAAGTATAAAATAACACCTACAACACCGGTCCATGTAAAAACATTTAAAACGCCAACCTCATTCCTTAACCTTTCCTGACGTCCGGTCGTTTCTTTCCCTAGATGTGCAAAGTGTACTGTTTCATTTCCTCTTGCCGGACTCCGACCAATTAACCAATAATCATATTTCAAAGCAGACTGTAAAACTTCAGCATACAAGAAAGTCCGGGTATCCACAGTTAAATTCTCTTCAACAATTTCACCTTCTGAATTCTCTCTTGTTTCCACATACTCTCCTTTTATATACTGATCCATCTTAAAGATTTCAAAAACGCCTGTCAATGCCAGTATAAAAAACAGGAATGGAACAACCATGAGAAGTCGCTGAGCAAGCTTCATTAATCGTCCTGACAATGCAAAATTCCGAGTCGTATAAAATCCGATGAGAAGGACAACCGGCATCAGGTATTTTATGGTATGACTTCTGGTTCCAACATCACCAAAAGCAGCAAGGGCTGTAATTACTAGCACATAGATTTTCCCGCGTATAGGCAAAGCCGGGAAAAACAGCATCATCAAACTAACCGGGAATACGTACCACCCCCATCCTCCAATTGGAAGCACCGGAAGAAAAAGGAATGAAACCGGAATAGCTATGTTTAAAAAGAATGCAAGAAAAGATCGTACTCTCTCTCTATCTAATGCTAAATAAACGACCAAAGGTATCATTAAGGCCATTCCCATTTCGATCAGGCCTTTGTAATCCCAATACAATTCAGCAATAAAGAGCCCTCGGAGAATATTAAAGCCATTCCAGATCAAATACCACCGAATAATTTGTGTTGTTTGCTTATCCTCATTGCCGATCACACTGTAACGAGCAAGAAGTGCAAAACACAACAAAATAGATAAATTGATCCCCCACCATATTATGGTATTCCCAAGTGGAAATGAAGAATATCGCTGGACAGAATAAACGGCAAGAATCAAACCAGTAAACGGCAGTATCCTTGATAATTTTTGTTCAATCATCTCATATTTATTTTCTCACAAACACTAAGACCTTCAAGCCTATATAATCTCAGCTATCCAGTCTTTAGGTGCCTTATTCAATGAGTAGTCACTGACTTTTCTGACAGATTATCTGAGAATAAATGCTACCAAGCTCAATGGCATTATTGATTTCATGATGTCTTTCCATTGCCACCAGCTTTTCTTCTTCTGATAGTTTTTGAGCTAAATTTTTATCCGAAAATAAACGGCAAATATTGGCAGCAAGCATTTCAACTTCTTCAAAACGATAAAGAAGGCCCGATTTGCCATTTTCAACAAGATCAGCGGTTCCTCCAACATACGATGCGATACAGGGAACCCCAAGGAGTTGAGCCTCACCTACAGAATTAGGACTGTTCTCTATTGCTGAAGGACAAACAAAGACATTTGATTTCAAGAACTGCTCACACATTTCCTGCTCCGACAGCAGACCCGTAAACACCACCTTGTCTTCCAAATCCAACTTTTTAATCAGCTTATTGATGTAGTTCCCAAAACCACTTATCCGAATTCCTTTGTTCTTAAAGAAGTTATTCCCGGCAACATAGACCTTTGTATTTGGGTAATGTTTTAATACAAACGGTAGTGCTTTTATCAATTGATGAAGTCCTTTTATCGGATAATGAGCCTGGCTTACAAAAATGCGGCAAGGGTCACAATTTTCAAGCGACCAGCGATGCTTGTAAAACGACGGGCGCAATGTCTCATTACAAAAATGGTATCTCGCATCAGAGTTAATAGCCCATGTATGATCTCTATCCCAGGAGGTCCGGCCGATAACATGTCCTACTTTTCGAATGAGTAACTGCTCATAGTTACCTCTTTCTGCCATGTTACGATGCTGTGAGAAAAGCGTATCGAGACGCAACAAATCCCTGATCGTAGTCGACTTCAGCAATTCCATAAAGTCAATACTCCCATAATAATACCGTTCATAAACGCTAACCAGCCCCTGAATTGAAACCACAACCCGTTCAGCGCCGCATGCTCTTACAAAAGCATAAGAATGTAGATACTCCGATCCATGGATGTGAACAACATCAGGACTAAATTTAGCTTTCACTGTTCGCCAAAGATGGTCATCACGATCAGTGTGCAGTGTGGCTCTAATTGCCTCTGGAATTAGATAATGAGTTATCCGATCAATTTCTATCTCTTGAAACACTTTCCCCTTGTAAAAAGACGCCACCCCTAAACTGATGGATGGATTCTGTTTTAAAAGTGCTTTCGCTGCAGAATTCACCCACCCAACGGTTACAGGTGCTTTCATGTTCAGTTTAGCATATACTTCAGGAAAAAGGGAATTGGTTAACCAAAGAATCTTCACAAGTTTCAATTTTAAGTATTTCATTACTACTTCCAATAGTCATTCGTCGCTAGGAATCAAAAGAAAGCCTTTGCTACTTCCAAGCTGGGCAAATGAATATTAAAGCAAAAGAATAAAGGGGTCTTTGCCCCGGATATAGTGATAAAGGTTTATGTGTTCAATTTCAATTTTTGTATAACCCGGTAATTAAACCAAACCATCTTTCTAGGCATGCGAAAGATTAATCTCAATCTTCCATCCTCCTCTAACTTATGTTTAAGATAACTGCTAAACACCGTATTCTTTTCCACAAAGTCGTCAATCAGACCTTTATCAGCCAAAGTCTTCAATCGAATCAACTCCCAAAATGCATTTCGGGTTGCCTTTCGCTTAAGTCCAACATCGGCAACTTTTTCCCTTAGGATTTCATCATATATGTAAGGTAACGTCATCGCATACCTCAATAAATTTCTTTTCGTATCCTGTTCATCATGATCCCTAAAAACGTACAACTTTCGTGAGTCACCATAAAACGAGAACTCATCTGCTTCAGAATAGATCCACACCCAGTCATAACACCCACTGCCTTCAATATTTGCTTCAAACCCTTTTACAATTGAGCGTTTTATAGCACTTGCCATATAGGGAAAACCTAACTTAAATCGAATTCCATATTCGATGATTTTTTGACCATTTTCCATATAACCAAAGGGAAGCGTATGCTTATGCGGCAACATGCCTTCATTGGTTAAGCGAATAAAATCAGAATAGAAAATATCAATATTCGGATGTCGATTATAAGCTTCTAAAAATGATTCTACATAGATAGGTGACAACTGATCATCATCTTGCAGATTCATCACAAACTCTGAACTTGCAAGCTCAAAGCCACGAGCAAAATTACCTGCCATTCCAATATTCTCACTATTCCGATAATAAGGAACGCCTTTTTCTTCACAAACTTTTTCAAAGTAATCATGAGAAGAACAGTTGTCAACAACAATGATCTTACACTTTACGGTCTGGTTCAATGCACTTTCAAGAGCAGTAAGAAAAAAATCCTTCCTTTCATAAACAGGCATGGATATCGTAAGTAAGTCCGTATAACTCATTTCATTTTATTAAGTATTGACGAATTGAATTTTACCTCACCCAAATAAATAGATGAAGCAATCAGCACCATTCTAGCCAGTCACATGCTTTCACTGGCAAAAAGTAAACAGAGGATCAACAAAAATTAGGATTTGGGGAATTATAATAGAAACTGATGACTTCAGTTGACCACGAATTAAGTTACCAATAACAGCCTCCCTCTACGAGATCAGAGTTTTTGGGCTTTTCCTTTTGGCTGGCAGTAACCCAATGTTGATTGACGAGCCCGGGATAGTCATAAGTATGATGATAGTCGGGACTTTCCCATCGCTTTCCTCGTATCCCAAACAGAAGCTGCAAACTGCCTCCAACATGAAACGCTTTTTTCCCTTGCCTCTTAACATGTGCGGCCAATGGAAACCCATAAGCTCCAGCTCCAATCAAACAAATATCATAATCAATTTTATCGATTTCCTCTTTCATAAAGTTCAACGCTTCAAACCAATCTGCAAAAGCGGTCTTTGTTCCGGCAACACTTTGCACAGCCTGCACTGTCTTTAGTTCAAACTCGGGTAACAGATTGTTTTCAAACAAATATTCCCGCTTCTTGTATTGTTTCTTGATTGTTTCTGTAAACGGGTGAACAACTAAAACTTTCTTACCCTCCAATGCTGATGTCCACGGCTTTTCCGCCCAATAAGGATCTAGAACCAGCAACTGCACTTTAATGGCATTTTTCAGTTCATTTTGAAAATACCTTTCATTTGGCTGCCAAGATCCGAGAATATCGACTTGAGGCGTATCTGCTATCATTAATTGACTAAATTCTTCAAGTTTGTCTTCCTGTGGAGGGAAAAAGCCAGCTCCTGTATGCATCAAATCAATAACCTTTTCATCCCACCACCATGATGGTGAATTTTCAAAAATATATTCTGACACACTTCTCTTTCTTATTCTGACTCCTAAATAATTAACCATTGCTGACAACTCATTGGCTCCGAACCTGGCAATCATGCAAGGCTTATCATCCAAAAGCCGACTTCTAATTATTTCTGCTACCTCGTTAGGTTCTCTAATACATTGCGGTCTGTCCGGAAAACTTCCCCATGGACTATGAGCGTAAACCTTACGCGCTATCATAAGTCCTAATCTTATCGTCTGATCTATCATGAAAAATTATCTAATAAATGATGTCAAAAAATGAGTTGCCTCTGACCGTTTTTGTTTGAGTTTTCTATTCACCTCATCCCATTGTACCGGTTCCTCAACAATGCTGATATAATTATCGTTTCCGCTGGTAATCATTCTCCCTTCCAGTCCAAAATCATTTAGGACAGAAATAAACCGGGCAATCCCTCTCTCCTTATTTCCAATTATTAAGAATGGCTTATTAAAGATTATTGAAAAGACACAACCATGAAAAGAATCTGTAACAACAAACTTAGCCTCATAAAAGCCTCGTAACCAACTTACCACAGAGGGCTTCACTTTCAGCCCCCATTTTCTCTTAGACTGATTCACCGAAAAAGGCGTGTAGCCAAACCGGTCGCTAATATCTTTTACTATAGCTTGTTTCTCGTCAGTTTTATCCAGCAAATAAACGAGACAATCTCCTTTAATAGTGGCTTGCTCCTTGTTGACCACCTCAACATAATCATCTGCAGAGAGAAGCATCACAGGATCTACAACATGCTCAGCATCAGCGCCTAAGTATTTTTCACATAGCTCAACGCCTGACTTTTCTCTTAATGAAACAGCTTGAAATTCTTTGATGTGTTTCCTAATCTCCCTGGTTTCATCCTCATCATATTGCCATTCATCAATCCCAAATGAGGCAGCATAGGTCATTTTATTAACCTTTCCATCGACAAAGTCCAGGAAATAGTTCATTTTCAAATCTCCATAGATACAAGCTTTGCGCCAGACCTGATCGCTCCCCACGATGATTGTTGTAAATCCATACTTTTCAATGCATTTAAAATCAGATTTGGTCCGGATTCGGTTGGTCCTTGGTGCAACATACTCCTTAAAAAAGCGGGCTAAGTTTCGCCCCTCAATAGCTCGACGAATCGATCTTCCCAATAAGAGTTTCACAATGTCTTTAGCAAGCTGAGTTAACTTATTTTTCTCCGGAAAATCTCTGTAAATATGTGTTGTATCATATCCTAGCTTTATAAGATACGTCTGAAGAGCATATGCTTGGAGAACTCCCCCATAATTCGCATTAAAAGGCAAGGTAAGAATTCCCACTTTGGTCTTTTCTTTGTTTATTGATTCTGATGTTTTCATGTTAAATACGAATCTGTATCCATTATTACATTCACTTCTGTAATTACCAAACAAACTCACCAATACTCTTTTCTGCCTTAAGATAAGATTGCTCCAAGAAGACTACTCCTGTCTTCTTCTGGAGTATTTTTCAGTGATCTTTTCAAGCAGCATATACACCAGTTGTTTTTCACGAAAGTTTATAGCAATAAACCAAAAGGTTAATATGAAAGCAAGACTTGATGAAAATCCTACAACAATCAACCTGATGAAGCTACCCTCCATCAAGAAAAAAGGTAATAATCCACTAAAAAAAGTAATTGAAAAAAGATAAAGACAGGGCAAAAAAACCTCATATAAATACTCCTTGACTGAAAGGCCATAGTTTTTATGAGCATAGTAGATAACTATAACTCCCCCAATAATCCCCCAACTGGAGATCCACAAGACATACATAAAATAGGGAGGCAGGCCAAGTGAAAATGCCAGGATTGATAATGGAAGCGGCAGGAAGTAAGACACGCTACGTACAATAGAAAAGTTCTTAATGTTACCTTCTGCTCCAATACCACTTTGCACAACAACAATTAGTTGTGTTATAAGATTCCGAATGATTTCCAACTTGCAAAAAACCACAGCCCATTCGGGCACTTCCTTCAACCAAAATTCCAAAATAAATCTTGTCTCTATTATACAAGGAATGGCGAAGAAGGCAAGTAGAAAAAAAGAAAACTTAGAGCCAGTCATCGCAATACGAATCATTTGTGCCCTGTTATCTCCCCCTTCACTCTTGACCAGTACAGGATTTAGCGCCTTCAACATCGTATTTGAAAATGCCATCAATTGTCCGGCAATCTGGTTTGCGACTCCTTGAGCGGCATTCAGGATAGTACCAAAAAACGAGTTTAAAACAATGGACATTCCCTGCATGGTCACTAAACTGGCAGCACTATTTAAAAAACTCCATCCGGCAAAACTAGTCATCTCCCGAAATAGATCCTTGTCATAGTACTTCCTGATATTGATTGTTACCTCTTCGTACTTTCGATGGCAATAAACTCGTAAAATCAATAGTAAGAGTATCGCCAAGGAAGCCATTAGGAAACCGTAACTAGCTAAACGATCTAAACTTGTGTAGGTTATAAAAATTGCAATACTAAGTTTTAATACGACTTCGAGAACTCCTATAATCGCCACAAAAAGCATATTTTCATGGGCATTAATAACCGCATCATAGGGTACTGAAATAACCTTTACAAAGGTACTAACTACCAAAAAATGATATATAAGCTTGGCAACATCCATCCGAGCAGGATCGATCGTAAGAATCCCTCTAAAGAGAAAGTAGCCCAACAATTCAAGAAGAATTACTAATGCAAAACCTATAATAAGATGTAAAGCTACACTAACATTGAAAATCTTCTTTTGCCTTCCTTCATCTCCTTGCCCTTGTGCATATGACATAAACCGCTGACTCGCAGCAGCCATCGCTCCATTCAGAAAAGTCAACATCGATACCGCACCGCCTACCACATTAAAAATTCCATAATCCTTGGCCCCCAAAGCAGCAAGAATAAGTCTTGTGGCATATAAAGAAATAAAGACCGTTATTCCCATCTTGGCATATAGAATGCCTGTGTTTAGGGCGACACGCTTTGCTGGCTGCATATAATTTGGGGTATAGATTGTTTGCTTTGGTCCATTGGATTCCATCATTCAACTGAAATAAGAAAGAACCTTAAGCCTTGATAATACTAAAAGAAAAGTCCTTTTCAGAACAGGGTACAGCTTCGCCGCTTGCCTCCCAAAATTCAATTGGTGCCTCGTTGTCTTAAAGCTATTTTGAGAAAGTTTTTTTGCAATTAACTTATGAAGTTGGTATTATTATGAGCCGCATAAAAATCAACCTAATTCAGCAACTCCCCTAACCAAATAAGAAAGAGAAGAGTAAAATGGCGATTCTTCAATATTTCATAAAACAATACAGCTTCGCTAACTGACTCCCAATCTGATGTTCTGAAAAGAGCATTTTTAGCACTTTTCTCACACCTTCAAATATCGATTGAGATCTGCTTCAAAACAATGGGTAATTTCACGTAAAAGCCGCTTCACTATTACAAATGCCGCAAATAACACGGGCAAACTGAACATTATCCTTGAATATATCTGATAACCTTCGTGATAGCATCTTTTTTCATCTACAAAGCATCGATTCAAAACATCAAAGAGAAAAAAACAACGTAAGCATATCGGGTCTAACAAAGGCCATTTTATGAGTTTTGAAAAAATATTCAAAAAAATAATTGCCATATATTTATCCTGACTCCCAAATTGATGATGTTCATTATCAAGAAGCTCAAACGAGCTGATTTACACCTCACGCTATCCGTATCCGTAAAATAATTGTGAATTCGGCGAGCTGTCAATTTTAACCATTTGTTTAGTATTATATTCGCGCACTGAATACCGCCCTTGCTAGGGTGCCAAATGTTCTGTTGCAAATTAGTACTTTTGATTATAAACAACACCAAATCGTTCATTTTAACTCGATCGTACCAAAACGTACTTAAAAGAAGTTGACAACACTTATGAAAAAAGAGAAATGGCTTTTGCTGGGTATCATCCTGTATTTACTGATCAATATCTCCGGATTGTTTATTCCTATTGTAATTAATGCCGCAAAGTACGCACAGGTAGGTCGTGAAATTCTCGACAACCAGGACTGGATTAACCTGACCATTGGAGGCGATGCCTATGATCAAAAACCACCTCTTTTATTCTGGATTGCTGCCGCTGTATTTCGGATCACCGGAGTTTCAGTCTTTGCATTTAAACTAAGCGTCTTGCTCATTTCTTTAATCGGGATTTACGGCACCTTTAAACTGGGCGAACTATTATACGACAAAAGAACCGGAACGCTGGCTGCATTTTTCTGGGGAACTTGTTTAGGATACGTTCATTTTCACAATGATATTCACACCGATACACTGTTGGTTGTTCCTGTTATTTTGGCCATTTGGCAATATGCAGCCTGGATAAAATTCAATAAGAACTCAGCATTCTATCTGGGCACGATTTTTCTCGGATTAGCCCTTCTCAGTAAAGGACCAGTTGCACTTGTCATTGTTGGATCGGCAGTTGGCTTGCACCTATTATTTACCCGCAATCTTAAAATGTTGCTCAATATCCGGTCGGTTATCGCCCTTTTCATCCTGCTTCTATCCATTCTCCCGGCTTTATGGGGGCTATACCAGCAATTCGGCATGGAAGGCATTAAATTCTATTTCTGGACTAACAATGCCGGACGCATCAGTGGAAGTTATGCCGGTAGCAATACCGATCCTTTCTTCTACATCCACACAAGTTTGTACGTTATTGCCCCCTGGGCCTTTTTCACTTTCGTTGGAGTCTTTCTTCAGATCAAGGAGAAGATAACCCAGAAGCTTAAAATTACCCCAACAAACGAATATTATACGCTTGGCGGAAGCCTGATTTATTTACTGATTCTTTCGACTGCCAGGGCAAAGAATCCCCACTACGAACTAGCAGTTATGCCTCTTTTAACAATAATTGCAGCCCGATGGGCTTACCTGATCTTTGAGAAACCACAATTCCTCAAACTTCGAAAAGCACTGGGCACAATTCACCTGATTTCAGCCTTCGTACTTCTGACTTTGACTGCTGCTTTTTTAGGCTATGTTTTCCCAAATAGAAACCCTTGGATCTGGATCATCATTGGTCTATTAACCGCAGGATTCGTTTATGTGCTTCGCTGGAAACCCGGACTAAACAAACAATTGACTTATCTATTGCTGGCCAATTCAATTTTATTATTTACACTAAACGTTCATATTCTACCTAAGCTAAGCCAGTACCAATCCTCTTTTCAAGCTTGTGCTATATTTAACGAGCAAGCTGCCCCTAATGAGAAACTGCATATTTTTACAGTCGAAAGCCGCTATTGGGAGATCTTCTTGTACTCTAAGAGCTATGGCCGATACATCATTACCGCTGAAGATTTTAAAGCGATCAATCCACCTGCAAACGACTGGTTGTACACCGGTCCGGAAGGCATGGAAAAGTTGGTTCAAATGAACATTGCGGTAGATACAGTTGGCGTGTTTCAACATAAAAGCATGTCAAGTCTCCCGATTAAATTTCTCAATCCCAAAACCCGGGCTTCCAAACTAAAACCCCGCTACCTGGTTCAGCTAAAGGAGAAGTAAATAGAAAGAAATTAGACGAGTCTGATGTTAAAAGTAAATTAGCTCATCCCATGAGCTAAACTAGACTTGTTGCTGAAACTGAAGAGATTCTCGCACTTTGTTTGGTCAAGCTATATCAACAGGACAGCAAAGTTTTTCCTTTACAGATTGTGTAAAATTTATGCCTAGTCCCAGAATTTGGACCTGATCCACAGCAAACAAAAAAAGAGCTACAAGTAATTCTTGTAACTCTCTGATTATGAAGTGGGCCCACCTGGGCTTGAACCAGGGACCACCTGATTATGAGTCAGGTGCTCTAACCAACTGAGCTATAGGCCCTAAATATTTTTGTTGATAAGTGTAAAATTCGGATTGCAAGTTTACAACATTAGCTGAAAATACACAAGCAAAAACCGATATTTCTATTATCTACGATTCTTGCTGACTGGCAGTTTCAGACTCATCTTCTGATTCAAGTTCAGTACCATCCAACTTGCTAAACAACTGACGATAAAACAAGAGGATACTGAATATTCCGATGGTTATCGCTGAATCAGCAATATTGAATACCGGCCTGAAAAACAAAAAGTCGTTTCCTCCAATAAACGGGAGCCAGCCAGGATAACGTCCTGAAAACAGCGGGAAATAAAGCATATCAACAACCTTTCCATGCAGGAAAGAAGAGTATCCGCCTTCGGCCGGCAGAAACTGAGCAACCTGCCCATAACTTTCATTAAAAATCAAGCCATAAACAGCACTGTCGATGATATTACCAATAGCTCCAGCCAGAATTAAGGCAATGCAAGCGATAAAGCCCATTGGCACTTCTTCCTTTTTGATGAGTTTAAACAAGTACCAGCCAATTCCGATTACGGCTACAATCCGAAATAAACTCAAAAAGATTTTTCCATACTCGCCGGCAAATTCGATTCCAAAGGCCATTCCGTTGTTTTCAACAAAATGAATCAGGAACCAATCTCCAATTACTGAAAATTCTTGCCCGAGGTACATGTTGGTTTTAACCAACACTTTGACGAATTGATCGACAAAAAGCACCGAAAAAACCAGAAGTAAGGATTTCGTTAATCTTGACATGATTTCACTTTCTTCATAAAAAAATGATTGGAAGCGAATTCCTTCCAATCATTTCTATAATTTCTACCTGTAGTGTTCTACTTTTGACTGTTCTTGGCCTCAATACTCAATGTAGCATGAGGAACCGCGCGCAACCGCTCTTTGGCAATCAGCTTTCCGGTTTCACGACAAATCCCATAGGTTTTGTTCTCAATCCGTATCAAAGCTGCCTGCAAGTGCTGAATAAACTTCAACTGGCGCTGGGCCAGTTTCCCGGCTTCTTCCTTCGACAGTGTGGCAGCTCCTTCTTCCAGCACCTTAAAGGTGGGCGAAGTATCCTGCGTATCGTTACCATCGCTCTGCGTGATCGAATTCTTATAGATTTCGTAATCCGCTTTAGCCTTTTCAAGCTTACCCAGAATCAGCTCTTTGAATTCAGCCAATTCGGCATCTGTATATCTCGTTTTTTCTGTCATAACCTTAAATTTTTAGGATCCCCAACGGAGATCAGGTGATCATCAATTGCGACCCTAAATTATAAAAATATTTTGAATTGTCTCAGGTCATAGAACATACTAAACGATCAGTGGTTCAACTTATTTTATTTAGACGAATCAAAGCATCAACATCCTGATCAATTTCTACACGAGAAAATGCTGTATCCCCAATGTTATCGATTAGTTCAAGACTGTCAGCCAGGGTTTGCGCACTGATATATTCTTTAAAATTACGCACCGATTCATTGAAAAAGTCATGTTTTTCGATAATAATTTCAATGCGATCCGTCACTTCAAAGTTGCTTTCTTTCCGCAAATTCTGGATTTTGTTAATAAATTCACGAGCAATTCCCTCCTGCTTCAAATCATCAGTCAGGTTGATATCCAAAGCAATGGTTAAACCACCTTCGGTGGCAACCAGCCAGCCCGGAATATCTTCAGTCAGAATTTCAACATCGTCCGTGCTCAAATTAATCGTCTCATCACCAAGCGACAAGGCATACGATCCTGATTTTTCAAGCAGAGCAATTTCGTCCTGGCTAAATTTGGAAACGGCACCGGCTATTTGTTTCATCATCTTGCCATATTTTGGCCCCAATGTTTTAAAGTTGGGCTTAATTTTCTTTTTGATGATGCCTGAAGTATCCGTTAAGTACTCCACCTCTTTCACATTCACTTCTGAAAGAATGATGCTTTCAACCGCTTCAAACTGCGTCTTGAAATGCTCATTCAACACCGGAACCATGATTTTAGCCAATGGCTGACGCACTTTTAGTTTTTCCTTTCGGCGCAAGCCCAAAATCATGGAAGAGGCTTTTTGTGCAATAGCCATTCTCTCCTCCAACTCACGGTCAATCAGGCTTTCGTTTGCTGTTGGAAATTCCGCCAAATGCACACTTTGATCTGGCTCCAGTCCGGTCATTTTATTCAGGTCGGCATAAAGCTGGTCAGCATAAAACGGAGCTATTGGAGCCGCCAGTTTTGCCACAGTCACCAAACACGAGTATAAGGTTTGGTAGGCTGAAATTTTATCCTGATCATATTCACCACCCCAGTAACGTTTCCGGCTTAAGCGTACAAACCAATTACTTAAGTTCTCGGTAACAAATTCGGAGATGGCGCGTCCGGCACGGGTTGGCTCATACGCTTCCAGGCTCTCGCCCACTTCTTTCACCAGCGAATTCAGCAAAGAGATAATCCAGCGATCAATCTCCGGACGTTCACTCACCGGTACTTCGGCCTCTTTAAACCGGAAACCATCTACGTTGGCATACAAGGCAAAAAAGCCATAGGTATTGTAGAGCGTTCCGAAGAATTTGCGTCGTACTTCATCAATTCCGCCCACATCAAACTTCAGGTTATCCCAAGGCTGTGCGTTGGTAAGCATGTACCAGCGCAATGGGTCCGATCCATATTTTTCAATCGTTTCGAACGGATCAACCGCGTTGCCCAAACGTTTCGACATTTTATTGCCCGCCTTGTCGAGCACCAGTCCGTTGGAAATAATATTTTTGAATGCAACCGATTCATCAATCATGGTTGCAATGGCATGCAGCGTAAAGAACCATCCACGGGTTTGATCCACTCCTTCTGCAATGAAATCAGCAGGAAATACATCTTTGAAAATATCACTGTTCTCAAACGGGAAGTGACGTTGTGCGTAAGGCATTGCCCCCGAATCAAACCAAACATCAATCAGGTCCGGCTCACGGAACATTTTCTGCCCGTCGTCGCTCACCAAAAAGATGTCGTCCACATACGGACGGTGTAAATCAATTTTATCGTAGTTGGCTGCATCAAAGTTTCCGGCTTCAAATCCTTCATACGGATTTTTATCCATCATTCCGGCAGCAACGGCTTTTTCAATTTCCGCCATCAACTCTTCAACCGAACCAATGCATTTGGTTTGCGTGCCATCTTCCGTACGCCAAATTGGAAGCGGTGTTCCCCAGAAACGCGAACGGCTCAGGTTCCAGTCTACCAGGTTCTCCAGCCAGTTTCCAAAACGACCACTACCTGTCGATTTTGGTTTCCAGTTGATGGTATTGTTCAACGCAATCAGCTTATCTTTTACCGCAGTCGTTTTAATAAACCAGCTGTCCAGCGGATAATAAAGAACCGGTTTATCCGTACGCCAGCAATGCGGGTAGCTGTGTTCGTGTTTTTCTATTTTGAAGGCTTTGTTTTCCTTCTTCAACATCACTGAAATGTCTACATCAATTGTTGAGTAAGATTCATCCAGCACCTCATCGTATTCATTTTTGACATAGCGCCCGCTGAATTCCGGATAGGTTTCCTGATTCACCTGAGTGCTTACAAAGCCCGGTTCCAAATCTTCAATTCGATAGAAGCGGCCCTTGCGGTCAACCATCGGCTGATTTTTGCCTTCCTTGTCTTCCACAAACAAGGGTACAATGCCGTTTTGCTTTGCTACCCGGTCGTCATCAGCACCAAAAGTAGGCGCAATGTGCACGATTCCTGTACCATCTTCCGTGGTCACAAAATCACCTGTAATCACGCGGAAAGCATCTCCTTTAGGCTGAACCCAGTTGATCAGCTGCTCGTAGTTTACGCCGGCCAATTCTTCACCGGTAAATTCAGCCACCACTTCAAACGGGATCTTCTTATCTCCCGGCTTGTACTCATCCAAGGCAAGCTCGGCATGCTTGGGGTTGAAGTGAGCGCTCAGCAAATCTTTCGCCAAAATCATTGTAGCCGGAGCTCCGGTATAGGGGTTGAACGATTTTACTTTGACGTAGGTAATTTTTGGTCCCACACAAAGTGCCGTGTTCGAAGGCAGCGTCCAGGGAGTTGTCGTCCATGCTAAAAAGTAAACAGGCGTATCCACTCCTTCAAATAAAAACTCGGACTTCTCGTTACGAATCACTTCAAACTGAGCTACAGCCGTAGTGTCTTTCACATCGCGGTAGCATCCCGGCTGGTTCAGCTCGTGCGAGCTCAACCCGGTACCTGCAGCTGGCGAATAGGGCTGAATGGTGTATCCTTTGTACAACAATCCTTTGTCGAAAAGCTTGCGCAACAACCACCAAACCGTTTCAATATAACGGTTATCGTAAGTGATGTAGGGATCATCCATGTTCACCCAATACCCCATTTGGCGGGTCAGTTCTTCCCACTCTTTAGTATATTTCATCACTTCGCGGCGGCAAGCAGCATTGTACTCTTCAACCGTAATTTTGCCCCCAATATCTTCTTTGGTAATTCCCAATGATTTTTCAACACTCAGCTCCACTGGTAAGCCATGGGTATCCCATCCGGCCTTGCGGTGAACCCGAAAACCTTTCATGGTTTTGTAGCGGCAAAAGGTGTCTTTAATGGCCCGTGCCATCACGTGATGAATTCCCGGCATTCCATTCGCAGAAGGTGGCCCTTCATAAAAAACAAAGGTTTCATTCCCCTCGCGGGTGCTTATACTTTTATGAAAGGTATCATCCTCTTCCCACTTTTTCAGAACATCCTTGTTCACCTGAGAAAGGTCTAACTGCTTGTATACAGGAAATTTATCACTCATTGGATTCCTATTTTGTCGTTCTTTTTTTAAGAGGTACAAATATAGAAATTTTTTGCGTTCAGGGAGCCTAGTTCTTGTTCTTTAAAGAATTACCCTGTTCGCTGTATTTTTCAGGAAAGCTAATCGACAGTTTTTGCCAGTATATTGTCAGAATCAGCATGCGCTTGATTGCCGGACTTTCAGGATTAATGTTTTCAACCCATAAAACCTGATTCAGACAATTTACTCATACCGCAAGGCTTCTACCGGGTTCCGTGTCGCTGCCCGCCAGCTTTGCCAGCTAACCGTTAGCAGCGCGATGCCCAAGGCCAGCAAACCAGCTAAAGCAAATATCCACCAACTTAAGGTGGTCTTGTAGGCAAAGTTCTCCAGCCACCTACTCATGGCATACCAGGCAATCGGGCAGGCAATTACAAAAGCAATGGTGACCCACTTGATAAAGTCTTTGTTGAGCAAAGTAAGGATTTCAAAGATTGTGGCGCCATTCACTTTCCGGATGCCAATTTCTTTGGTCCGCTGTTGTGCAATAAATAGCGAAAGTGCACTGATCCCGATGATACTAATCAGCACACCAAGGATGGAAAAGCTAAGCAGAATACGACTCAATATGACTTCGGCTTTGTACTGTTGAGCAATCTGTTCATCCATAAAAAAGTAACTGAATTCCTGCTCCGGGTAAAGTTGCTGCCAAACCTGTTTCACGTCATTCATTGCCGCTTGAAGGTTTCCGGGGTTTAGCCGAACATGTGTAAACCGTGCACGCCTGGCTGATTCATCCAGCCAGAAAGCAAAATCGCCAATCGGCTGATGAGCTGAATTGTAATTAAAATCTTTGGCAACACCAATGAAACTTATCCGTTCCTGATCGGGCTCCAAAGGTTGGGTTTGCTGATAAGCATGCAGCGCATCCAGGCTTCCGTGTCTTTCAATCAGTCGATGGTACAAATGCTCATTAATTACCATGCCCCGTACTGTATCGGCAGCTGGGTTGATCCAGTTTTCAGCCAACTGAATATTCATGGTTTTCAGGTAGTCGTAGTTCGCAAATACAAACTCAGCGCTGCCGTCAATACCCAGGCCTTCAAGATTTATACTTTGCGTAGGATATCCAAAATGCTGGCTGGTAAATCCAACAGCAGCGACTGAACTTAGCTTTTCCAGTTCGCTGGCAAAAACAGCCGGATCTTTTGAAAAATCGCTCACCTTTACCACCACCACATTCTCCTGGTCAAAACCAAGTGACTGATTGGCAATAAAATTGATTTGCTTGTTCACTAAAACCGTACCGCAGAGCAGCAAAATAACAATAGACACCTGCCCAATCAGCAAGGATTTCAAAACAACACTTCCCGAGAAATTCGTTCTCTCCCAAAGAATATCAATAGTTGATGTTTTCTTCAACAAAAAGAAGTAGCTGAAAATGGCTGTTAACCCCAAACAAAGAGCAACAACCAGCCCCATGACAACATAAACCACCGGCTCAGAATAGTAGACTCGGAAATCAATATCGAAGATCCGATTAATGGCTGGACGAATGCTTTCAGCCAAAATCAAAGCAAGTACCATGGACAAGCCACAAAAGAAAAAAACCTCTACCAACACCTGCCTGATGAGCTGAGTGACGTTCGCCCCCAACGATTTTTTCAAGCCCAGCTCTTTAGAACGTTTTATGAGTTTAGCCAAAGTCAGGTTGATAAAGTTCAACAGCGAAGTCAACAAAATCACGCTAGCGATAAGCACAAACAAACCGATATTGATCTTGCTTGAACTTTCCTTTAACTCAAACCGGTAATCCGATTTCAGATGAATATCAGCAAGCGGGATCAATCCAAACCGGTAATCTTTCGGGCCTCGTGTCTCCTTCAAACTACTGGCATTAAAATAGTCCAGCAACTTTGCAACCACCGTCGATGGCGCTGCATGCTCCTTCAGTTTGATGTAATTGTAAGTCCAGTGTATTTTTAGTTCGGGCAACGAGGCATACCGCTCACTAAGTGCACCTTTTTGCGAAAGCAGAACATGATAATTGAAGTGTGTTTTAGGATACGTATTCCGGACTACTCCCCGTATTTCGTAAGCCCCCAAATCACGCATGTATTGCAAGGCATCAACCTCCAGAATCTTTCCAATGGGGTTTTCATCAGGAAAATACTTTTGAGCAAAGGCCTCTGAAACAAAAGCAGTGTTGGGCTTATTGATTTCGGTCAGATCTCCTACGACGCTTTCAACCATAAAAAGATCCATAAAAGCCTGATCAACCGACAAAACATCTTCTTGCTGAATGGCTTGCCCATCGATGGTTATCGTCCCAACCGGCGTATGCGAGAATTGAGTGGCCACTTCTAATTCGGGTAGGGTTACTGCCGCTTTATGAACCATGCCTAAGCTTCGTGCCCAATCCTTAAATCCCTGCCCTTCAGGCGACGAGCTAACCCGATAAATGTTCTGGTAGCCCTCAAAGTGGGTATCAAAGCTTTTTTCATTCATCACATGCAAAAAGAGAACGAAAAAAGACGTAATCCCAACTGTCAGTCCGACAACATTGATGAGCGAGAAGGTTTTGTCGCTCAAAACCCTACGGATAAATAATTTGAAGCTGTACCAAATCATAGGCAAAATTATTAAAGCATTTTCACACTATATCTACATTCAGCAATTTATCCTTCTTCACAGAATTCACTCCTAAATTCCTCACTCCCAACATTATTTCTTGCAACCAGTCAATTACTTCAGATCTCATTCAAAATAAAACCCAAAGTGGATATTTACTTACTCATACCTCAGCGCTTCTACCGGATTCCGCGTTGCCGCCCGCCAGCTTTGCCAACTAACCGTTAGCAGCGCAATTCCCAAGGCCAGCAAACCTGCCAGCGCAAAGATCCACCAACTCAAGGTGGTTTTGTAGGCGAAATTTTCAAGCCATTTACTCATCGCATACCAGGCAATGGGACAGGCAAGTACAAAAGCAATAGCCACCCATTTGACAAAGTCTTTATTCAGCATCGCCATCACTTCGATAATCGTGGCCCCATTGACTTTGCAGATGCCGATTTCTTTGGTCATAGCTACCGAATGTTGTATAATTTGCCCAAGCAAGCCCAAGCAGGTGATAAAAATTGTGATGAACGAAAAGAAACTTATTGCCTTTCCTTGTTTCTCTTCCTTTTTATAAAGTGAATTGAAATATTGATTGTAAAAAACAGGATCAAATGGATAATTCGGGATAATAGTTCCCCATAATTTTTTGAGCTGCTTCATTTGCTCAAGAGCACTTCCTTCCATAAGTCTGACATTTAGAAAAAAACGACTTTCTTTGGAATAGATTAGACAAGTTGGTTCAATTGAAGAATGTAACGAAGCAGTATTAAAATCACTTACCACCCCAACAATAGTAATTCCCCAAAATAGTTTGTCCTTTACCTTTAAAAGCTCCTCTAAATTATCACATCCGAAGGCTTTCAAAGTGGCTCGGTTAACCAGACATGCTTTCTCCAGATCTGAAGGCAAAAAATTTCTTCCTTCCACACAAGAAATGCCCATCGTTGATATAAAATCCTCATCTCCACTAATACCAAGAACATTAAATGCTTTTCCAATACTTTCCTCAGTTCCTTCAAGATTTATATAGCCGGGGCCACCATCACTCCAAGAACAGTTTTGCACGAATGAGAGACCCTCAACTTGACTTTTCAATACGTCATGTGCCTTAAATGCCCCAGGTACTTCCAACTTAACAACACGTTCGGCATCAAAACCTAGTGACTTTTCATGTAGCATCTTTAATTGCCCATTAATAGCAATAGCACAGACAATTAAAACAATTGAGATTGATAACTGAAACACAGTAAGAAATGAACTCAGCTTATTGCGGTACCCAATCTTCCTCCGTTTCAGCAAATAACTTATTCCATTTTTACTACTAGACCATCCAGAAATAAAAGATACCAGACATATTATTCCCAACACCATGCACAATAGGAAAATTATGAGTCTGCTTGAATACAAATCTGTAAAGGTCAGTGACGTTTGTGAGATACTGTTTACCATTGGTAATCCAAACCACACTATACAGATAGAAACAATTAAAGCAATACCTATCGACAACGATGATTCTATAAAGCAATAAGATACGATATGCTTAAATCTGGCACCGTGAATAAGATTAATCCCTGTTTTTGTTTTTGATGCAAGCTGAGATGCCAACAGGAAGTGTATATAGTTGACAAGGGACAAGATCAGAATAAGCCCTCCGATTGCGGCAAACAAATAAATTAAGGCTGTATTGCCAACTTTGTTACGGTTACCATATATACCCGTCGTAAAGTACATACTTTTTATAGGCTGTAGTGATACTTGACCTACATTAGGATTATAGACAGACAATGTGCTATTAAGTGATTGGCCCAATTTTTCAGGGCTACTATCTCCTTTCAGTAAAATAAAATGGTTGGTTGGCTTAACTCGCTTGCCATTTCGTTGGCTATTACCAAATCGATAGCTGAGATTCTCTGAATTTAAAATTAAATCGGCCCTAAAACTACTTTCAGCTGGCAAATCTTGAATTATTGCTGTTACTGTTAATTTATTGTTGTTAAAAGCACTTACCACCTTCCCAAGAGGATCAATACCCGGAAATAGTCTCTTTGCTGTTGACTCTGGAAGCACAATCGAATTTTTATCAGGCATTGGAACATCACTCAAACATTGAAGTACTTTAATAGAGAACAGATCGAAAAATTCGTTTGTTGTACAGATAAAATGTGGTGTTTTTAGAAACGTATTCTCTGTATGAAATAAAAAAGGCCATATTTCTTTCTGATAAACAGGACATGCCATCTCAATATCCGGATATTTAGTGTTCAAAACCGAATAAAGTTCATAGTCTATATCTACATTTTGCTCATGCCCATTTTTCTCAACCAGCCGATACAAGCGCTGATGATTTTCGTACACCGTATCCATACGATATTCTTGATTCACAAAAAGCGAAATGCTTATAAATGCAGCAAGCCCTATTGCAAATCCCAATATCCCAAGAAATGAATATATTTTTCGTCTTTTTAACGACCTAAATGCTCTTTTAAGGTTGTGTCCCATCATTGAACCAATCATTTTCTTTTACTATTGTTTCTCATTCTGTCTTTTCAAAGTTAAGAAGCCCCAAACTCCTCCTTTTAACTGTTCTTGCTTTAGTCAACGTGTGATGTAGTGTTACTCATACCGCAAGGCTTCAACCGGATTCCGCGTTGCCGCCCGCCAGCTTTGCCAACTAACCGTTAGCAGCGCAATTCCCAAGGCCAGGAATCCAGCCAAGGCAAATATCCACCAGCTTAAGGTGGTTTTGTAGGCGAAGTTTTCCAACCATTTACTCATGGCATACCAGGCAATGGGGCAGGCAAGCACAAAAGCAATGACAACCCACTTCACAAAGTCCTTATTCAGCATGGCGAGTATTTCGGTTACTTTGGCCCCATTGACTTTGCGAATGCCGATTTCTTTGGTACGACGATCAACAGCGTACCAAGTCATCCCAAACAAGCCGAAAGCTGTTAGGGAAAGGCTGATAATCGTAAAGAAGCCAATTATCCTTGCTGTTTTCGAGTAGTTACTGTGCAATTGTTCAAACTCATCACGAATAAAGGTGTAGTTGAAAATTTTATCGGGGAAATATTCCTCCCATCTTTTCTTTATCTCTGCCATTGTTGGAGCTAACCCATTCGCATTTAACCGTAACTGAAGGACCTGAATACTGCTTCCCTTTTCAGGATTGAACAGAGAAATAATTGTTGGTTTTACCTGTTTACTGAATGGCTCTGTATAAAAATCAGCAATTACACCTTTTATGACAAGGCTTTTATCAAAAACAGGTAAGGGCTTCCCAACCGGATCATCGATGCCATATTTCCGAACGAATGTCTCATTTACAACAACCTGCTTACTTCCAACCGACTCACTCTTCGAAAAGATTTCACCCTCAATTAGCCTAAAGCTATGTGTTTTTAAGAAATCGCTGTCGAAAGTATAGGTCAGTACCGAAACATTATCGTCGTTCATTGCAATCCATGCATTCAGAAAACCGGAGCTGGACAGCGTTCCACACTGAACTCCACTTAATGCAGTAATATCATTTTTAAATGCTTTGAGTTTTAATCCGGAAATGTCGCCCCCGTTAATCTGAATAATATTTTTATCGATATTGGATGTTTCTGTAATAAAATCCAATTGTTTGGAATACATCATTGCGCCAACAATCAGAATAATGGAAATCGTAAATTGCAGAACCACCATACCATTGACAACCCGTGCCTTATGCTTCGGAGTGTCATTTTTCAGAAATTGAAAAGATTGGTTTCTAGCCATCCTGATGAATAGATACAAGGACGGTATTACGATAAGCAGAAACAGCAGTATAACATAACCCGCAATAACCATTCTGTTGGCAAGAAAAGACAAGGAAACATAAGCATTAAACAGTGAATTAAATACTGGAAGAAGCAAGATTACGAGAATAAATGACAATAAAAATCCCACAAAAACAGCTAAAAATGTTTCACTAACCAGCTGAATTCCGAGTTGCTTTTTGTCCGCCCCCAATATTCCTTGAATCCCGGTGTTCTTTTCATTTTGAAACATACGTACCAGGTACATATTCATGTAGTTGAAGCAGGAGATAAACAGAATCGCAATTGTTGCGAGTATGCTTATGTACAAAAAAGAACGATCCCGATGCATCAGAAACTCCCAGCTGCTTTGTGTTTCACTCTTATCAAAATACACATCCGTAAGCGGTTGGAGGTAATATTGGCACTCCTGTGTTAGCTTAGGAAGCACACTGCCATCTTTCTTCATTTGTGCCAAAACAGAGGCTGACGAAGCTTTTTTATCGAGCTTTACAAAAGTTACTCCACCGTAATAAGAACCTAAATCGATAGGCAGTAGCACATCGAACTTCAGAAAGGAAGCAGCCTCCGAATCATCAACTACGGATGTGATTGTATAGAGAGTTGCATTGTTATTCTCATGAAGTGAAAAAGTCTTTCCGACAACATTGGTCTCACCAAAAATCAGCTTTGCTTTGCTGGCACTCACTGCGGCCTCTCCAGGACTTGAAAGAGTTTTTGCCACATCGCCATAAAGCGTAGGGATGGTGAAAAAACGATCAAGGTCTTTATCTGCAGAAACAAGCAAGAGTTTATCCGACCTAAAGTTATCAGCCTCAAAAATGACATTTTCATCCACGCGCTTAAACCGACAAAAAGTTTCAACTTCGTGATACCGATCTTTCATCATCGAAGGCAATGCAGGCAAAATGAATGAGGTTTTTTCTTTGCTCTGCACATCCATCGGATTATCACTTTTCAGTAAAAATATCCGGTCTTTGGCTGGACTACCCTCCGAGATTTGCCACTCATTGGCTACAAATGCAATTAAGAGGTTACAGCAAGTAAGTCCAATAATCAAACTAAGAATAGAGATAATCGTAAAGACTTTATTCCGCCTCCAGTTGCGGATGATCAGGTTTAAATTTGTTTTTGAAAGCATCTGTATTTCTGTGTATTGTTATTGATATCAATCGTTTTTTCTCTCTCAAACCATAAGAATGGAAACCTCACTCATACCGCAGCGCTTCCACCGGGTTACGGGTAGCTGCCCGCCAGCTTTGCCAGCTAACTGTTAGCAGAGCAATTCCCAAGGCCAACACACCTGCCAACGCAAAAATCCACCAGCTTAAGGTGGTTTTGTAGGCAAAATTCTCTAACCATTTACTCATGGCATACCAGGCAATTGGGCAGGCAAGTACAAAAGCAATAGTCACCCATTTGACAAAGTCTTTATTCAGCATCGCCATCACTTCGATAGTCGTGGCGCCGTTTACTCTGCGGATACCAATTTCTTTAATCCTGCTGCGTGTATCGTAAAGCGAAATGGCAAACAAGCCAACCGACGAAATCAGGTAAGCAATAAGGGTGAAAAGTATATAGATCTCACTAAGTCGTTTTTCTTTCTGGTACATGGCTGCAATATCGTCGGATAAAAAAGTGTATTCGAATGTTTCTCCGGGGTTAAGTTCACTAAATAGCTTCTGCACAAACTGAATTCCCCGCTGCGCTGCTCCCTCTTCAAACTGAATCATAAAATTGGCTTCAATATCTTCGAAATACACCATCGCCAAAGGGCGCGGTTTTACCGATAAATGTTCGGAGTTAAAGTCCTTAACAACACCAAGTATTTCAAACCCCGCATTCTCTTCATCAAAATTAGACCAATACTTATTGAGAATTCTGGCAGAAGAAATATCCTCTATTGCCCAATACTTCTTGGCGGCCTCATTAATAACAACTTTATTCTCCCGCTGCTTATCTTTCTCTTTTTCAAAAAAGCGACCTTCCACTAGCTGTAAATCCAGCGTTGTAGCATAATCGGGAGTTACTGCCAAAAAATTAGCTGAAGCATAATCTCGGTCATCCCCCTGCAGCTTCCAAGGCATGGAATAGGTATTGATGGGCGACTTACCTTGCGTGAAAGACTTTATTGAACTATTGGCAGACAACTCATTTATTACGTACTGAAAATTTCTCTTCGATTCTTCTCGCTGTGCAGCACGATCCTCCTGATTATCTAGGAAAGGCTGCTCATAAAAAAGTTTAGTCGTAATAATATTTGCAGAATGAAATCCAAGATCTTTATCCAACATTAAATGAAGTTGCTTTACCACAACAATAGAAGCTATCAGCAAAATCAGAGAAAGTGTAAACTGAATCGTGGGCACCACATTCCTTCCCGCCAATTTATTCCCTGATAAAATTTGATTTTTCAGGCTTTTAACAACTGATATTCGCAGGTAAAACACCGAAGGATAAATCATAGCAACCAAAACAAGAGCCAGCAAAATAGCCAGGTTTAGTAAAAATACCTGCCAAGCTTCCGGGTTCAGTTCAACTCTTACTATCCGATTAAAATGTGGCAGCATAAAAATAAACGCTCCTGAAATCAGTATTGCTGACAAACAAATAAGCAATCCCAATTCCGTCAGCTTTTGATAAAAAACATGCTTTTGGCTTGCTCCCGAAATTTTATTGATCCCAATGTTTTTTACCGACGAATTAATGCTGATGATCTGTAAATTTGAAAAGTTAAGTAGTGTGATGACGAAAATAACAGCTACAATGACGAATAAAATATAGATGTTTTTGGGATTGCCATGTTTGGGAAAAAGCCCGTTAAATGCAGCCCTGGAGTCATCGTTGTATATTTCGTCGAAAGCCATCACATTCATGCGGCTGTTCTTAAATTGCGAATGCTGATGCCCCAGGTTCTTTATTTTTTCAACAAAACCGGTTTTATCGAAACCGCCATCAACTAAAATAAAATTAACACCCGAACGACTAAATGAAGCGGAATGATTAGGCAGAATAAAGTCGAAAGTAATGGAACTGTTGGAAGGAGGAGCTTCGACAATTCCTTTTACCGTATAGTTTCTTTGCACGCCACCCGACAGTTTGACCACCTTCCCCATTGGATTCCCGGCACCAAACAACCGTTTGGCAAACCGGTCAGTAAACAGCACCGCATCCGGCTCTTTCAACACAGCACTTCGATCTCCTGTTTTTAATTTGAAATCAAAAATATCCAGGAAAGTACTGTCGACCACAATACCTTCTGGAGAAACAGACCTATCTTCGTATTTGAAAAGGAACTCCCCCTTGGGATACTTCTTTACACTTGTAAAATTCTCAATTCCGGGATAATCCTTATAATTAAACCCGAAAAAGAAATTGGCCTCAATTGCCTCCAACTGGCTTTCTGCCGATTGCTGAACCGTTAACAGGTAAATATCCTTTTCACGTTTGTGAAAATCATCCATCGACAGTTCGTTGTGGATGTAAGTAAACAACAGCGAGATACAAAGCGCACAAAGCGAAACGGTTAATATACTACCAGCAAAAACCAAACGATTCGCCTTAAAGGTTTTGAAAGCGTATTTTAGATAGTGTCTAATCATAGTTCCTTTTTTTATTCACCCCTCAGGGCCTCCACCGGGTTACGCGTGGCTGCATACCAGCTCACGAAGCCCTAACTCCTTGCTAAAGCAGCACCTCTCCCATTTCTTTTTTCACCTCTTCGGTAATAACCTGTCCGTCAAACAGGTTGACCACCCGGTGAGCAAATTCCGAATCGTGCAACGAGTGGGTAACCATCACAATGGTTGTTCCTTCCCGGTTCAATTCGGTAAGCAGGTTCATGACTTCCAGTCCGTTTTTCGAATCCAGGTTACCGGTAGGCTCATCCGCCAGAATCAGTTTTGGATTAGCCACTACAGCACGGGCAATGGCTACACGCTGCTGCTGACCGCCAGACAGCTGTTGCGGAAAGTGCTTACGCCGGTGACTGATTTTCATGCGCTCCAGCACTCGTTCAACCATGGCTTTGCGCTCGCTTGCTTTCAGCTTCAGGTAAATCAGAGGCAGTTCAACGTTTTCATACACGTTCAACTCATCAATCAGGTTAAAACTTTGGAACACAAACCCGATGTTTCCTTTCCGAAGTTGGGTACGGTTACGCTCTTTCAGCTGGCCCACTTCCTGCCCATCGAAATAATACTGACCGTCCGACGGGTTGTCCAGCAGTCCTACGATATTCAGCAAAGTGGACTTTCCACATCCTGAAGGCCCCATAATGGCAACAAATTCCCCTTTTTTCACGTGCAGGTTGACTTGGTTCAGCGCACTGGTTTCAATTTCCTCAGTGCGAAAAATTTTGGTTAGATCTACTGTTTTTATCATAGTTGTAATAGCATAGAGCAAAGGGCATGGGGCAAAGAGCAAGAACACAATGCGCCCCAAACTATTTGCTCAGTTTTTTAAAATTGATTTTCTAAAATTTGTTATTTTCCTACTTAAAGAGTCTAAATCAGTTAAGACTTGATTCAATTGCTCTTCATCCATAAATTGACGTCTGAAAGCGACATATGCAATATTGGCTGTCTCAAAAACCGAACGTCGCGCCATATTCAAAAAGTTAGCAAAGTCCTTCGCGGAAAAAGAGCCCGAACCTTCAGCAATATTATTAGAAATGCTCAAGGAGGCTGCTCTTAGTTGTTCTGCTACTCTATAACTTTTTGCATTTCCCATCTCCTCTGCCAAATCAAAAAGCTGATCATTCAATGTAATTGCCTCCTTCCAAATATCTAAATCCATAAATCTAAAATGTGCCATAGTTAAAACTTTAAGTGTTTCATTCAATTTATGAATTTTAGTTTGATTCTCATTTGTTAAGCCAGCAACAGTCCCCTTTGCTCTTTGCCCTCAGCCCTTTCCTATTTAAAGACAATCTTATCGTTATCGCCAAACAGTTCATAGCTGGAGGTGATTACTTTTTCACCGGGGGCAAGGCCTTCGAGCACCTCGTAATACTGCGGGTTTTGCTTCCCAATACGGATCGGACGCTTCACGGCTTCGGTTCCGGCTTCGTTCAACACAAAGACCCACTGTCCACCGGTGCTTTGAAAGAAGCCCCCACGAGGCAACAGCAGGGCTTTTTCTGATTGCCCCAGCTTCAGCTTGATGTGGTAAGTCTGGCCGGTGCGAATGTTATCCGGCTTATGACCTTCAAATACCAGATCAATTTCAAACTGCCCTTCCCGAACTTCGGGGTATACCTTTCGCACGTTCAGCTGGTAATCTTCGCCATTCCGGTCAAAGGCAGCCGCCAAATCGCGCCGTACCCGGTCAATGTAATGCTCGTCAATCCTGGCGTTAATCTTAAAGTTGGTTAAAATATGAACCAGTCCCAGCCGCTGCCCGCGAGAAATGGATTGCCCTATTTCGGCATCAAGCAAGCCAAGCTGCCCGTCAACCGGTGCTTTTACGTTCAGGTTTGCCAAACGCTCTTTGGCCATTTTCAAACTCAATCGCGTATTTTCCAGACTCTCATCCATGCTGATGCGCTGATTGGCCCGAAAGATCGAATCCTGAACCATCTTCTGATAAGTCAATCCCTGTTCTTTCTGCGCCAACTCATATTCTTCCTTCGCTTGAAGATACACTTCCCGGGCAACCAATTCTTCCTTAAACAGGCGTTCGTGTTGGCTGAATTTTCGCTTAGCCTGAATAACTTTCAGGTCAATCTGGAGCTTTTGTTGTTTGTTTTGTATTTGCTGTTGCTCAATCTGAATCTGGGTATTTCTCAGCTCGTTGGCATGGTAAGCAAGCTGCGACTCACTACTCATAATGGTGGTGTTCAGGTCCGTGTTTCTGAGCTTCAAAATAACGTCGCCTTTTTGCACCATCTCCCCCTCTTCAATATAGATTTCCTCCACTTTTCCTCCTTCTTCCACATCAAGATAAATGGTGCGAATGGGTTCAACCTGCCCAATAATGGTAATGTAATCATTAAACAGACCATCTTCAACGATGCTTACGGTGAGTTTGTCCTGCTCGGCCCGAAATACCGACTGGTGCTCTGTAAAGGCCAGTTGGTAGAGCATAAAGAAGAAAATAATAATCCCCCCTGCCATATAAAAGTGCTTCTTCTTAAGCCCTTTCTTCTTTTCTATAACCCGATCCATCGTCATTGCTAAAAAATTTTAATTCAAATTCTACCGTTAACTCTCTTTTCTCCCTTCTCCTTCCAATCATTGCTCCCAAAAACGAATCCCTTTGTAAAAGTCCACTACCTTAAGCTTGATTTCCCATTGCAAGCGGGCCAGCAAACGTTGACTTTCTGACCCGGCCAGGCGGTTCTTTACGGCCTGCAGCTCAATGACATCAATCAGGCCTTCTTCGTACTTTCGATGAGCCACCTGGTAAGCCAGCTCATCGGCATCCACCTGTTTCCCGGTCTGGATGTATTCGTGAAAAAGCGCCTGCATCTCCCGACTATTATTCAGCAGTTCGTAGTACACCGTTTGCCTGTAATTTTCGAGCTGTGTACGCGCCTGATCCTCTGCCAAGCGGGCTTTCCGGAACTGACTACGCACCTGATTCCGTGCAAAAATCGGAATAGAAATGGAAGCTCCAACATATTGGCTCCGGTTATTATTCAGTTGATCTCGAAACGAAATCGTGCGTCCATCCGCATCCCGGTTGGTTTCGTAATAGCCCGTGTTGATGGAGGCATTGAGGTGAATGGAAGGAAAAAACTGCCCGCGGCTAATGGCAACCTCTTTAGCGGAAGCCTGCAATACGGCTTCGGCACTTTTTATAACAGGTGAATGTTTGACAAATGAAGTATAAAGCGAATCGGGAACAACCGCCGGATTAGCCCCAACAGCCGGTTCTCCGCATTCAAACCGGACCTGCTTAAAGCTTTCGCCAGGCAAATTCATGCCTTGAGCCAGCTTTAACTTCATTTCCTCCAATCTATTTTCTGCTTGTAAAAGATTCAGCTTCTCCTTTTCGTAAGTGGCTTGCATTTCGGCCAAATCCGTTTTGGCTTTCAAGCCCGTTTCGATCAATACTTCAGCTTTCTTCAAATTGTTCTCCGACAGGCGAAGCTGCTCCCGGGCAATTGACACCATGCCTTGGTAATAAATCACATCATAATAGGTCATCAAGATTGAAAAAGCCAAGTCATCCTGATGATTCACTTTCTCCCATTTTGCAGCTTCCAATCTGAATTTTGAATAGGCAATCCGGTTTTGTTGAATGAATCCCTGAAAAACAGCCAGACTGGCTCCCAAACGGTTGGAATTATTGAAGAATTCGTTATTGACAATATCGTTGGTGTTTGGATCCACCGACCGGCCAAAGCTTAATCCGGCAGAGGAAGAAGCGGACAGCGATGGCAATAAATTGAACTTCGACTGGTTGGCATCGATTGTTGCCGCTTGCTCATTCAGGTCATAAACCTGTTGTGTCAGGTTGTGTTCCAACGCATAATCGATGCACTTGGTCAGGCTCCAGCTTTCCTGCCCTGAGGCAAAGCCTGGCAGAAAAAGAAAGAAGCTTACCATTATTATTTTGAGAATATCTGTCATATCTTCATCGTTCAGCACCATCGGTTTAACCATTACAGTGCCAAAAACACACAAACCTAATTATCAACACACTACAAAAGCACCTCCATGAATAATGTAAAATATATTGACATGTTTCTGTAAAATAATTTGACAGATCATTGCGCTTCCACCTTTCAAGCTCTAATTTTGATAAAAAAAATGCCCACTGGAAATATCCTTATTGTTGATGATAACAAAAGTGTGCTCAGCGCCCTTGAAATCCTTCTTTCTTCGGAATACGATAAAGTAACATGCTTGTCGAATCCGAACCTGATAACAAGCGAGCTGCGCAAAACGCCCTATCACCTCGTTTTACTGGACATGAACTTTAAAGCCGGGGTAAATACCGGCAATGAGGGCATCTTTTGGCTGCAACAAATCAAGGAGAATCATCCGGAGATTTCAGTGGTACTCATCACGGCATACGGCGATGTGGAGCTGGCTGTAAAAGCACTGAAATCAGGAGCCACCGACTTCATTCTAAAACCATGGGACAACACCAAGCTATTGGCAACCATTCGTTCAGCCATCCAGCTAAGCCTGTCGCGCGAAGAAGTCAAACACCTCAAATTGAAAGAGAAAGAACTGAAGCAAGCCATCAATCGTGAGGAGAAATTTATCATTGGCTCCTCACCCGAATTGATGCACGTGCTGAAAGTTGTGCGCAAGGTTGCGAAGACCGATACCAACATTCTGATTACAGGAGAAAATGGCACGGGCAAAGAGCTGATTGCACGGGAAATTCACCGCCTGTCAAACCGGAAGGAAGAAATGCTGGTCGGAGTGGACATGGGCGCTGTCAGCGAATCGCTGTTCGAAAGCGAGCTGTTTGGCCATGTCAAAGGCGCCTTTACCGATGCGCGCGAAAACCGGGCAGGCAAATTTGAAGTGGCCAACAAAGGCACGCTCTTTCTGGACGAAATTGGCAACCTTTCGTTTCACCTGCAAGCCAAGCTGCTGGCCGCCATCCAAAACCGGGAAGTGACGCGCATCGGCTCCAACCAAACCATTCCAGTGGATATTCGCTTGGTTTGCGCCACCAACAAAAACCTGCCGGAACTGGTAGAGAAAGGGCTTTTCCGCGAAGACCTGCTTTACCGGATTAACACCATCCAAATCGAAGTTCCTCCCTTGCGCGAACGCGGAAGCGATATCCTGGTGTTGGCCGATTTCTTCCTGAAAAAATACGCTTACAAGTACGATAAAGCAGCCCTGAAACTGAACAACCAGGCCCAGGAAAAATTGCTAAAATACTACTGGCCCGGAAACATTCGGGAACTGGAACACAGCATTGAAAAAGCCGTTATTTTAAGTGAAAACAACATTCTGAAAGCTGACGATTTCTTTTTAAGGCCGGTTACCGGACACAAGACTGACCCGGACTGCCTCCGGCTGGAAGAAATGGAAAAGCGACTGATCCTTCTTGCGCTGGATAAAAATCCGGGGAATGTTACAGCTGCTGCGGAACAGCTGGGAATTACGCGACAAACGCTCTACAACAAAATGAAAAAATTTGAAATCGGATGAACCAGTCATTTTTCATTAATCTCTTAAGCCGGATACTTTTGATTATCCTGGTAGCTATTGGCATTGGCTGGGCTGCCTTTGGCCTGCAACAGTGGCTATTAAGCGCTTTGCTAACCCTGCTATTAGCCGGTTTGGTCATCAACCTGCTTCACTACCAAAATCGCGTAAACGAACGCATCAACTACTTTTTTGAAGCCATCAAAAATGAGGACTCCAGCCTGGCATTTCCGACCCACAAAAACG
The DNA here is from genome assembly GCF_050589705.1 of Sunxiuqinia rutila. Taxonomy (NCBI): domain Bacteria; kingdom Pseudomonadati; phylum Bacteroidota; class Bacteroidia; order Marinilabiliales; family Prolixibacteraceae; genus Sunxiuqinia; species Sunxiuqinia rutila. Next base: position 425,671 of record NZ_JBNGOT010000004.1, read on the forward strand.
ATAAAATCATCCAGAAACTGAGCCAAAACCTAACCAAAGTCAACGAGCAAATTCAACGTATCAAAATACAGCACCATCAGCAGGAACAGTACTTTCGGGCATTGATTGAGCATGTGGGTACCGGCATTTTGACCTATGATGAACGGGGCTTTGTGATTCATGCCAACAGTGCCGTGAGAAAGCTGCTGGGGCTCGAACAGTTCACCCATTTAAAGCAGCTCACCAAGGTTGATGAACAGCTGGCCCAAACACTGCCTCAAGTTCAGCAAGTCGGACAAAAGCTGATCACCTTTAATGGCAAACAGGGGAAGGTGACGATTTCCATCAAGGCCAACTCGTTCAGAAACAATGACCAAGCACTGACCTTGCTGTCGGTACAGGATATTAACAACGAACTGGATGAAAAGGAACTGGACTCGTGGATGCGCCTGATCCGGGTGCTGACCCACGAAATCATGAACTCCATTGCCCCGGTTACCTCCTTGTCCGAAAGTTTAAGTCATTTTTTCCGAAAAAACGGGCACACCATTTCGCCTGAAGAGGTTGATGAGAAGATGATTAACACCACCATTCGCGGACTGGATGTGATTAAAGAACAAGGACGGGGCTTGATCACTTTTGTGGAATCGTACCGCAAACTGACACGTCTGCCAAAGCCAGATAAAAAACCCAATCGCGTTCTCAATCTGTTGGAGAAGATGGTATTGCTGAACAAGGCCCAGCATCCGGAGTCGTCCATTCAATTCAAACTGAACGTGGAGTCGCCTGATTTGATGATCCATGCGGATGAAAAAATGATTTCACAGGTCTTGCTCAACCTGATTAAAAATTCGCGCGAGGCCCTTGTTGAAACACCAAATGCATGCATTGAATTAATGGCCGGCCGGAACAAAAACGGCCAGGTAGAAGTGTGTGTTAAAGACAATGGACCGGGGATTCCCAACGAGCTGCTGGATGAAATTTTTGTACCTTTTTTCACTACCCGCGAAAACGGCAATGGCATTGGACTGAGCCTTTCACGCCAAATATTAAGGCTGCACAATGGCAGCCTTCGGGTTCGGTCGGTTCCCCATAAGGAAACCCTGTTTTGTATGCTTTTCAATGAATAGCGTCAGCTCGCCACTCCCGGTTCGGGAAGCACGATGGCCAGCACCAGGTAAGCAATCAGCATCAGGGGATTGAAGATGCAGAGCCCCACAAAGCCAATGCGCACAATAACCGGGTCAAGTTCCGGATTGAAATACTCGGATATGCCGGCACAAACTCCGGCCAGTTTCTTGTCGTTTGATTTCGTTAATCGTTTCATGGTCTTTATGTTTTTAATTGTCATCAGATAAGTTCAAACCGATTTTGCGGATTCCTTCAACGTCTTCCACATCAAAATTGCCGAAGAAGGAAATCAGGAATTGCATGTCATCGTCCGACTCGTTGCGAATAAAAACGTGAAATTCAGAAGCTTTTCGCTTGTTGCCCAACATCCAAATTTCAGCATTGTTTTCATCATCAACCTCCACAATTCGGTCGTAAGCTCCGGGCAACAAGCCCGTGGCTTTGCGTATAAATTCTGTTCCTGTCAACTGCCCTTTTTCAGGATTGTACGACATGAAACGAATCTCATTCAGATCACCTTTTATGGTTTTGCCTTCTTCATCCAGATCAATATTGAAGGCATCAGTCATGCTTTTGTTGAAAGCAAAATAGGTCACTCCCGGTTTATTCTGAAAAGTATCGAATAGCTTATCACACTTGCTTTGCGCCATTACCGTGGTGCTTGCCAGTAGCAGGCAAACAACAAAAAGAATTTGAATTGATCGAATATTCATGACTTTCATTTTTAATCGGTATCCTTGCCGGTGCGGCCTCGAAAGCCTGCCACCGGAAAGTTTAGAAACACAAGGACACCATGGGTTATTTAATGCTGTTAATTGGTGGTCAATGACTGCTCATCTTCTTCCAGCCCCAGCTCAGTCATTTTCCAGTACTTGTCAACCATGTCGCCATCATAGGTGTTCGACACGTTTTCAATATCGTAAATAATCTTCACCAGCTTATCGTCCAGGTACACACGCTTGCCTTCCGGCACTTTAATGGTGATATCCACCTCCTGCTGCAACCAGCGGGCACCTTCATCCAACCGATAGTAGGGGTTGAAACGAACCGTGGAATCCTGAACCGTGTACTGATACACAATCTCCTGAACATTCTCATTGGCTTCTTCGGCACTGCTGCCGCGTGATTTCTTGCGAATCAAAATCACAAAGTCATCCGTGTTGCTGCGTTCAACATCCAGCCGGGGGTTACCCAGCAAAATCGATTTTCCATCCTCTGAAACCACCTTCATGCGATCCAGGTCCATGTAATAGTTGTGCCGGCTGCCACTGTAAGTATCCGCCTCCAGCTCCAGGTAAAGGGTCTGGCAGCTGCTGCAGTCAATCACCTGGCTTTCGCTCACGGTGGTCTGCTTGCTGTAGTTGTCAATCTGCGACAGCGAAACCACTAGGGCCACCACCAGGGCCACCAGCCATACGCCCAGCGAACCTAAAAAGATCAGCTTGTTGTTGGTTTGAAAGCGGAACACCAGCTTGGTACCCACAAACAAAATGGCCAGCAACGGAATGCCCACCAAAAAGCCGGTGGCTATCATCAGGGTGGTCAGCGAGCCTGCACTGATAAAGTAGGTGGCGATTTCAGGCATGTAAAACTCAGGTCCAAATCCGGCCATCCAGGGAGCCGCTTCAATAAACGAATGTCCCACAATCATGGAGGCCAGGAAAGTGATCAGGCTCAAAAAGCCAAACAGGATCAGTCCGACCCCAATCAGGATAACCAATACTTTCAGGGCTACCCGAAACAGGCGGTAAACCACCTCACCAAAACGGCTGACCTGCTCCTTGCCTTTGTTGTAGGAGTCGGAGCTGCGAAACTTGTTGTAGCTGGCTTTCACTTCCTGAACTTCTTCCTTAATTGATTTCTCAATGTTCGACACCGTAGCTTCCTGCCCGCGCATCTCCAGCTTCTGGGCCGTGGTCTTCGCTTTCGGTACGGCAATCCACAACAGCAAGTAAACCGGGATTATCACCCCGCTGGTCAGGAAAATCAATACAAAGCAGATGATGCGAAGCACCACTGGCTCCAATCCAAAGTAGGCGCCCATACCACCACATACACCGCCAAACACCCGGTGATCCGGGTCGCGGTACATCCGGCGTTTCACTTTGCCCGAAGTCGCCTGGCTGCGCTCACTGGTAGTTCCTGCCGCACTGGCCGGCTCTTCCTCTTCCACTTCGCCTTCCATAAAATCCTC
>NZ_JBNGOT010000005.1:0-359837 GCF_050589705.1 Sunxiuqinia rutila
AGTCAGGTTTCCCTTTCTTTTGCCCCGTTCAGCGATGAAACGAAGAAGAAATTCAGAAGGGAAATCTTGATAGAAAGAGGGGAATGCAAGATGTGTTTTTATGGCCATAAAAACCTTTCATCCTGAACCCGACGCCGTCGGGAGACATTCCCCAAAGGCATCATGCATTCCCTTCTCAAAAAGCAAGAAGTTACCAATTGATAATCGATGCGCCCCAGGTTAACCGACAAGGAGAAACGTAAAATAGTTGTTAAACTATTAATGACTCCGGAAGAAAAGCTTCGGCTTGATTCCTGGGTTAAACGGGGAAAGTATGCTTGCCGGAGTGACTACCTGCGTAGCCGGATTTTCAAGACAGTAGAGCGGAAGCAGATTTCCCTGGATGCAGAGACAGCGGAGCAGCTGAAAAGTCTGGACTATGAGCTCAATAAGATCGGCGTGAACCTGAACCAGCTCTCCAAGCGCATGAATTCTTTCTCTGGTTACAGAATGAGTGATCAGGATAGGCAGCTTCTTAAACAGGCCTTTGACAGGATGCGGGACTGCCTGATTCTTTTGCAAAAACACCTCCGGTAAATCTTAGCAGAAGGGATCAAGTATGATTATTAAAATCCATCAGGCCTGCAGCACTAAGAATGCCCTGTTCTACAATGAGCGAAAAGTTGAACGGCAGAAAGCTTCGTTTTACCATTGTCAAAATATGCCTGTAGTTAATCCTTTTTGGGGCGATAAGAATGACCGGTGCAGGATCTTTGAGGAAATCGAAGTGCGCAATACCCGGGTGAAAAAGCCGGGGCTGCATATCTCGGTGAATCCGACTGTGAGCGATTTGGTGAGGCTGGGAGATGCCGGTATCAGAAATGAGATTGGCAAGCTGATGGAATACTTGGGCTATGGGAATCAGCCGTACCTGGTGTACAAACATGCCGATATTGACCGGATACATTTTCATATTATTTCTACACGTATCGATTCTGAGACAGGTAAGAAGATCAAAGACAACTATGAGCGGAAAAAGACGCAACGTTTTATCAAATCCTTGGAGCAGAAATATGGGCTTAGCAAAGATGATCAACCAGAGAAACTCAACTATCGCTTTTCCAGTTCGAGCAGAAATCTGAAGCAAAACCTGGAGAGTTTGTTTGGACAGCTTAATCAAATGGAGTTTATCAATTCGAAAGTGATGTATGAGCAGGCTCTCGAAATGTTTAACATCGAAATTCGTCCTTTCGGAAAGGGGTATGCCGCTTTTGTAACGGATGGTACTGGTAGTCCGGTTCGCTATCCAATTGGACTTTCTGAATTTGGCGAGCGCCCGAATTTTTACGCAGAGCGGAATTTAAATCAGGAAGTCAAGTTCAGTTTGACCCAGGGGCTTAGTTTCCCTGAAAATTTCAAAAGGGAGCTGTTGAAAGTTTTGATGTTTAGTTACGAGCAGGGCAGGGAAAATCCGAAACAATATCTCAAGAAGCATAAAGGTATTAAGAGAAATGGAAAAGGAAGGAAGCTCTAAAGCTATATACATTTAATTGAATACAATTGTGAAAATTTAATTGGCTTAGTTTGAACAAAGCAATACTATTTAAATTAATTGTGCATAATACGATTGTTGAAAACTTTGTTAAATTGAAGGACTGTTTGATAACACTTTATTAGTATCTTGTAGATGCTAATTTACCTGAAGTGGATTTCCAGAATTTTTGTGGCCTATAACAAAGAATCTTCACAAAAGAGAAGTTTCGACGGATATTTTAAAAAAAGGGGGAGATCGTCGACGACAAAGTAAAAGCTTATTGGATGAGGATTGACTTTTTATGTTTTGGAATGAAAGGAAAGCATGTACTGTTTACCTAAACCGAATAGATCCTCTTCACAAGTTGGTCTGGATCTAGAGGATAACTTAAGAGAGAAGGATATTGAAAATTTAATACCCAAAATAACGATGACGACAAACTTTACCCCATTAGTTGAAGAAGCGTCCCAAGAGGATCTTTTTGAACACAAAACACATGAGAATGTAGCTAATGCTATTAAGAAGCTCTTGGTGAACAACAAAGGAAAAGGACAAACCATTGGAGTAGAGGGGGATTGGGGGAGTGGTAAATCAACAGTTATATCTCTATTAAAATCTAAACTACCAGAAAGTGATTTTGAATATTTCTATTTTGATGCCTGGGCACACGAAGGAGATCCCTTAAGACGTGTTTTTCTGGAATCTTTAATTGATGTAATTGGTGGCGAGAACTTGGCTGATTTGAAAGAGCGAATTTCCAACAGAAAGAAGACTGTAAAGTCGAAGTATTCCAGGCAGGTTACTGCTCTTGGAAAATGGTTGTCCCTCTCGCTTTTTTTTGTACCATTAGGAGCTGCAATTGTTTCAACAATAGATATTACCAAGGTAAGCTTAAATTTCATATATGGATTTAACTGGAGATTCATCATTGGAACAATTCTAGCGATTGCTCCTCTTCTTGTTGCGTTAGTCAATTTGGTAAAGATCAAAATTGAGAAAGGCATGTGGAATGATCCTGAGAATTGGTCTTTTTTAGTTAGTGAAGGACAGAGTGAGACAACGCAGGAAATATCAGAAGATGAAGAACGTTCGTCAATCGAGTTTGAAGGTTACTTTGACGAGATACTATCCTTATCATTTGAAAAAAATAAAGAAAAGCAGCTGTTGATGGTTATTGATAATCTAGACCGTATTGATGCCGAAGTGTCTTTGAGAATTTGGTCTACATTGCAGACTTTCTTGAAGCAAAGAAATCCAGATAGTAAGAAACAGTATCATGCAGGTAATATTTGGATAATTGTGCCTTATGATTTAGATGGATTATCAAAGCTATGGACTAATGGTACTATAGGTTGCGCACAGAGTTTTTTTGATAAATGTTTTCAATTGAGATTTGAAGTTCCCCGACCTGTATTTACTGATTGGGAAGAGTTTTGTCGAGAAATGATAGAAAAAGCGTTTGGTAAAAAGTTTGGAGGAGTTCAAAGTGTTATCAATGTATTGAAATTGACACGCGACGATCTGAAGGATATACCAACACCTCGTGAAATAAAAACATATATAAATCAGTTGGGAGTTGTTTTGCTGGCAAACGAAGACAAGAAGCCAATTGATAGTTTAGCCTATTACGCAATTCAAAGGTTTATTAAAAGGGTCACCGTAAAAGAACTTCAAGAGGGATTAATAAGTGGTGATATACCCCAGGATTATCACTTGGCAAATTTACCGGATACTATTATTAAAGATTTAGCCGGATTAAGCTTTGGTGTATCATCTAAAATTGGTCAGCAACTTTTGTTGGAGCCGGAAATTGAGGATGCGCTTGAAAAGGGGGACCAAAGATATCTTAAAAATCTTGTTGAGATTCATCGCGATGGATTTTGGTTTGTATTTAATCATCATCTAAGAAGTAGTAATGGAAAGCTTTTTCAATACACTTCTGTCATAAAAGAATCAATCGGTGATGAGGATAGCCACAAGCTGAGATCCTTTGTTAATACTCTCAAAAAATCAAAAATTCAGTTTGAAGGTCATAATGTATTGGAAAATCACCTTGCATTTTTGTCGTTTCTATCACCGGAGAATTACTCTTTTAAAGATTATTGGAAGAAACTAGTAAGCCATTTGCAAAACCAATTTGGTGATCTAAACTTTGATGTTGATCGCTACGTTGAATTTATAAACAAAGCTAATCCACTAATTAAAGAAAAGGATAAAACAGTATATACTATTAGTCAATTGAATGTTGATAATTGGATAAAATGGTTTAAGTATTCAAAACAATATGACTGGATAAAGTGGTTTTTGCCTGACGAATCTCTTTCTAGTGAGTTAGCAAAGAAAATTCCTCAAAACTCAGATTTGCCAGATGATCTCGACATAGTTGTAGAAGGATTAGCAAAAGTTGGGCATAAGCAGTGGGGAGACTTTGTGTTAGCGCTGAAAAATCATATCATTTGGAATAATGGGACTCCGAGTGGTCAAAGTCATTCAATAGACGCCTTAAAAGTCATTTATAAATTATCATGTCTTGATAATGAGGATGTAAATGGTCAGTTGATTGAGATTTTGCATAATAGTGCTTTTTACAACTATGTTTATAATAGAAGAGATAGAGATTCATCTTTTTATGCTTCAATCTTATTGGCAAAATATTATACAGGGGATTTGCATTCTTTAAATTTAAGCGCTGTGGGTAATTCTGCAACAGGAATGCAGCAACTGAGAGCTTTCTGGAATACACGCAATGAATCAAATGCTAAAAGAATTCATGATGAATTAATCAGTACCGATTCTAGATTATTGTGGAATCTAATTGGAGATGAGCGCAACAAACTTATGATTGATGTTTTGAAAAATATATTAAGTTCCGAGGGTCGTTTTTTTGAGGGAGATGATGCATATAATAGATATTTAAAGGTTTTCAAGCTTACTAAAAACGATGATGATGTCGAAATGTCAGAAATTGCAAAACGATTTGTTAGTGAAACCAATATTGTAACAGAAATAAATAATTTAGATGAAATTAATATTATTGAAAATTGTGAGGAGTTGTATTATTTAATTCCTTTTATGAATGACGCTCAAGTAATTTATGATTCTGTTAAGCAGCTGAATAAAAATGATTGGGATGAAGCAATAAGAGAGGATACATATTTATTGGAAATGATTGTTGATCTCAATAAGAGAGATGGAATTAGGCTGGATAAAGCTTACTATGAAAGTATTTTAGAATTTGTGAATAATTGGTTTGATGGCAAATTGAAGCCATCTGAATGGCAATTGAGCAAATGGACTATATTGGGATTTTTGTTAGACCAGGCATTTTTAGCTCAATTTAAGAGTAATGTAACCAAGTTGGTTGAAGATAATCTGAGAAATTGCGCAGCTGCATTTTTTGAGGCTAACAAGGAGTTTATAGATGTAAAGAGAATAGCACAAGCGAAGAATGTTGAAATTCAACTATTAATTGAGAATATGTTGAGAGATCAGATAGATACAGATCAACTACATTTTGTTGTGTCTCTTTTGGAAGTACACCGCCCTAAATTTGATAAAGAGTTTGGTAAAGTTGTAAAAGAAGATATTTTTCGACATTGCAGTAACTCAGAGAACTCGATAAAAGAAGGACTAATGAAAATAGCAGGCTATCTTAAAATAGAAGTTTCGGACAGTAAGTCCGAGTTAAAATTGTAATTTAATTTTACCACAAAGCATGCCGATTGACAAAGCTGAAATAGTAAAACTTGGTTCTACACAGCAGCAGTTCTTTGAGGAATATGGTATTGCTGTATTGTGGTTGGTTTTCGCGATCGTTCTTCTTGTTGGTTTTATTCGGATCTACCGAATTATCCGGGATCACAATTTAATCAAATCGGTAACGACATTTAAGAGAGGAACCAGAAGCGAGCGTGACTTGATCTTAAGATTGCGGAAAAGAGGAATACTGGCGCAAGAAATCTTTCACGATCTGTATGTGGTGAAACAAACTGGATATTTCTCACAATTTGATGTGTCGCTATAACTAAGAGAGGGATTATCGTTTTCGAAGTGAAGGAATACAGCGGTTGGCTATATGGAACGGGGAAGCAGCACCAGTGGCCCCATGTTCTTGGTTACGGGCGGGAAAAGTATCGCGTTTACAATCCGATTCTGCAGAAAATCAACCATGTCAAAGCATTGAAAAGTCGACTTGCGGAATTTGAAGACATACCGTTTTGTTCAGTTGTAGTGTTTTGTGGTAATTGCGAATTAAAAGATATCAGTTTTGTTCCGCAGGATACTTACCTGACAAAATCAGAGCGTGTAGAAGAAGTGCTCGATATTCTGATGAAAATTGGGACCCCTGCACTTTACACCGGTAAATGGGAAATTATAGACTTTCTTAAACATGTCGTTAAAGTAGGGGAGAGTCCGGAGATTCAGATTCGGCGCATTAATACGATCAACAATATGCTAGGGAAGAATCGTGTATTTGATTAAGTCGTGATGTGGTACATGCTACAAAGGAGCACTACTTTGGGTGTCAAAATATATGATTGACTAATCACCAAAGATAAAATGACTCATGTGTCTTGAGTGAAATCACCAGAAGGTTTTATGGTGCGTATCTTTGAGGCCTCAAGGTACTCACCAATAAGGATAATTCAAAAAATGTCCAGTTTTTTAATCAATAAACTGGACAAACTACTTATATTTGTGATAGTAATAGTGATATGAAAGCTACTGATTATATTGCAAGTAAGATTAATAGATTGACTAGGGGCTATGTTTTCACCTATGAGGATTTTATGGACGAGGTGGATAGTAAAGAAGCTGTTGTTAAAGCTCTTAATCGTATGGCTGCTGCTGGCAAGATTGCTAAGCTTGCTAAAGGTAAATATTATAAACCTGAAGCTACACCTTTTGGTACATTATTGCCCCCTCAGGAGCAGGTGGTGAAAGATATGCTGGAAGAAAATGGAAAGATTGTCGGGTATCTGACAGGGTACAGTATTTATAACCAATTAGGGCTGACGACACAGGTAGGGAGTATCATTCAGATTGGAAAAAATGAAACCCGAGCATCTTTTAAACGGGAACGCTATACCATCGCATTCATCCGTCAGAAAAATACCATTACCAAAGAGAATATCCCGCTGTTGCAGATATTGGACGCTATGCGCTACATCAAGAAAATTCCGGATACAACAGTTCAGGCTTCCATAAAGAGGCTGTCGGCTATTGTTAAAGGTCTTACCAATGACGAACAGAGTAGTCTTGCTCGATTGGCTTTGAAATATCCACCTTCAACAAGGGCTTTACTGGGGGCACTGTTGGAGCAATTGCAGAATGAAACACCAACGGATAAATTGCGCAAAACGCTAAATCCGATTACAAAATACTCGCTTCCTGGGGCTTTGAAAGCTCTTCCAAATGCCCAAAATTGGAACATTGAATGAAACTACACGAAAATAAAAGATTGTTTAGGCAAGCAATCCAATTTACTTCCGACCAAATGGGAATTCTGCCCATTTATATTGAAAAGGACTATTGGGTGACGTTTGCGCTTTATAGGATTTTCAATGACGAAATAGGTGGTGAAACCGTTTTCAAAGGTGGAACGGCTTTGTCCAAATGCTACAGTATGATTGAACGTTTTTCGGAAGATATTGACCTTGTCGTATTCAGAAGAGAAGAAGAAACGAGTAATCAACTTTCCAAAAAGATTAAAACCATCGGGAAGGTTGTTGATGGGGCTTTGCCGGAAGTACAGATCGACGGATTGACACAGAAAAGGGGAATGAACCGAAAAACGGCTCACTTTTATAGCAAAGAATTCAAAGGTGACTACGGTCAGGTACGCGATGTGATAATTATTGAGGCAACCTGGTTAGGATATTTTGAACCTTTTACGACCAAATCTATAATTTCCTTGGTTGGACAAATGATGTTGAATAACGGGCAGGATAACATTGCAAAAGACAATGGGCTCATGCCTTTTGATGTACGAGTTTTAGATCCAAAGCGCACTCTTTGCGAAAAAATAATGAGTCTGGTGCGTTTTTCCTATGATGATGCACCGATAGTTGCCCTGAGAAACAAAATTCGACATTGTTATGATTTGCACCAGCTTTTGAAAGACGAGGCATTCTCCAATTTTTTGGATAGTGATGAATTTGATAGCCTGTTGCTACGAGTAGGGCACGATGATGTGCAAAGTTTCAAGAACAATAATACCTGGCTTGCTAACCATCCCAAAGATGCGTTGATGTTTAAAGATCTGGACAACGTCTGGAAAGAATTGAGATCTACATATACCGGGGATTTTAAAACCATGGTTTACGGCATTCTGCCCGAAGGGAATGATGTTTTTGACACTCTGCATCGGATAAAGAGCAGATTGGCATCTATTAAGTGGGACGTCCAGATTGGTAATTGAACTTCCAATCTGGATTATTCTTGAGGCATTATTTTTACGTCGTGTAGAAAAACTTAGATGAATTAATCAACATTCAATTTAAGTTGCTGATTAGTATTTTATTGATCACTGAAATTTGTTTTACTGATAAACTCTTTAAGGTTTGGAACGGCCTCATTTGCTTTTAACTGTTTGATTGAATCTGTGTGGGCGGAATTGGAGTCATCGTATAACACAGCATTAAGTTTTTGGGAATAAATCGCAATCAGGAAAGAGTTCTTTTTTGAAATAAATAGGTGTTGATCTGCTCTTCGTATTGATTCCGACAGTCCTTTATCAGAGACGCTTTCGTTTTCTTTCAAAAATTGCAAATACTGTTCGTAGGTTAAGTTCGATAGATCACCTTTGAATGGCCCAAACAGCATCAATTTTCCCCGAAGCTTATTATTGGAAGAAGATAAGTCAGTAACAAATTCTACCAGTTCTTTATTCTTTACTTTTGTTTGTCCGTTGCTAACCGTTGCAATCAACAAAGCTATGATCACTAGTAAAATGTATCTCTTTCTCATGGCTATTTTAGTTTTTTGTTGCCCAGAAGGCGGGTATTGTATCTAAGTTATTTGAAGGTAATAGTCTACCTGTATCTAAGTTGATGGCTGGAATATCCCGTTCATTTAGCACCATCCCCTTTTGGAATACATATTCGAAGGCCTTTTCTGCAATAGGTACAAAGCTTTTGAAGTATTGTGGAAGACAATCATCAAAAAAATTAATCTCACTTGTGTTAAGGAAATTACTTGCTCTATCTTTCGGCTTATTCAATTTGGTCGCATTGTCGAAATCAATATCGGCTCTGTTTCTATACGTGAAAGAATTTGCTTCCAGAACCCGGTAAAATCTTGGATGGTCTCCTTCTGCAATCTCAAACATACGATGTAGTCCTTTTATCCAACCTAAGATTTTGTCGATAGAATAATTTTGCTGGTAAACTGTATTTATAAGCTCGCTGAAGGAATGGGCGATATCGTTTTTGTAACTTAAGCTTAAGAAGTTTTCCAGTTCATCGTGCATATTCGTATAATTTAGCTCGGATGCAAAGCCTGATTTTTTTGTTAGTTCTTCAAAGAACAGCACGTCTAATTGCATTTCCAAAGAACGGTGTGCGGCCTGATTCTCGTTATACTCTCCGACTTTGTCCCTGACGAATGGATGGATAATTCCATCAGCGACAACGTGGGAAATATAGCCTAAGAAGAAAGAAAACATGTGATAATTTAGTTCCGTTTCAATCTTTCCATTTAACTCTTTGAGTTTTTTCAGCGATAGAAGGGGAATTTGATTAGTTGCCCGATAGTGAAAATCATCGGCTAACGAACTCTCGTTAGAAAAGAAGAAATCATCGTCGACGATACTAGCGTAAGGGAGATCGGGTGCAACAGCACCTACCTGAAAGGAATCTGCTGCAAAAGCAAGAATATTTTTCAAATCACCATCCTGAAGATGGTCTTGTAGCTTCTTTGTTAACAAGATATGTGTCAGTCCACTGGCCATACAGATATTATTTTAGGAGTTATAGTAAAGCTGCGAATTGCGGTATTTTTTTAGCGATCTTAATAGCAACCTCTCCTAAATCCTTGATGTTGCCAATTAAATCAGCTTGGCTGATGTTGTTCTTTGATGCTTCTTCTATTGTTTTTATTAGTGCTAAATAGACTTGTGAGTCGGTTGTTCCAGGAGTCAAAGAATCAATCTCGGCTTTTGACAACCCCAGCAGAAAGTCTAGTTCGCTTTTGTATGCACCGTTAAATGCAGAGTCAGCTTCTGCGAATAATTTCTTAAATCGATTGTTTTGCATCGTGTTTTATTTTAGTTGATAATTTTTTTTATCTGGTTCGATACTTCTTCTAACTGTTGATATGCATCGTCGCTTTTTACGTCGATCTCTTTTCCTTTCTGTACAGCCCTCTCAATCTGTTCCGAAAGGTTAGACATAGATTCTGTTATCTTTGTGTCAACTCCGCTCAATCCGACCATCGATAGTGCTTCTTGTTGGCTTTCTTTAACTTTACGAAGTGACTTCAAGTAAGCAGTAATTGAAGAGTTGGCATATACTGCGCTCTCATAGGATTGATTGACCGCGTTAAGAATCTCGCTTTTTTGTTTTTCAAGAGGAGATAGTAGGTCTTCCCGCTTGGTTTCTATTTGGCTTCGAGCGGCTTCTTGAAAATCCATCATAACTGCAAGTGCGTCATTTGCTTCTTTTTCTCCTTCTTTTTGTCCTGCAATTTCAATAGTTCCATATAGCGAGGGGGTGCCTGTTTTATAGCTTTGTAATTCAGAGCTTAATACATAATGAATGACGAATGGAGCATATTTTTTATCAACGAAAGTATTAATCTGTTCTTCCATTTTGTCGAAATATATACCGACAGCATTGATATGTGACTTGTGTAAGATTTTTAGATCTTCTCCAAGGGTCTGAGATAAACTTACGACCTCTTTGGGGATAGAGGCGCAGCTCGAAAATATAAGTAAAGAAAGTATGATTGCTAAATTTTTAATGTTCATTGGTGTTGATTTTTAGTTTCTATTTTACAAAGAAAAATAATGATCACGCAATGGAATTTCGCGATCGATTTTTTTTGAAATTATTTGTATAGGTCGTAGACCTGTTTTGATTTAGACCTAATCTCATTAATGATTTCAGAGGGAGAGATAATTCTAACGCTATTACCGTAGCCCAGAATTTTCTCATAAAACTCCCAACTGGGAGAAACTTTAATCGAAATTCGGAATTCCTTATGATTGTCAAGCAGCGTTTGCTGTGTCGGATGAATTTTGAGTGTTTTTAGGTAGTTGCCTTGGTATGGTGTGAAAGACAGAATAATATCAATCGGGGGCTCGTCGGTGACAGTGATTCCAAATGAATGCGCGAAGTGTTTTTCGAAATCAATTTCTTTGGGAACAAAATTTTCCTCCAAAATCCGTGGTGTTGTCATTCTGTCTAAAGCATAGACTCGTGTTGGTTTATCTTGATTCTCCTTTTGCCCAACCAGGTACCATCTATGTCTATCCTCCTTTAGTAGATATGGATGCAATTTAACCGTTTTGGGTACTGAATCGTCATATTTTTTATAATCAAACTCAATTTTCTTATTGGTATCCAGAGCCTGAATAATAATTGGAATCTGTTCATTTCCGGTCAACCTTGGGATAGGCTCTGTTTGTACAACTGTTCTGACATGTTGGAGATTTGAAATTCCTTTCCGGATTGTGACTGCGTCGAGAACTTTCTCAATTGCATTAGTGAAATCTTTAAATACTTCGTATTCCCGATATTGGTGAATAGTCTTTGCATAAAACATTAAAGCTTCGATATCCTCGTTTTTTAGTCCAAAAGCTTTTATTGTGTAGTTCTTATCGGTATAAAAGTATGCCTTCTTTGATCTATTATATTCGATCGGGGCATTGTATCCGAGAAGAGGATCATCTTTCATCGCATTTATATCTTCATTAATCATCCTTTCCGAAACTCGGATAGATAATTCCTGCTCGATAGTTTTCTTCAGTTCCTTTGTTTTTACCCAGTTTTTTCTCCCAAGTTCACGATCTATGATCTGGTACCTCCCGAAAGGGTGCTTAGATATAGCCATATTAATTTTATTTAAGCGCTTGATTAGTTGGTTAATTTTACGAAAAAAAATGAATAAATTATGTTTTTAAATAAGGAGTTATCCACGGGATCTGTTTATTTCGAATAAATCGTTAGTACGTATAGGTTGGAAATTATTCAATAGCATTTCTACTCAAATTTGCCGAAAGTTATTGATCGTTTCCCGGAACAAGCAAGGGTATATGAATCCCGCTCTCGCGTTCCCCTTGCCTTAATCCGTGACAGCTCAATGGTAGAAACTCAAAATTTGAGTTTAACCGGCGAGCCAGATGCCAACAAAAATCCCCAGGGCAGGGGTGTTTTACATGTCAAAAGAGTTTCAGATTATTTCTTCTTACACAACCAAGCAAGCTCTTGCTGATGGTGTATTGGTCCCAGTTGATAGCCAAATTTCGGAAGAAGCAGGAATTGTTTACCCGGTGCTCATGACCGGAACAGTCTGGAACCGGTACATTCAGAAACCTGATGGTATGGATCATCAGGATTTGGATGGTCGGTTGTGGGATTTATTGTTCATGTTTGCTGTCCTGGCAGGAAAGTCAAAGGGTGGTGCACTTTTGTTTTTCAAGGTATTGTTTCAGCTTCCGGCAGATATGAGTTGGATGGATAATGAGAAACGGGAACTTCAATCGGAGCCAGAAACCCGGTTGGTTACTTTGAAGGCTGTTGTTTCAGCTCATGATATTGATAATCCGGCTCCAGCAATTTTCATCATGCTGCCAGGGGAAGATTGAGCGAAAGGGGAATTTCCCCTTTTTTTGTTCGTATTTTAAGGCATGTTGGATCGTGACTCTTTGGGCGTCAGTTGCCAGACATATGATTTCAATTTAAAGACTCGACTCCATGCTCTCGTTTTTTCGTTTCGTTCTTCCATCGGTTTAGTGGAAGCCAAAGACGCTGTTTCTTAGATATTCTTTTTGTTGGTTATATTTTATCTATTACACTCAAATTTCTGACAAAGTTATTTACGCTTCCCGGAACGGTAAAGGGGAACTCGCTTTTCGTGGCTCGTTTCCTTCGGATGCGTTCATTCCGATTATTATCGGAATGACATGCACCCCGTTGACCTAATCCGGAACAGCTCAATTGAGGTACGCCAAAAATTTAAGTTTAATGGCGTGCCAGAGATTCCCTTGGTTACAGAGGGTGCCAAAATAAGTCTGCAGGGCAGCAGCAAATTCCTATGAGATCTTCATTTGATATTTATGAAATGGTTACCAACCTGATTATTGAACGTTTGGAAAAAGGTGTTATTCCGTGGCAGATGCCTTGGAATGTAGAAAACGGTTTACCGCAGAATATGATTCACCGTAAAGTTTACCGGGGATTCAATTTCTGGTTATTACTGACTGTTGCTGATAAATTCGGATCACCGTATTTCCTCACCTTTAACCAGGTCAAAGAACTTGGAGGTCATGTTTTGAAAGGGGAGAAGGGCTTTCCTGTTGTTTTCTGGAAGATATTGGAAAAAGAAGAAAAGGACGGAAGTATTGACCAAGTTCCGTTACTGAGGTATTACACCGTTTTCAACCTGAAACAAACCGAAGGTATTGACGAAAGTAAGATACCGTCATCAGAAGTTCATGACCATGATTTTGATCCGATTGAGCAGGCAGAACGAGTCATCGAGTGTTGGACAGATTATCCTGAGATCAGGTTTGACCAATCACATGCTTTCTATTCACCTTCAGGGGATTATATTGGAATGCCCAATCCACGAACCTTTTTTAAGGATGAACAGTTTTACGCCGTTCTATACCATGAATGTTGCCACGCAACGGGGCATATCAACCGAACCGGAAGACATGAAAAACTACCCGATCATCGATTCAATTCCAAGGACTACAGTTTCGAAGAGCTTGTAGCCGAGATGGGAGCGTCCTTTCTATGTTACCTGACAGGTATCCAAAATGCTACGATAGATAACAGCGCTGCATACATCAAAAGCTGGATTCGCAAGTTTAAGGAAGATAAGAAGATGCTGTTGATTGCGTCCTCTATGGCTCAGAAAGCTATCGATTACATTCTGGAACATCAATCCGAACCGCGACCGGCTGGCAGTAACCAGTTAGTTCCACAGATAGCGAAGGCAAGTTAGCCTTCGCTTTTTCATTGCAAGTAATCACAATTGAACACATAAAATCAACGATTATGAATCAGTTAAAAAGGTTTTCCCAGTATATTCTCCAAATCGCTTACAAGTACGGTTTGAATTCTGTTTTTGATGATTTCCTTGAGATGACAGTTTGCGCCTTATCCTTAGGTGCAAAAGAAGATAGGTACCACGAAATTGTCCGGAATTACGAGAAGCCGGATGCCTACCTGATGGCCGAAGCTTTTGGGGCGTTAGTCCTTGAAATGGACAATAAACAAACAGGCCTGAAAGACGGCTTCGGTGACTTTTATATGGAATATATCAGTCATGGTCACAACTGGCAATTCTTTACTCCGGAACCGGTCTGTGAGATGATGGCCCGGATGTTAAATCCCGCCGGCTTTGGAGAGCGGGTTGCCGATTGTTGCTGCGGTTCCGGCCGGATGCTGCTGGCAGCAGCGAAAATAAAACGCGACTGTTTGTTTTTCGGAGCCGATATTGACCGAACCTGCACGATGATGTGCGTAATTAACCTTTGTTTGACCGGACTCTTAGGTGAAGTTTGCTGGATGGACACGCTGGCCCACCGCTTTTATTCTGGTTGGCGGATTGAACTTCACCCGGAACACGGAGTACCTTATGTCCGCGAGATAACTGAAGCAGAAAGTTACATGGTTCTGAGAATACCGGAAAAGAAGCTTGAGCCAGTAGATAATCCGAAATCAAGTTTGGGAGCAGGACAGCAATTATTATTTGAATTCTAGGGGCGGCAATGCCCCTTTTTTATTTGTTATGGTTTTGATAGATAAAACCACTCCATTTAAAATTGCAGGCAAAGTTATTTACGCTCAACGGAACGGGCAAGAGCATGTAAATCTCACTCCCATTCGACTCTTGCCCTTATTCGTTGCAGGTCAATTCTGGGGACGCCGAAATTTTAAACGGCGTGCCAGATGCCATAAAAAAGCCACAGGGCAGTGGTAAACAGTTATGAATAATACAGCAAAAAAAAATCAATGCAGAGAGTAACGAACAAGCGAAGACTTCTATGGAAGTAGTGAAAAGGAGGGAAAAGTGGCCTCGGAAGTTCCATCGCTCGAAAAGAGAATTCAGAAAGTGGAAAACATGAGCATGCTCATCTAAAAGTGGCGTAAGCTGACCGATACGCATCGCAACCTTCAGGCCTTTTCTTTAGGTGCCGATGGGATGGGAGCTACCGTCTTCCTTCGAGATGCTTCGGGGAAGGAGTTCAGAACTTCGAATACTCCGGTTGTCTCAGCGGTGATGGATGAAATTAAATCCACCTTGGATGAAAAAATCAAAGAGGTTGAAAATCAGATTAAGTTCTGAAGATGGGGGCACTGCCTCCTTATTTTTTTGTCGTTTAATTTTCTTGTGATAAGGCCTTCCCATAGAGAACAAGACAAGTGTGTTGTTTTATGAGATTTAAACGAACGATTTGTTAACTTTACATAGTGCGTTTTATTCTTGGTCCAAATATAAGTCTGTCATGAGCAAAGCTGGAACATATTCAACCCAGGGTGATGATTATCAGCGAGCAGTCGCAATAAACTGGATAATTAAATTGATAACTGATGATACAATTAAATATATACAGGTTGAATCCAATGGGCTACTAGGTATAGATGAAAAAGTTACGGTAGACGATATTGTCGTTGTTTACAAAAATGGAGACAGAAGACATATTCAAGCTAAAAAGAATCAGACGCAGGAACGTTCTTGGTTAATAAGAGATTGGCGAAGCGAATTGCCAAAGATTCTCTTTCAATTAGAACAAGGTAAACATATCGAAGTTGAATTGTATTCCGCAACACCGTTAGGGGAGTTTACAACGCTTCCAAGAGAATGTCGTTCATTTCTCAACTTTAGCGATTTTAGGGAACAGTTAAGTCTTGCTAATGACAAAGCACTTTCATCATTAGTAAAGGAATGGAACCGTTCCGAGGAAGATGTTTTCAACTTACTAAAGAGAATCCGTACTGGGGTACATCATAATACAGAAGAATGGGGTAAAGTCAATAAGGACTCTTTGACTCGGATTGTTACGCACCCATCGTTAGCATTGGATACACTTGAGGCTTTTATAAATAAGCACCAATCAAAAGACTTAACTGATAAATTGGAAATTAGGTCAATAGACGTATGGGAAGAATTTGCAAGTAAAGGATTAACTAGGCTTCCAAATTTCAGTGAGAAAGAGATTATAGAGCAATTTAATAGAACATCCGCTATCGGTATAAGTGACTGGAAAAGAACGATTGTAGGGGAAAAGATCGTAAGAAAGGAACTTGGCGAGGTACTGGAATATATATGTGATAAAAAGAGAACCATATTAGTTCAAGATAGGCCAGGTAGTGGCAAAACATGTTTGCTATTGGATTTGGCGGATGAAGTTGAAAGTAATAGCAAGTCTCATTTGCTATTTATAAAAGGAGATCGTTTTGTAAATGTTGCTAATGATGATGGCTCGTTGCCAAAAGAAATTGTTGAAAGTTGTGGATTGCTAAGTTCAAGCAAACATGTCGTGGTGATAATTGATTCTTTGGATGTACTGTCTTGTCAGCGAGATCATGCTGCTTTAAACTATTTTTTAAAGCTAATTGATCAGCTGCAAATTATTCAAAATCTAACTATTGTTGCTGCTTGTCGGGAATTTGATTTGAAATATGATCCGAAACTTCGCGAACGAAAATGGGATGTGGCTGTAAAGCTTAAAGATTTCGACTTTCAAGAGACTGTTCTTCCAATCTTGAATAGGATGGATGTCAAGTCGGAGCAGTTAAATTCAGATTTGAAAGAGTTGCTGTGCCTTCCTCAAAATTTGAGTCTCTTTGAAAGAGTGGCAGACTATGCTGGCATATTCAATGTACGAACAACTTATGACTTATATAAAGCTTTCATTGATTTTACGTTAAGACAAGACCCTGATATTGAAGGAGGCTTTTTTGAAAAAATATTCGCCATTGCTGAGCAACTCCTAAGAGAAAGGGATCACAGTCTACCTAAAGTTGCAATAGGCATTGAAGAGCATCTCCTTCATAACCTCATAAGCAAAGGCGTTTTAAACGAGCAAGCTGATGGTAAGATTGGATTCAGTCATCAAACCTTGTTTGATAATTTCGTTGCAGGTAACGCATTGCAAAACAGAGTTACGCTTTCTGAATTAATATTACAACATCCTCCTTTACCTTTCTATCGTCCATCAGTCCGTAGTTATTTATTTTTTGTTCGAAGTCAATCGTTCAAAGCTTTTAGCCGGAATATTCGTGATACACTCGAGAATAAAGAAATAGCATATCATTTCAAAAGGTTAGTGGTAGAAACTTACGCGGAGATGATTCCTATAAACAATGATTGGAATCTACTAAGATGGATTTTCGTATCTCAAAATGACCTTTTTAAGCGATTTTTCTGGGTTTTAAATTCGAGTCATTGGTTTGAGTTAATAGCAAACAAATGGTATCCATCATTAGCTCATCGGTCAGACAGTTACGAATGGCATTCCGCGTTTATAAGGAAATTGGATGCCTGGATGAATGTTTACCCGAACGAAATTGTTGAGTTATGGAGTAATGCACTACAAGAGGATTGGGGGAAAGATAGTAGTTGGTTTATTTGTCGTAGTTTAGCGCGGTTCCAACATTATGGTGTTAATGGAGTAAAAAATCTTATCTCGAAACTTAATGAGGTAAGTAATAGGGACAATCATTTCATGGGAATTATTTTCTGTAATTACATTGAAGCAACAGGAGAGGGGTATAACGTTTTATGGGATTGGATGACTCGAGATATTTCTTTAAAGGAAGCGAACAGAAGAAGAAATGAGAATGAGTTGCATTGTGAAAATCATGATCTTAAGGATACAAACTTTCTTAAAAAACATCTTATAGATTCGGAAGAATTTCTCAATCTAGTATTAAAGACATTGCTTGAATGGGTAGATAGTTCTCACTATTGGAAAGAAAGTGGTTTGCAATGCAAATTACTGGAATATACCAGCATCTCTGAGGGTGTTTCTCATTTTAGCAGCATTTACATTGGGAATATATCAACGCTTGTACAGGCGGTAGAAGAGGCAATTGAAAACCATGCAAGAATTAAATCAAAATGGTGGAAGAGAGAGGAAGATAAATTTCAACAAAGTAATGAGCTCGCATTTAGATATATAGTTGTCAAAGCATATTTGGAAAATATTGAATCTAATTTGGATGGAATAACTACCCAATTGCTCGATAAAGAGCTTCTCGAATCAGCTAGATTGAATTTTGAGTTGGGGTTACTTATCAACCAATCCTTCCACTTGCTTTCGACGTCAATTCAGGATAAAATAATGACTGTAATAGAGAATTTGTTTTCAGAGCGCAAAGAATCAGAGGAACGGTATAGAAGCTGGCATGACCGTGTCCGGTTCGAATTGTTTATCCAAATTCCAGCTTGTTTCAGATCTGAATTAGTAAATAGTTTCATCGACAAGTTTATACCACAATTTGGTTACTACATGCCAGTTCGAGAAAAATATTCCAGAGGTGGAGTTGTATATTCCCCGATAAGAACTGATATTCTTGATAATTTAAGCATGGGCGGTTTGTACTCACTTTTTAGCTATTATAAAGACTACAACGGACATAGTTTTCACCCTGCTGATGGGAATAGTGGAGGAATAGGAGAGTTAAGTAGAGCAATTTGTGGTCTTGCCAAGAATAATCCTGATAAATATCTGAGAATAGTTAACGAGCCAAAATTGGCGCAATTCTCAGATTCAATTATAAAAGCGATATTAGAAGGAGTTGGATCTCATATCAGTTGCAGACAGGGGAAAGTAAATGACAGTAGCTATAATCCAATAACTCCCTTGCATGATATCAATGATATTGCTCGTCGTCTACTTGATGCGATAGAAACAAAATATTCTTCATTCGACCTTGATATTACCTATGCAAGAATGATAGAAGATTCTATTGATGGATTATCAAATGAGGAAGACCTGCAAAGAATTACCAGGTTACTTATTCCGCTGAGTAATCACCCAGATCCTGATGGTGAAAGGTTAAACGTACGCCGACTGAACGATGATAAAATTACCGCGGATGACATTGCCAACAATTCAATAAACTGCACAAGGGGAGTTGTTGCTAATGCAGCAGTCGAAGTATTAAATAAGTTATTAGAGATGGAAATAACTCCGTTTGATTCAATTATTAGTTTAGCAGTTCAATTGGCAAATGATAAAGCAGAGGAAGTCAGGGCCGCTCTATTATGGAGGTTAGCTTATACCGGCTATAAAAATAAAGAATTGGGTTGGCAGATTTTTAATATAATCTTTGAAAAGAAGCAGATACATTTGTGGAGTTTGGCAGAAAGATTCTTGTATAACCAATACTACCAAGATTTTGAAATGGTTAAACCTTGCTTGGATAAGATAAGGGATGATGCGATTTCGGAGGCAGGGGGAACATGGGCTAGGCTTTCTGCCCTTTGTATGCTACGTGGTCACTTTAGTAAAAATGATTTCTTTACCGACTTAAGGGAAATAGACAAACAAGATGTATGGGATGGTGCATTAAGTGTATTTATTGCTAACCTAGAAAAAAATCCTGATGGAAATAGTCAAGAGTGTTTCATCGAATTCATGACGGAGAAAAAAGTTTCTAAAGAATTTGGCTATAAAATAGATAGAGCTTTTGACTTAGGTGAAAAGGGTAAATTTATCAATGATAGAATAGGTAGGTTGTTTATAGATTCATTGACTTTAGATGAGGATAAAGCGCCCAAGATGCACTATTTTTTCGAATGGATTGAATATCAGGCAACAATTAACCCGATAAAAGCACTAGAGTTATGTGAATGCCTACTTGCGAAATTGCAGTCATTTGAATCTACTCCCAAACTGTGGCATCCCGAACCGTTGATATCGACTTTAACTGGAATTTTGAGAGAGGCAGATGAAATGGATGATTTTGAGCTTATCAATCGGGCTGTGAATCTACAAGATCAGTTCTTAATGATGGGGCTAGATGGAATGGATGAATATTTAGAGGAGGCTGCGATGTTATAATTCGAAAATCAACGAGATGAAAAAAGAATTGAAAATCGGGAAAAAACATAGTTAGATCTTATGAACCGAACGTTCTCAATTCAAAGGAATGTTTTAGAATATTTTCATATATTTGTAAAGTAATGTATTGATTATCAATCGAGACTATATCGAGACCTTTAGATTTAGGCGTTTGTGAAAATATTGATAATCAGCTGGAAATAGAGATAGGTTCAAATCCCAGCTGAGTCACCAAGTAAGACAAAAAAGCCTCGCAAGTAAATAACTTGTGAGGCTTTTGTTTTTTTTAGTGGTGTTTGGTGTTGTTGCAAAAAGAATCTGCACAAATAAGGAACCACCAAAGAGAGGTTGAGCTACTTAAAAAAAAAGGATTGTCTTTGTGTTGCCATGATGGGCGAAGTGGATGCAGGCTTACTCAAGTTTATTCTACCTCAGGAGTATTGCTTTTTCATCGCGACAGTTGCGAATAGGCAGGAGGTTTAAATAAGGATGTGATAAAGTGCAGGTGATCTTTCAGGGAAGGGAAACTGCATATCCAGAGGATAAAAATGCAGTGACAAATTCAGTGGACGGAAGAGGAAGGTATACCCCGCTTAGTCTGGCTGTAGGGCTGTATTATGTAAGCAGAATTTGCTGCCCTTAGAAGTTCGGGCAAGATTATATAATGTCAGATGCCAAGTGACTTGTCCTTTATAATCAGTAACGCTTATCTAGGACTAGTCATGAAGGGAACTGGTTCCCTATAATGCCCCAATTCTGGATTGGCATAGACCATTTTTTAGTTGCTACTCTCAGAGTGTTAACAACTGATTGTTGAATTTTGCCGGATTGTTTACGAAACCCCTTCTGAAAACTTTTATAATAAATGATCTTCATAATCCCATTTCTTTCTCAAAAGCAATTTGCTCTTTCGAATTCAGATAAACTTGGCCGTCTGGATCATTCTTAAAAAGATAAGTATACAGGTTTGCATCTTCCAGGTTTTCTGTCTTTTTCTAAAAGCCCTCTCTATCAGTGTTTTAATGCTTGTTCTCTTAGCGTTAGTAGCAATGGAGAGTATCCTGAAAGTGTGGGGGGGCAGATCTATTGTCTTTCTCTTTTTTGTTGCGTTCATCACGATATTTTTTGCAAATATACTTACATATATCGTATATTGCGATATATGTGCCAATGATGAGTTTTGAACAGTCTTTTTAGTCCTAATGAGCCTGATATTGCAGTAGTGATACCTTCTGTTGCTTAATCGGAAAGAACCTAGGATAAATCCTGGATTTATCCCCAGTTGAAAGATTGAAAAGACGAGAATAAAGCAATAGGTCTTATTATCACTTGTTAAAACTCTTCTTTTATCCTGTCGCACAAAATCTTTTCAGTGTTTTGGTGCTCCTAGGTTTTTGCACTGCAAAAACTATTGAAGATTAATCCAGGCAAGACCCTGCTTGTCTTCCATATTAATCAACCTCTGTTTTTAGTCTCTAGAAGATTTGATTAAACGAATCTTTCTTTGCATCACCATACAGTGGGGCCAGAAAAAAGCGAATGTTATAACTTATGTTGCATATACCTTATGCAAAGGGAGAATGTCTAAACTCTGAATGATAGTTCGTAAATTTACCTACATTAGGAGTCTCTATGAGAAACAAGTTTGATAAAGAATCTCGGGGACAGCAGTAGAACTGTCTAACGCGAGAGGAAATACAGGCAAGAATGCTGATGAACGCGGAATCGACTGAGCGAATGTTGTACTTAACAAAGTTCGAAAAATATGAAAGTAGTCAATTATTCAGAATTAGAACAAAATCTAAAATCTAACTTGGATGCTGTAACGGATGATCAGGAGATGTTGGTTGTACACAGGTCAAAGGGAAGAAGTGTTGTTATAATGCCATTGGAAGAGTTCAATGCCATTCAGGAAACCTTTCACCTGAACAGCAGCAAGGCCAACCGTGAAAGGCTTGACAGTGCCATTGAAGAGTTCAACTCAAAAACAAAGCTTCTCAAGAAATAAGTTTTCAGATGCTGCAGTACTTTGCTTCTTCCTGTTTGGAAGCCGATGTTTAAAATACTTTTGATAGCTAATAATTCATGCATAATTTGAGCAATCACCATTAACAAGAAAATCTATTTGCAGATTGATTTTAGCTGTTATTATTCTTCAGCATTTGGTGGGTGCTTTTAATCATCTTAATTTGCTCGGGTAATACTTGTGCTTCAGATGCAAACTTTTCCCAATTACTTACCGCTTCAACAACCTGTTCAATGATCTCTTTTCTTCTGCTTATATTGTTTTCCTCTCCGATTTTCAGAAGATCTTCCATTTGAAAGTTATCTCTTTTGCCATTAATTGAGAGCTGGTGTTTACCGGTCCAATCAGCATTCGGGGTGTAATTATATGACACATCATAGGCTGGCGATAAGGCCCAATTCCCGTTTTTATCCATCAAGAGGGATATGTTTTTGACATGATCATCCTGGTTTCTGGCGACAACATTAAACACCATTCGTCTAAACTGCTGCACTATATCAGCTTGTAAGAGATTCATTTTTCGTAAAACGGTAAAAACCTGTTCATAGGAATACATATATGACTTCCTGTAGTCAAATCCTGCTACTCCAGCCAAGGTTTGCATGTGCAGTTTTTCACCATTAAGCCGGTCAAATCGTTTAGTGATAAAATGAGCTCTTTTACCTTCGTAAATCAGGTTGCATTCGGACATATTGATTCCAGCATTAATCGCCATTTTAGAATAGGCATATTCTATTTTTCCAGATCCTTGTGGAACTCCCAGCACTTTATTAGTTGTTCCATCGAGTTTAACGAGCCAGTATGAATGGTTCGGGCCATGCAGAATATCTCCAGGTTTGTAGACTTGATTTTCTTCATCAAAAGCTAAAATAGCTTTTGCCCTTGCTCCCCCAGCTGGGGTTCCAGTCCTAAAAAGCTTGACTAGGGCCGATTCTTCCAGGTTCTTATAATTCTCATTGCCTTTGGTGTCAAAAATCTGATGTAGAATTTGTACTAGCTCAGGGAGATTAATGTTATTCACATTAACTTCCTTTCCATTAAGCACGGGTTCAAATTCCAAAGCACCCATTCCTTTTGTTCCAACATATCCCAGGCGCTCCAAAGGGGTCAGGCTTTCAATGCTATTTCCTTGCCTGGCAAGCCATGCCTTCATAATGCAATCTCCAAAGGCATCAGGCAGCGAGTCGGCCAGCATTGGCGGGAGTCCTTTAAATGTTGCAAGGTCAAGAGTTGGGAACTCATAGGGTTCCTCGCGAAGAGGCATTAAAATGGGTGCGATCTCCAGTCCCTTATTGATAAATTTTGGGCTGTACTGAAAGACAGCAACATTTTTGTTTTGATCCCATGACAAAGCACCGACAAAGTTATCCCAAATTGAAACGTCAATAATCATGTCATTTATTTGATGTTTTTGATGCTCGTTTACGCTTTTGCAGCTCCAGTTCTCTTAGCTTTAGTGGGCTGATTTTAGGAGGTTCCAGAATCTTATCCACGTATTCCAGTTTGTTTAAAGCCCTGAGCACTCTTAGAAATGTAGTCATTGTAACGGGCTTTCCGCTTTCGATTTTAGAAATTTCATCAGGTCCTTTCCCAATCATTTCTCCGAGTCGTTTTTGGGTAATATTCTGGTGTAGTCTGAATTCTTTAAGCCGTTTACCGATTTCCTTAATAATTTGCCGTTCGGTAAGCTCATACCATGGATGAAAATTGATAGCCATAGTCTTCTGATTTAGATTGTGTTTTTAATCAATTTAATAACTAAATATAGCTTTAATTTGATTAAATATACAACTTTTAATGGAAATTGACTGTTTCTAAAAGAGCAATCTGTTTGTAATATTTGCTGCCTTTTGCGAGAACTAGTTTAATGTCAATCTTCTATAATCCAAATAGGCTGCATTTGAAGATGATCCAGATAATAATTCATTAATTTATACAGCAAAATTGTAATTGTATATGAGTCCCAATTTTGTTTTTGGAGATAAAGGAGAAGACCACTGGCAGACTCGGGAGATGTCGGATGGAATGAAGAACGAACATTACCCATATTGCGACTTTAATCGAAAAAAGATTAAAAGAGTAGCCTCAGGTAGCTGACAAAAATGTCGTTGTAAGATTATCTGGGATGATGTGGATTGTATGGTGCCTCAGATTTTGTTTAAGAACATTAAATACTCTAGCTATAGAGATCGAGTTGTGGAATATAATGGATGGGACTAGTTAAAATTGGAGATATCTAAGGCTGGAACTTAAGTAATTTTAATAAATACGGTAGGAGTGTAAAAAAAAAGAGCTACGATATTTTATCGTAACTCTCTTACTTTGAATCTGTCGGGATGACAAGATTTGAACTTGCGACCCCTCGCCCCCCAGACGAGTACGCTACCAGACTGCGCCACATCCCGATTCTTTGCTTTTGCTGAAATACTACCGTGGTAGAATCATTTCGCTGAAGCGTCTGCAAAAGTAAATAAAGAAGCTAATTCTGCAAAATTAATTTTAACTATTGTGAAAATAATTTTGATAGCCTGGCTCTATTGAGGCTTCATTATTATCGATGAGACAAATGTTGCAAATATCTCGATGTTGTGTAATTTTGTCGTGTTATTTAATGAAAAAAAAAGCTAAAAAATAAAAGTCATGTTTAAATCATTGAATCTGAAAGAAAACGAAAAGCCAAATACAGATCCGGTAGGCGATACAGAGCGTGTCAAGTGTTTAATTATTGGTTCGGGCCCAGCAGGATATACAGCTGCCATTTATGCCGCACGCGCTAACTTAAATCCAGTTATGTATGAAGGACTTCAGCCAGGAGGACAGTTGACAACAACGACCGAAGTTGAAAACTACCCTGGCTACCCGGAAGGAGTTACCGGACCGGTGATGATGGAGGATTTCAAAAAGCAAGCGGAACGTTTCGGAACAGATGTTCGTTTTGGTTATGCTACAAAAGTGGATTTCTCAGGAGAAATTCACAAGGTGTGGATTGATGACAAGAAAGTGATTGAGGCGGAAGCAGTTATTTTGGCAACTGGAGCTACTGCGAAGTACCTGGGATTGGAAGATGAGCAAAAATATGCTGGTGGTGGTGTTTCTGCCTGTGCTACTTGCGATGGCTTTTTCTACCGTGGAAAAGATGTTGCAGTTGTTGGTGGGGGAGACACTGCAGCTGAGGAAGCCTTGTACCTTGCTGGGCTGGCCAACAAAGTGTATTTAATTGTGCGTCGGGATGTCTTGCGTGCTTCACGTGTGATGGCTGACCGGGTTAAAAAGACACCTAATATTGAAATTCTGTGGAAACACCAAACCAAAGGCTTATTTGGTGATGGAGTTGTGGAAGGAGCAACTCTTGTGAAAAACAAAGGGGAAGCTAACGAAGAAGAAGTTAAGATAAAAATTGATGGTTTCTTTTTGGCAATTGGTCACAAACCAAATTCGGATTTTGTGAAGGATTACCTCGAAACGGATGAGGTTGGCTATGTGAAGACGATTCCTGGTACTTCAAAAACAAATGTTCCCGGCGTGTTTGCTTGTGGTGATTTGATGGATTCCATCTATCGTCAAGCGATTACTGCTGCCGGCTCGGGCTGTAAAGCAGCTATGGATGTTGAGCGCTATTTATCAGAGAAGAATGCATAATTACTGAAAACAGAGATAAAAAAACAGCCGTGTGGATTTCCCGCACGGCTGTTTTTTTTTATTGTCTATGACCTTAGGCCATATCCGGAACTTCAGCGTCTTTGTAGACTCCTGATTCCAGTTTATCTCTAACCTCTTTGAATGCTTCGATAGTGATTTTAACATCTTCCAGGTTGTGCATTGCGGTAGGGATTAAGCGAAGGATAATTTCCCCCTTCGGAATAACCGGGTAAACCACAACAGAGCAGAAGATACCATAGTTTTCGCGTAGGTCCATAACCACGTTGGTTGCTTCGCCAACGCCACCTTTCATGTAAACCGGAGTAACAGGAGAGTTGGTACGTCCTAAGTCGAAACCAGCTTCTTTCAAGCCTGATTGCAAGCTGTTAACAACAGTCCACAGTTGTTCGCGCAGTTCCGGGCTGTTTTTCAAAAGCTCCAGACGTTTCATAGCACCAACGACCATAGGCATTGGCAATGATTTGGCGAATGTTTGTGAGCGCATGTTGTAGCGCAAATAGTTGCAAATATCCGTGTCGCAGGCAATGAATGCTCCGATTCCGGCCATCGCCTTGGCGAAAGTACAGAAGTGAAGGTCCACCTGATCCTGAACGCCAAAGTGCTCTGGTGCTCCGGCTCCGGTTGGTCCCATTACTCCAAATCCATGGGCATCGTCAACCAATAGTCTGAAATTGAATTCTTTTTTCAAGGCAACAATTTCATCCAATTTTCCAAGGTCGCCTGACATTCCGAAGACCCCTTCAGTAATTACCAAAATGCCACCGCCTTGTTTTTCGGCTAACTTGGTTGCACGGGTAAGTTGAATTTTTAGATTTTCAATATTGTTGTGTGGATATACATAGCGTTTGCCCATGTGCAGACGAACACCATCCAAAATACATGCGTGAGATTCACTGTCGTAAACAATCACATCATTACGGCCACAAACCGCATCAATGATTGAAACCATTCCCTGGTAGCCAAAGTTCAATAGGAACGAATCCGGTTTGCCAACGTAGGCAGCCAGTTGTTTTTCCAGTTCTTCGTGTTGGTTGGTTTGCCCCGACATCATGCGGGCTCCCATCGGATAAGCCAGTCCCCATTCTTTAGTGGCATCAGCATCCACTTGACGAACTTCCGGGTGATTGGCCAGGCCAATGTAGTTGTTCAAACTCCAGGTTAGCACTTCTTTGCCCCTGAACTTCATGCGGGCACTGATTTCGCCTTCCAGCTTAGGGAATGCAAAATAGCCATGGGCTCTCTCCATGTGCTTACCAATGTCGCCTCTATTTGATCGAAATTTTTCAAAAATATCCACTTCAAAAAGCTTTAAAAATTAACAATGCAAAAGTAATTTTTTTTAAGAAGTCTACAAATTTGTTAATTTATATTAAACCAGTGAGTATATAAACAATATCTTGCGTATTTTGCCGCTGGAATTTTAATAAAAATGTATCTTTGCGCCATGCTTATAAAAATGAAGAATTTTATCCTTTTTGCACTCTTGCTAATAATGGTTGGAACATCGTGTAGCGATTACAACAAGATTGTGAAAAGTACAGACTACGAGTTTAAGTATAAAAAAGCACTGGAATATTATGAAGACGAGGATTTTGTGCGTTCTTCCCAGTTGCTGAGTGAGCTTGTTAACATTTATCGGGGAACCAGTCGGGCCGACGAAGTGTATTACTATTACGCTAAGAGTCATTTTGGAATGAATGACTACCTGATGGCAGGACATTGGTTTAGGACATTGGTTAAAGATTTTCCGAAAAGTAAATACGCCGAAGAATCACAATATATGATTGGCTATTGCTTTTACCTGGATTCACCCAAGCCTCGTTTAGATCAGCAAGTTTCACAAAAGGCCATTGATGCATTTCAATTGTATATGAACCTTTATCCGGGAAGTGACCGGATAGAAGAAGCCAATCGCCTGATTATTGAACTGCGCGATAAATTGGTATTCAAATCGTTTTTGAGTGCCAAGCTCTATTACGACCTGGAAGATTACAAAGCAGCGGTGATTGCTTTGAATAATGCTTTGAAGGATTTTCCCGACACCAAGTATCGTGAAGAGCTCATGTTTATGCATTTACGGGCCAAATATCTTTTGGCTATCAGAAGTATAGAGGAAAAAAAAGAGCAACGTTTGACCGATGCTTTGGATGAATATTTTACCTTTGTCGATGAATTCCCGGAAAGTGAATACCGGAAAGATGCGGATAAGTTTTATCAGCAGACGGCAAAATTGTTAAATTACAACGAAGAGGCTAATTTATAAATAGATATGGATTATAAGAAAATTAAAGCTGAGAGCTCGACAGTCCCAAGAGACTTGACCGACTTGGAAGACCAAACAGGAAATGTTTACGAAACAGTCATGATTCTGGCAAAACGTTCCAACCAAATTGCTTCTGAAATGAAAGAAGAATTGAACCAGAAATTGCAGGAATTTGCTTCGTATTCAGACAACCTGGAAGAAGTATTTGAAAACCGCGAACAAATCGAAATTTCAAAATATTACGAGCGTTTGCCAAAACCAACTTTGATTGCTTTTGAAGAACTGAAGCAAGAACAAATTTATCACCGTAACCCCGCGAAAGAAAACCGCAAGGGACTTTAAATGGAGGCCTTCATGAGGCTAAAGGGAAAACATATTATATTAGGATTAACCGGAAGTATAGCTGCCTACAAGGCGGCTTATCTTTTAAGAGGGCTAGTGAAAGAGGGAGCTGAGGTACAAGTGGTGATGACTCCTGCCGCTAAGGAGTTTATTACCCCTGTAACCATGTCGGCCTTATCCGGACGACCGGTGGCTTCTGAATTCTTTGCGGCCAACGATGGTACCTGGCAT
Organism: Sunxiuqinia rutila; assembly: GCF_050589705.1. Lineage (NCBI taxonomy): Bacteria > Pseudomonadati > Bacteroidota > Bacteroidia > Marinilabiliales > Prolixibacteraceae > Sunxiuqinia > Sunxiuqinia rutila. The sequence goes on from NZ_JBNGOT010000005.1 coordinate 28,280, forward strand.
TCGCATGTTGATATGGGACAATGGGCTGACTTAATGCTTATTGCTCCGGTAACAGCTGCTACGCTGGGGAAAATGGCGCATGGTATAGCAGATAACCTACTGGTAACAACTTACATGTCGGCTAAATGCCCGGTGTATTTAGCACCTGCCATGGATTTGGACATGTTTAAGCACCCTTCAACACTTCAGAATCTCGAGATATTGCGTTCGTTTGGCAATGTTATTCTGGAGCCCGGCGAAGGTGAACTGGCCAGTGGCTTGCATGGCAAGGGACGCATGCAGGAGCCTGAACAGCTGGTTGAAGAAGTCGTAACCTTTTTCAACTCAAAAAAAAAACTTCTGAATAAAAAGGTGCTGGTAACTGCCGGCCCTACCTTTGAAAAAATTGACCCGGTACGTTTTATAGGTAATTATTCTTCAGGAAAAATGGGTTTTGCTCTGGCTGAAGAACTGGCTGAAGCAGGCGCTTCGGTGACCTTGGTGACCGGACCGGTTAGTTTAGCAACTACTCATCCCAGCATTCAACGGATTGATGTTGAGTCTGCGGCAGAAATGCACCAGGCTTGTTTGGATCTCTTTTCCGGAGTTGATGCCGCAATTATGTGTGCAGCAGTGGCCGATTACAGACCCAAGCATGCGGCAGACCAGAAAATTAAGCGTACTGCTGCTGATATGCAGATTGATCTTGAAGCAACAGCCGACATTGCTGCATCGCTTGGACAATTGAAAACCGATAAGCAATTGCTAGTTGGTTTTGCTTTGGAAACCAATGATGAAAAGCAAAATGCGCTGGGTAAAATGCAAAAAAAGAACCTCGATTTTATTGTGCTCAATTCGTTGCAGGATGCAGGGGCCGGATTTGGAGGAAATACCAATAAGATTACAATTCTGTCGAAAGACAATAATGCCCAGGAATTTGAGTTAAAGCACAAGAGGGAAGTTGCTGCCGATATTGTGGGAAAACTCATTCAGGAATTGGCAAAGTTGTAAGACTTCAGTAGAATTTTTTTATTTTTACTCTACAGGTATTTTTTAGGTTATGAAGAAACTTAGCTTCTTAGTACTGTTTGTTTTTATGTTAGCTGGTTCGTTAGTGGCGCAGGAGTTGCGCTGTAATATTAGCGTCTCAGGACAACAGATTCAAGGAGCTAACCGCAATGTTTTTCAAACCATGCAGGCCGACCTGTACGAGTTTATGAACAACCGTAAATGGACTGATCATGTCTATTCCATGGACGAGCGGATTGAGTGTAACATTTACATTCGATTAACTGAGCAAATTTCCTCCAACGAATTTAAAGGAAGTATTCAGGTGCAGTTGCGTCGTCCGGTTTTCAATTCCGACTACGAAACACCACTTTTGAACATCAAGGACAATGATTTTCATGTGGAGTATGTAGAATACCAGGCCCTGGAGTTTAACGAAACATCAAACCGGGATAACCTCACCAACCTGATGGCTTTTTACGCTTATATCATTTTAGGAATGGATTATGATTCGTTTGCTCCAAATGGGGGAACTCCCTATTTTCAAAAAGCACAGCAAATCGTCAACAATTCGCAGAATGTCCGGTATTCAGGCTGGAAAGCCTATGAAAGTGAGCGAAATCGTTATTGGTTGATTGAAAATATTATGAATCGGTCGTATGCCCCGTTTCGTGACTGCATATATCAGTACCATCGCTTAGGCCTGGACCGGATGTATGAGCAGGTTGAAGAAGGGCGTGCTGCCATTGCCGAATCGTTGAAGTCGATTCAAAAAGTATTTCGCTCCCGGCCATCACTTTATATTTTACAGATTTTTTTCGATGCCAAATCGGATGAGTTGGTCAATATTTTCTCCAAGTCGTATCCTGATGAGCGCAACCGGGTGTTAAGTATTTTGAATGAAGTTGATCCCTCAAATGGCAGTAAATACGAGAAGATCAATGAAGCCGCAGAAGAGTTTTAAATGCTAAAAATCCACCTCTGTGTTACAATCTTTATACATTAAAAATTACGCGCTGATCGATAAGTTATCGATTGAATTTAACAGTGGTTTCAACATTATTACTGGTGAAACGGGTGCTGGAAAGTCCATTGTGCTTGGGGCTCTCGGACTCATCCTGGGCCAACGGGCCGACCTTGCTGTGCTACGTGATAAAGCGAAAAAATGTACGGTTGAAGGGTGCTTTGGCGTGCAAGCTTATGGGCTCGAAGAATTTTTTGCCGAGCATGAGTTGGATTATGATGAACAAACCATTTTGCGTCGCGAAATTACTCCGGCCGGAAAATCACGGGCTTTTATCAATGATACGCCTGTAAATCTAAAAACCATACGCGAGCTGGCTTTGCGATTGATTGACATTCATTCGCAGCATCAAAACCTGGATTTGGGGAACCGTTTGTTTCAACTGAAGTTGGTTGATTTGGTGGCTAAAAACAAAGCACTGTTGGCTAACTATCAGGCTCTTTTTCGGACTTATTCTGAAACTAAGAGCACTTATGCCAGTTTAGTGAATGAAGCAGATCAAGCTCGTAAGGACCTGGACTATTTTCAGTTTCAGTTTACTCAGCTGGATGAAGCTAAACTTAAGCAAGGCGAACAAGAGGATCTTGAAGCCGAGCAAAACCAATTGGAACATGCCGAAGATATTAAACGGACTTTTGGTCAGTTGGCAGATGCACTGGATAGTGATGAAGTAGGTTTGCTGACCCATCTAAAGGAACATGTGAGCCAGCTTGGAAAGATGAGCGATTATTTTGCAGAAGCCAAAACACTACACCAACGTTTAGAGTCCTGCTACCTTGAGTTGAAAGACATTTCGGAGGAGAGTGTGTCTGTTGCGGAGCGGGTTGAGCATGATTCGATGCGCATTGAGCAGGTGGCTGATCGTTTGGATCTCATTTATTCGTTGCAACAAAAATTTTCGGTGGACACCATTGAAGAACTCATCGGTGTTCAGAACGACCTGGAGCACAAAATCAGCCAAGTAGAAAGCTTTGATGAAGAACTCGCATCGATGGAGAAGGTATTGGATCAGCAGAAGACCAAGCTGGAGAAAATGGCTGCTGAATTAGCCAAAAGCAGGAGAGCTGTCTCTAAAGATTTTGAGCAGGCCGTGGTTGGTATGTTGCATAAACTTGGTATGGCCAATGCTGTTTTTCAATTAAATTTTGAGGCTACGGAACAGTTGGGGATGATGGGAAAGGATGAAGTTCGCTTTCTGTTTAGCGCCAATAAAAGTGCCGAGCCTCAAGAGATTTCAAAAATTGCGTCAGGGGGGGAAATGTCACGTGTGATGTTGGCACTCAAAAGCCTGATTACAGACAGCAAGTCGTTACCCACCATCGTTTTTGATGAGATTGATACCGGGATTTCAGGCGAGATTGCCTTGAAAATGGGCGACATTCTAAAAACAATTTCCTCCAAAATGCAGGTCATCAACATTACGCATCTACCGCAAATTGCTGCTAAAGGCGATCATCATTATCAAGTGTATAAATTTGATCAGGAAGACCAGACATTTACTTCAATTCGCAAATTAGAAAACAGTGAACGGGTTGACGAGTTGGCTCAAATGTTGAGTGGCGACCGCCATTCGGATACCGCCCGTGAAACGGCCCGTGAGTTATTGAACTAAGCGTTTTATTTGAGCGATAAAAACAAGGCTTCACCATCCGATGAAGCCTTGTTTTTTTTATAAGCGGTTTTCCAGAATATGTTGAATTTCTTTGGGGCCAATGTCTGCTTTTTCGCCCACCTTGAAGCCCCGTTGCTCAAAACGGTTGGCAATACGAGTAACGGTTTCGGCCGGAACATCATAGTCGGGCAGGGTGGTTTTAATGGCCACCGACTCAAAGAAAGCAATGGTCTTGGCAATGGCCAGATCAATGCGCTCATCGACTGTTCCTTCGGTTATATTCCAAATGCGTTCGCCGTATTGCAGGAGCTTGGCTTGTTTTTCTTTTCGACGGATATGCATGATGCCGGGAAGCACAATTGCCAGGGTACGGGCGTGATCAATTCCATGATAAGCCGTTAGCTCATGCCCGATCATGTGGGTAGCCCAGTCCTGAGGAACACCCATGCCAATAAGTCCGTTTAAAGCCATGGTTGCGCTCCACATAAAATTGGCTGCTGACTCATAGTCATTTCGATTAGCCAGCACTTTGGGGCCTTCTTCAATCAGCGTGTGTAAAATGCCCTCGGCAAACCGATCCTGCAAAGGCGAATTGACCGGAAAGGTGAGGTATTGTTCAATAACGTGAATGAAAGCGTCCACAATGCCGTTGGCTACTTGCCGGTCGGGAAGAGAGAAAATAACTTCCGGATCAAGTACTGAAAACTGGGGCATAACAGCCGGCGAATCGAAAGCCAGTTTTTCCTGGGTAGCAACCCGGTTGATAACGGAATTTCCATTCATTTCAGAACCAGTAGCCGGAAGGGTAATGACGGCGCCAATCGGAATGGCTTTTTCTACTTTTACCTGACTTCGTTTAGCACAAATATCCCACGGATCATCGCCTTCATACAGTGCAGCAGCCGCAATGAATTTTGTTCCGTCGAGCACGGAGCCACCCCCAACAGAAAGCAGGTAATCCACTCCTTCTTTTTTTACCAGTTCCACCGCTTGCATCAACGTTTCGTAATGCGGGTTGGGTTCAATGCCTCCAAACTCAATGATGTCGAGCCCTTGGGTTGCAGCTTTCACCTGATCATAGATGCCGTTTTTAAAAATACTGCCTCCGCCATAGGTCAGCAGAATTTTTTTATCTCGTGGCAACTCGGCAGCGATTTTGGCAATCTGCCCTTTTCCAAACAATATTTTTACTGGATTTTTGAACTCGAAATTATACATGTTTTCTCCTTTTTTTTGTTTTGGTCTCCAAATTTACAAAACGTGTGGCAAATTTTCTGTTAATAAACTTTAAGCTTTATCCGGTGAATCGGGAATCTTTCTTCATCATGACTTTAGCATTTGTCGCTGAATAAAGTTTCCTATTTTTGTTGAATGGAAAAAGATGAATTGAGAAATCGAATTTGCTCGCTGGATGACAACGCGTTGGAAGAACTGCTTAGCCAGCGTGATGCGTATGAACCAGAGGCGGTTGATATTGCCGTACAGGAAGCGATTGACCGTCAGTTGATACAGTCGAAAGATGAGTTGAGGGGGGCAAGGTTCACGGAAAAACGTCATCCCAAAAGCCTGTTTCCATACCTTCATCGCGAAAAGCAATTTCAAAAAGTCTTTGGCAGCTTAGTTCGATCCTTGTACCTGGTGGCACTCATCCCGCTTATTTTTGGGGCACTAAAAATGGTGGAGATGCAGCAGCAGCAAGGTTTGGGAATGCTGGGACTGGGCCTGTTATGGATTGGCTTGAGCATTCGGATGCAAAAAAGGAAGGATGCCCGGATTCCTTTGCTGTTGATGGTCATTTTCGTGACAGGGTTGATGCAGTTTTTACTGAGTAGACCCGAGCATTTGAATTGGCAGCTTACCGATTTTCTCGTTTTAGGAATTGCGGCATTGCTGGTTATTTATGGCTTAGTATACCTTCGGGTTTTGCTTGCTCGCAGACAAGGCAAGCAATAACTGATTGTTCCAGTCATTCACCTTTTAAAAACGGGGATTCATCGAAAAAAACAAGCGTAGAGTCCTTGGATGGTTTAGTTTTGTGCTACAATGAATTTAATTCCTGAAAACGATGAAAACCAGACAACTTTCAATGCTACTTCTTCTTTCGGTCTTTTGGTTACTCCCTGCCTTGGCTTCTGCTGCTCCGGAGTGGGACGACGATGATGTTCGGGTATATGAGCTTACTTCCTTTAACCGTATTGTCCTGGAAGGCGGGTATAAAGTTATTCTTCAGCAATCTGATCATCCCGGTTTGCGAATAAAAGCTGATGAAGAGGCTTTCGAGTACATTGAGGTAGAAAATGAACGGGGAATTTTAAGCGTCAAGCTGAAGGAAAAGCACTTTAGTTTTGACCGAATGATTTTATACATCGAGTTTGTGGAGCTGGAAGAACTCGATGTGGAAGGCGGTCTGAACCTGGAAACCCGTGGATATGTTGATTTGAAGGATTTCTACCTGAAGGTGGAAGGCGGTGCCAAGATTGAAATGGAAATGAAAGTAGATCATCTGAAAGTGGTGGGCGAAGGCGGTGTCAGCTTCAAATTTCGCGGTGTAGCTCAGTCTATGGATACACGAATTTCGGGAGCCGGACACTTGGATGCAGACGCATTAAAAGCCCAATCGGTTGCTATTGAAATCGAAGGCGTAGGCGGAGGTTCGGTATATGCAACCGACTATTTGAAAGCCAAAATCGAAGGCGTAGGTAAAATTCGCTACAAAGGTAATCCGGAAGTGGACAAAGAAATCGAAGGAATCGGTTTCGTAAGTCCGGAATAATAATAGATCTATTTTTTTAGAAAGCAGAAGTCGTCTTGTCTTCTGCTTTTTTTTATTTTAGTAAAATCCTGTTTCTGAGTGATTAAAACCAAAGGAGTGCAATATTTGTTTAGGTTTTTAAATCATTATTGTTATTTTTGGAAACTTCGATGCCCAAAAGAGGTAAGATTTAACTTTTATATAATTAATAAAACTGAAAAGAGGATCATATTATGAAGCGATTTATTTTATTTACTGTATTTTGTCTGGGAATGGCCGTTGCTGGTGTGGCACAAGAGGCTCCTGATGCACTTCAATTGAAGAATGACGGTAACAATGCACTACGAGACAAAAACTACAAAAATGCGCTGGAGCTGTTTGAGAAATCTTTAGCTAACTGGGGTGAGGAAGAGCAAGACAACGCGATGATCTACAATGCTGGATATTGTGCTTATAAAGTAAAAAGCTTTGACAAAGCAGTTAAATACTTCGATCAGTCAATCCAAAGTAATTATAAAGTATCTACGGCCTATTTGTACAAAGCCAATGCTCAACGTAAAAAGGGTGATGATGAAGGTTTTGTTGAAACTCTGGAAGCTGGTATTGCAGCCAATTCAAATAATACGAAAATGAAATCCATGCTTTCCACTTACTATTTGAAAGAAGGAAACGCTTACTACAAAAAAGGAGCTTCAATTTTGAAAGAGGCTGCTGCTGATGTGGCTGCAGGAAAATTTAAGACTACTGACGATCAGTATAAACAAGCCACCAGTAAAGCAAAAACGGAGTTTAAAAAGGCATTACCATTCTTTGATAAAGCCTTGAAATTGACTCCAAATGATGATACGGCCAAACAGCTGAAAGCTGCAGCTACTCAGGCAATCAACGGATAATAATTGAACACGAGTTCAAAAAAAGGCTGTTCCAATCGGAGCAGCCTTTTTTTTGGTCTTTTTGAGACGTGTTTTTTGTTGAATCCAAACCCTGAATGGGGCCACTAACTTTTAGATCTTGATTTTTTGTTGTCGGGATGTTCCACCGAGATATTCTTTTGAAGAATAATGCTGTTGGGAATGGTTATGCGGTCGCCGTCGGGCGAAATCAGGTGAACAAAAAAGAAAGTTACATCGTTGACCTGCCCTTCAATAATAAAGTCTTTCTCCAGTATTTTGATGTGATCACCCAGTTTCATTGGATGGTTAAAATAGAGAATTAAGCCGGATGTAATATTAGCCAGGATAGACCATTGCGCAAAAAAAGCGATGCCAATGATGGTCAGCACCGAGGATAAGAATAGCATCAACTTTTCTCTTTCAATTCCCCAAATACCAGTAACGGCTATGATGGTGCCTAGAATGATGAAAAAGTTCATCATCTTAATGGTGATTCTACGACGCTGCAGCGTGAAGTTGAACTTTTTTAGCGTTCGGTTGATCGAATGTCTGATAACGAATCGAATGGCTAATAATAGGGCCAAAACAATGGCCGTTTGCATGATTTCTAATTTATAGGCATCCATAGTTGTAAATGTTTTAAACAAAAATAGGAATAAATTGAGGCATTCTCACTACTGCTTATGGGGCTCCTTTGACGTGTTTGCAGTTGATTCAAAATGAGCGGTAAAAAAAGCCGGAATACGAATGCTTCCAGCTTTATGATAGGATTTTAGTTTTTGAGCATCGGAAAAAGTCGTCTTATTTCATCATCGGAAGGGTATCTGCCATATTCGCATATTTCAAAGACTTCGGCTTTTTTAACCGCTTTCCCTTTTTTAGGGCCATACCATTTGATTAGCGATGTGCGCGCTTCGTCGTTGATTTCCTGGTCGCGTATGGCATTTAGCCACTTCAGGCGTTCTTTTTCGGTTTCGGGTACTCGATCCAGGCTTCCGTTCAGCCAGGGTAACCACTCAAAAAACTGCGATTCGTGAGCAGCCATCCCGTAAGTTTTAGCCTCGTAAACATCCGTAATGTCGATGGCAATATCTGGTTTTAAGGGAGCTGGTTTCTGAAAGCGATCATGCGAATACAAGAAAATCGGATTCTTTTTTAGGGCCGGAACATCGGAGGCTACATTCGGAACAACCACCATAAAGGCAGCATCCTGAACAAGTTGAGCGGTGTACCGATGATCCGGGTGATAATCGTTGGGCCGATGGCCAATCACAATGTCTGCATTCCATCTGCGGATAATGCGGATCAGCTCCAGGCGGTTTTCCAGGCTGGGCACCAACTCTCCGTCGTGGTTATCCAACACCAGGTATTCTACTCCAAAGCGTTTGCCGGCTTCCTGGGCTTCTGCTCGTCGGATTCTGGCCAGTGCGCCACCTCCTTTTTCATGATGGCCGGCATCTCCATTGGTTAAAGACACAAAAAGAACCTTGTGACCCATGCGTGCAAATTGAATCGCGGTTCCTCCGGCATCAATATCACAATCGTCAGGGTGAGCACCAATAACGACCAGGTTGATTTTTTCCTGGGCATTGGCAAACAAGGGGACAAGAAAAAGGCATAGAATGAAGGTCATTAGTTTTTTCATGGTTCAGTTGTTTGTTTATAGGATCAATTCGAAATTCTTTGATTTAGGTTAAAGGCTGCCGAATCAACTAAAGATGATGTATTAAAAATTAAATTTAAGGGTGATGTTTCTCCCAAAGATATCCTAAAAAAAGGAATCTCAAAAAAGACCAGTTCGTGTTCTGTTGGCCTTTTTGAGATTCCCTTTGATAATACTGTTTAAAATAATCCATCAATAGAAAGATAGCGCTCCCCGGTATCATAGGAAAAAGTGAGAATTTTTGATCCTTTAGGAAGCTCCTGGATCTTCTTGGCCACAGCAGCCAGTGAAGCTCCGGAAGAAATGCCTACAAACAAGCCTTCTTCTTTCGCTGCACGTTGGGCGTAATCAAAGGCTTCCTCTTTCGAAACCTGAATGGTTCCATCCAGCAGTGGGGTTTTCAGATTCTCAGGAATAAAGCCAGCACCTATCCCCTGAATGGGGTGGGGCCCGGGACTGCCACCGCTAATAACCGGCGATTGTTCAGGCTCAACGGCATAGGTTTTTAATTCCGGAAAGCGTGTTTTTAAAACTTCACTTACCCCAGAAATATGGCCACCGGTGCCTACCCCCGTAATGAGGTAGTCAAACCCCTCAGGAAAGTCGCTTAGGATCTCCTGAGCCGTATGGTCGCGGTGAGCTGCAATATTGGCTTCGTTGTCAAATTGCGAAGGAATCCAGGAGTTCGATTGTTCTCCAGCAAGTTCCTCAGCTTTGGCAATGGCTCCTTTCATGCCTTTTTCTTTGGGGGTAAGCACCAACTCAGCGCCATAGGCGGTTAGTATTCGGCGGCGTTCCAAAGACATCGATTCAGGCATAACCAGAATGAGTTTGTACTTTTTTACAGCCGCAACCAAGGCCAGTCCAATCCCCGTGTTTCCCGAGGTTGGTTCAATAATCAAGGAGTCTGGGTTTAAGATGCCTTTACTTTCGGCTTCTTCCACCATCTTTAAAGCAATCCGGTCTTTAATGCTACCTCCGGGATTGGTGCGTTCCAGCTTGACATAGACTTCGTAGTCTTCCGGATACAGGTTGTTGATGCGAACTAATGGTGTGTTGCCAATGGTTTCCAGAATGTTGTTGAATTTCATATTTGTCTGTTTTAAAGGGTTATTAAACAAAAAAAGGCCTTCCAAATTCATGGAAGGCCTGCTCATATCTTTATTAAAAAGAATTTATTGCATTTTAAACATACCTTCCCCGTGTTACTCTGTAGCAACAGCACATACACATATTTGGGAAGGAAAAGTTCATCAGAAATGATCTATTTTTATTTTGATGCAACAATATTAATTAAAAAAAACGAATAAAATACAATTTAGTCTGATTTTAATTCTTATAAAAAAGCCATTTAAAGATTTCTTTAAAGTTCACTTTTTTGCCATACATCAAAATGCCGGTTCGGTAAATTTTCCCTGCTACCCAGATTGTGCCATAAATGGAGGCGACCAGAATGCTCATTGAAAGCAGCAGTTCCCACATCGGAACACCATAGGGTACACGCACCATCATAATGATTGGTGAAGTGAACGGAATCATGGATGCCCAGAAGGCCAGTGCACCTTCGGGGTTTTTCACTACCGGAAATAAAATGATGATGGAGAAAATAAGCGGAAGGGTAACCGGAAGCATCAGTTGCTGGGCTTCTTCTTCATGATCTACAGCGGCACCCACGGCACCCATAAGGGACGAGTACATCAGGAAGCCCCCCAGAAAGTAAAATACAAACGAGCCAAGAATCAGCGGAATGTTCAGGTTGCCGATTAAATCGATAATGTTGAGGACGGCATTTTCCTGTGCTGCTTGTTGGAGCTGAGGATTAGCCGCCATCATGCTTTGCGACTGCTGGAGCATTTCAGCCTGGTCGGGTGCAAGGAAGACCTGCAGACCGGTAACGATCAAAAACATCAGTACAACCCAGAAAACAAGTTGCGTTAAGCCAACCAGACCAATGCCTACAATTTTCCCGAACATCAGTTGGGTGGGCTTTACCGAGGAAATAATTACCTCTACAATACGGCTTGATTTTTCTTCCATCACCCCACGCATCACCATGGCGCCATAAAAGAAGACAAACATGTAGATAATAAATCCGGCACCATAGCCAACAGCCATGGCAATTTCGGTAGAGCTTTTCACTGCTTCGCCTTTTGCGTCCACCTTCATGGTTTCCAGTTCAATATGTGTGCGTGCGGCAGCAAGTTTTTCTTCCAAATCCGGAATGCCGGATTCGTCGATGATCAGGGCTTTTTTATCTTCTTCAATCAGGTTTTTTAGCTTGTTGCTAATCATATTTTTGATATCGAAGGTCACCTGCTTGTCGGACAATAAACTGGCACGACTGGTCGTCACAATATCTTCAGGAATGTGTAAAACTGCATAGTACGCACTCGATTTGATGTCTTGCTGAATGCGTTCAAATTCCGTTTTTGGAATAAAGGTAAAGCGAGTAAACTCTGTGTCTTCCCAGCGATTTTCAAACTGCTGGCTGGCATCATAAACCCCGATTGTGCGCTCTTCTTCGTCGTCCTGCATGGCCAGCCAGGCCGGCAAAACGGTAATTCCACCAAATAAAAATGGGACCAGCAAGGTTAAAATGATAAAGGATTTTTTCCGGACCCGGGTGATGTATTCGCGTTTTAAGATTATAAGTGATTTATGCATGAGCTTGTTTTTTGGGGTTTGCTTGTTCAACAACTTGAATAAAAACTTCATTCATGGAAGGAATGACTTCCCGGAAGGAGCGGATGTCCATTTTTTCCATCAAATTGCGGAGGAGGGCATTGGTTGGAATCTCATTGTTCAACTGAAACTTTACCCGCTGGACATGTCCCTTCAATTCATAATCAATGAGCTGAAAACCATTGCGACTAAACTCAGCGGTAACATCATGCGCGACCGTGGTTTCAATTTCAAAAACATCCTGCTTGTATTGCTCTTTAATGGTGTCAATGGGGCCATCCAGTATCTTTTTCGACTGGTTAATCAGGGCAATGTGATCACAAATTTCTTCGACCGAGGCCATGTTGTGGGTTGAGAAAATAATGGTTGCTCCATTTTCTTTCAGCTTAAGAATTTCATTTTTCAGCAGGTTGGCATTGATGGGGTCAAAACCACTGAAAGGCTCATCAAAAATCAGAAGTTTGGGTTGGTGAACTACCGTGGTAATAAACTGAACCTTTTGCTGCATCCCTTTCGAAAGCTCTTCCACCTTTTTGTTCCACCAGGGTTGAATCTCAAATTTTTCAAACCAGTACCTCAGCCCTTTTAATGCATCGTGGCGGCTTAAGCCTTTCAGTTGAGCCAGATACAGCGCTTGTTCGCCCACTTTCATTTTTTTATAAAGTCCGCGTTCTTCGGGGAGGTAGCCAATGTGTTGAATATCGGTGGACCTGAGTTGACGTCCAAACAGCTGAACTTCGCCTTCGTCTGGAGCTGTAATCTGGTTGATGATGCGGATCAGGGTGGTTTTTCCTGCTCCGTTAGGCCCCAGTAGCCCAAAAATACTTTGTTCGCCAACTTCAATGCTGACTTTATCCAAAGCCCGGTGTCCGGCATAGTCTTTTACGACATTGGTCGCTTTGAAGAATTCCATGGATGTGCTATTTAAGATTTTTAAACGATGTAATTCGTATTAATTTGAACGGATGCCCGTTTCTGAATTCAAATTTAAGTAAAACAGGACAAAGGCACTGCTTTTTTCGGCGAATAGTCGACTTTAATCTTTGAACGGGAAACGGGGCTTTTGTTGAGACTCTCCGAGTATGCTGATGCCTGCTGGTTTTTAGTTTCTGGTAATGTCGGTCTCGTTCACCCGGGTTACGCCGCCCGAAACCACAAATTTCATGGCTTCAGAAGGAGGCATGTCCAGCGGCCTGATGGCTGAGGAAGCAATCATATACAGTTCGCCGGAGAAGTTGTAGGAGTGCGGAAAGTAAACGGCAACCAAGCCATCCATGCCAATTTCGGCCATGCTTTTTTGGGTGACGAATCCGATTTTCCACAGCCTGTTTTCTTTATTAATTTCAACCAAAACCGGTTGGTTAAACTTCTTTTCTTTGCCCACAAAGGCCGAGAAAAGATCGACCAATGAACTGTAAATAACCTGAAGCAGTGGGGCTTTTTTTAACACCTGATGGCCTAGTGCTTTGAATGGGCTGGCTACAATGGATTGGCCAACGAACCCTAATACGGTGATGAAGCCCAGAATGATGAGGAGCCCCAGGCCAGGGATGGTATAACCAAACCACAGTTCCAGCTGGTGGCGTAAGATGCCGTCAACAAAATCAAAAATCAGAAAAACAATGTAACCTGTGATCACAATGGGGGCAACAAACACGAGGCCTTGCATAAAATAAGTCAGTAGTTTTTTCATGAATATCAAGCATTTGATGAAGTGAGTACGCTCACCGGGATTATCTTTTTTAGATATAGCAAGTTACAAAATAAACTTATGAGTCAACAAAAAGTTGACTGGCTTTGGAAGAAGCAAGGTTTAATGATTAGAGCATCAACACGGGCAATTGAACAAGAAGTTGGAACAGCGATTTCTTGAAGAGGTGGGCCTGCTGCTAGTGGGGAAATGCTTATCTTCGAAGCGTGAAAAATGTATCGGATATTATTGCACAAGAATCGTTTTCGAAAGAAGAGTTGATCACCTTGCTTCAGGCGGAGGGGCAGGAGCGTAAACTTCTGTTTGATGTAGCTCATGCCCGAAAAATTGAGTTTGTTGGCAAACAGGTCTACTTTCGGGGGCTCGTCGAATTTTCGAATATCTGCTCCAAAGACTGCTTGTATTGCGGGATTCGCAAGAGCAATGAAAAGGTTATTCGCTACGAGGCCTCGGATGAGGAGATTTTAGGGGCCTGTCGTTTTGCCTGGGAGAATCGTTTCGGGTCGGTGGTCTTGCAGTCGGGAGAGCTGTCATCACCCGCATTTACAGAGCGGGTTGATCGTTTGCTGAAAGCCATCAAACAGCTTTCAAACGAGGAGCTGGGAATCACCTTGTCCTGCGGGGAGCAAAGCCGGGAAACGTATCAGCGCTGGTTCGAAAGTGGCGCACACCGGTACCTGTTGCGTATTGAAAGTTCTACGCCGGACTTGTACAATCAAATTCACCCGCAAAATGTGCATCATTCTTTTGAAAAGCGACTGGAATGCCTTCAGCTGTTAAAGGATTGCGGCTACCAGGTAGGAACAGGAGTTATGATTGGATTGCCCTTTCAGACCATGGAGCACCTGGCAGCGGACTTACTGTTCCTGAAAAAGCTGGATGTGGACATGGTGGGCATGGGCCCTTATATTGAACATGAAGATACGCCTTTGTATGTTTTCCGGGATCAACTAAAAACCAAACAGGAACGTTTCGATTTGGCACTGAAAATGATTGCCGCTCTGCGTTTGCTTATGCCCGATATTAATATTGCAGCGGCTACAGCTTTGCAGGCCATTGATCCGGCCGGTCGGGAAAAAGCCTTGAAAATTGGGGCCAATGTGATTATGCCTAACCTGACTCCATGCGATTTCAGAAAAGAATACCAACTGTATGAAGACAAGCCTTGTTTGGATGAAGATGCCGAATTATGCCGCAATTGCCTGGAAGCAAGGATTGAAATGGCAGGAGGCGAAATTGGCTATGGCGAGTGGGGTGATTCCAGGCGTTTTATCAACCGTAGACAAGGCTCATCACACTAACCTTTAAAACAGTTCGTTACTGTAGGGCCGAAACTCCAGCTCGTGACGTAAAAGCCATTTTTTTCGCCACAGGCCTCCGGCATAACCAACCAGCTTTTTATTGCTCCCAATTACCCGGTGGCATGGAACAATGATGGGTAAGGGATTTTTGGCATTGGCACTGCCAACAGCCCGAACCAGTTTTTTATCGCCTAAACGCAAGGCCAGCTCTAAATAACTGACGGATTGCCCGTAGCTAATGGTTTTCAGCTCTTTCCATACTTTCTTTTGAAAGTCAGTTCCTTCGGGGCTAATCGGGAGGTTAAAGTGAAAAAGCCTTCCACGGAAATAATCATCCAGCTGACGCACAATCAGGTCTTCCAGTTCCGGCTCGATGTCTGTTTTCTCACATTCGTGCTCAACAAAATGAATGCGGCTAACAGCTTGCGAGTTACAGTCGATTTGAATCAGGCCAATTGGCGACGGGTATGTGAAGGATTGAGACACCGGATGCTTGTCGTTTTGCTTTTAGTTAACATTGAGTTAACGTAGCGGTAATGAAAAAGGTTTGCGGATTAAACAGTTTCATTGCGAAAATAAGGCGTTTTTATCTTAGTCATCAATAGCTCCATAAATGACAGCGGTCAACCGGTCGTAAAATTCGCTATGGTTAAACGGATGAACCTGTGTCATTCCAACAAAGATGAGTTCTTCCTTGGGATCGATAAAAAACTGGGTGTTGAAATAGCCTCCCCATTCATATGTTCCGGGTGATTTTGAATTGAGTCCCTCGGCTTCTTCGGTAAGCAGTCCAAATCCTAGGCTGAACGTTTTGCCGGGAATTGAGCTTCTTCCGGCTCCTTTTTTATTCAGGGCTACCAATTGGTCGGAAGTCATTAACTCAACCGTTTTGGGGCCTAGAATTCGTTGACCATTCAGTTCTCCGCCGTTAAGCAACGCCTGCATAAATCGGGCATAATCCAGGGCCGTTGACGAGAGTCCGCCACCTCCGGCATAGTGTCCCCGGTCTTTGTTTTTCGGATAATTGATTCCGAGCGAATGGCCAACTTCCTGTTTCATGATGGTGCCCTGATCTGTTTGAGCATATACAGGGACCAGGCGTTCGTGTTTTTCCTGAGGTAGGTAAAAATGGGTATCGACCATTTCCAGAGGTTCAAAAATATGCTGTTGAAAATAGTCTCGCAACGAAAGGCCGGAGACCACTTCAATTACCCGCCCAAGTACGTCCATATTTAAGCCATAACAATATCGTTCGCCCGGATGAAATGCCATAGGGGCGCGTGCCAGTTGATCGATGAACTGTTTGGTTGTCCATGACTGGTGCGACAGACCTACGTTTTGTAACCCCAGTTTATGGTAAGCAGCACGGATGTCTCCTTGCTCAAAATCCCCATAGACCAAGCCAGATGTGTGTGTTAGCAAGTGTCGGATAGTGATGGGCCGTTGAGGCGGGGTGGTGGTAAAGCTTGAGTCGGCCGGATTCAGTTGCTGCAGCACGCCTGTTTCAGCAAAGGCCGGCAGGTAGTTTTTGAGGGGATCATCCAGCCCCAGTTTTCCTTGCTCATAAAGTTGCATGACGGCAACACTTGTTACGGCTTTGGTCATGGATGCAATCCGGAAAATATCTTCATTTTGATAAGGGGTCCAGAAGTTTAACGAGTGATAACCAAAACTTTTGTAGTAGGCAATGGTTCCGCGCCGGGCAACCAGAAAAACGCCACCGGGTAGCCATTGGTTGGATCTGTATCGTTCAATTAAGCTGTCAGCTAAAGCCAGTCTTTCTTCGGAAAACCCCGCTTCCTTTGGATTAATCACCTTCGTGTCAAGGTCGATTTGGGGAGGTGGGGTGCAGGAAAAAAGAACCAGAATGCTGAACAGGAAAGTTATGAGCTTAAGCATAAAAATGTGTTTACTGTTTATTAGGCAGCACAATTTACACAATATTGATAAATTGAGCAGAACATTCTGAAAATAAAAACCACTTCTGAAAGATGAAGTGGTTTTTGCTTGCTTCAAAACCGTTCTCGTGGTATGTACTTGGTATGTAGCAAATGATGTGACTTTGGCCCCAACGGCTCACCCAGAAAGTCCTGATAGATTTTCAGCACTTCCGGGTTTTCATGCGATTTGCGTAGTGGCATAGCTCCGTCTTCGGCATAAATGGCTTCCATACGTTTTTGACGAATCTCCGGGCTTGTTGGAATTGGTTGACCTCCACCTCCCAGGCAGCCTCCGGGACAAGCCATAATTTCGATAAAATGGTAACTGCTTGTTCCATTTTTTACGGCATCCATTACGGTTTTGGCATTGACAAGCCCGTGAGCTACGGCACATTTCAGTTCAACGCCATCTAAAAAAGCCCATTCTTTTAGTGGTTTTTCAATCTTTATGGACGCTTCCCGTATGCCATCTACCCCGCGAACGGGAGTGATGTTGAGGTTGTCGAAAGGTACTTCGCGTCCGGTTACCAATTCGTAAGCCGTGCGCAGGGCAGCTTCCATAACGCCGCCTGTTGCACCAAAGATGACGCCCGCACCGGTTGATTCGCCCATCAGTCGGTCGAACTTATTATCCGGCAGCTTTTGAAATTCGATACCGGCTTGTCTTATCATGATGGCCAGCTCGCGGGTCGTCAACACATAGTCAACATCGCGGTAGCCGCTGTCGTGCATCTCCGGACGGTTGGCTTCAAACTTTTTAGCTGTGCACGGCATGATTGACACTGAAACGATTTTATCGGGATCAATTTTTCGGGCTTTGGCATAGTACGTTTTAGCCAGGGCTCCAAACATTTGTTGGGGAGACTTGCAGGTGGAAAGATTATCCAGCAGCTCCGGGTATTGGTGTTCGATGTATTTGATCCAGGCGGGCGAACATGACGTAGCCAGAGGAAGCCTCACATTGGTGTCCTTGTCCTGAAGCGTTTTCCGTAGCCGGTTAAGCAGTTCGGTGCCTTCCTCAATAATGGTCAGGTCGGCGGTAAAATCCGTGTCCAGAACCGAGCTAAATCCCAGTCGTTTCAGGGCCGTAACCATTTTTCCGGTTACACGGCTTCCTATGTCCATTCCCAAGGCTTCGCCCAGGCCTACACGCACGGCTGGAGCTGTTTGAACCACCACGTGTTTGTTCGGATCAGCAATGGCATCCCACACTTCTTCAATGTAGTTCCGTTCTACAAGGGCACCGGTAGGACAGTGGTTGATGCATTGTCCGCAGTTGGTACACACCACGTCATTCATGGCTTTTTCAAAGAAGGTGGCAATTTTCATTTCATCGCCTTTGTAGGCAACGGTCAGGGCGTTTACTCCTTGCAGTTCGGCGCAGGTGCGCACACAGCGCTGGCAGCGGATGCATTTGCTGTCATCTTTAATGATGGATGGCGAGAACTGGTCGATGGTATAGTTTTTCATGGGGGCCAGGCGCAGAAAATCCTGGGTCATAATTTTATATTCGGAAGCCAGTTCCTGTAGCTCGCAATTGCCGTTTTTATAACATTTGGTGCAGTCAGCATTGTGTTCCGAAAGTAATAATTCGATGATGTGTTTGCGTGAATTCCGGACCTTCAGGCTGTTTGTTTGGATCTCCATTTCTTCTTCGCAGGGGGTGGCACAGGCAGCGGCCAGACGTTTTTGGCCCGACACTTCGACCATACAAACCCGGCAATTACCCGCAATGCATAAATCTTTGTGGTAGCATAAAGTTGGAATGTTGATACCGGCTTCGTTGGCGGCTTCGAGAATGGTTTTTCCATTTTCTACTTCAAGTTGAAATCCGTTGATTGTGACATTTATTTTCGTGTTCATCTTCCTGTTCTTTTGGAATTAGTAAATCATTTCTTCCCGGAAATTCTCAACAATGGAGCTAAATGAGTTGGCTACTGACTGTCCCAGTCCGCACTTGGCCGTTAGTTGCATTGTTTCGGTCAGCTTCAGAAGCTTGTCGAGGTATTGGGCCGGTTTTTCGCCACGCTTAACAGCTTTTATTCCGCTATGCAGTTGTTGGCATCCGACCCGGCAAGGCGTGCATTGCCCACAACTCTCTTCGCGGAAGAATTCCAGGTAATTGTCCAGCACATTGTACATCGAACGGGAACTGTTGTAAAGCATCATAGAGCCCCCTGTGGGAAGCGATATTCCGGTTAGTTTGCCGCGGTAGCCAATGGTTGTTTTATCGAACCGCTTACGGGGAACCAAAAAGCCGGAAGCTCCGCCAACCTGAACGGCCTTGGTGTCGCCATCGCCAAATTCATGCACAAAATCCTGCAGGCTCATTCCCAGTTCCAGCTCATAGATGCCGGGCTTGGGAGTATCTCCGGAAACCGAAAACAGTTTGGAGCCCCGGGAATACTGAACGCCGAGATCATAAAACTTTTTTGCTCCATACTTAAAAATGGTAAAGGTGTGCGCCAGGGTTTCCACATTGTTAACCACTGTTGCTTTTCCAAGGTACCCATTGGAAGTCGGGTAGGGAGGCTTGTTGCGGGGTTCGCCTCGCTTGCCTTCCATCGACTCAAAAAGAGCGGTTTCTTCGCCGCAGATGTAAGCGCCGCTTCCCAGAAAGATTTGGATTGAAAAGTCGTGCCCAACTTCTTTGCAGTAGTACTCAAATTCCTGAATGGCCTTGTTTAACTCGGGAACCAGAAACTTATATTCGCCCCGTAAGTAGATGTATCCTTTTGATGAACCAATGACGTAGCCACAAACAGCCATGGCCATCAGTACTTTGTAAGGAACTTTAGACAGAATCTCCCGGTCTTTAAAAGTGCCGGGCTCTCCTTCATCAGCATTGCAAATTACAAACTTTTCGTCCGATGGGTCTTCGGCGGTCAGCTTCCATTTTAATCCCGTTGGAAAACCGGCCCCGCCACGACCTTTTAACTCCGAACTCATCAATTCGTTAATCAGTTCCTGAGGCGGTCGCTTAAGTGTTTTATCCAGAATTCGTTCCCAGTCGTTATCATTTTTGAAGATAAAATCAGCACGTTTTAGTTGATAGGATGATGCAACCATGTTTTTTATTTTTTGAGGTATTGACTTAAAATCTCTCTTACCGACTCAGGCGTTAGCTCCGTATAAACTTCGTTATTGATCAGCATGGCCGGTGCTTTATGGCACCATCCCAGGCAGTTGGTTTGCAATAAGGAGAACTTCCCGTCGGAGGTCGTTTCACCCAGGCCAACCTTAAGCATGTCCTGAATGGTAAGCAGAATCTGGTTTTTGCCTTTCATGGAGCAGGTAATGGTTTTGCAAACCCGAATAATGTAGGTGCCCATTTTTTGGTGTTCCAGGAAAGAGTAAAAGGTAGCTGTGCCATAAACGTCGGCGGCAGAAAGATTCAGCTCCCGGGCAATTTCAATCATGGAATGCTCGGACAGATACTTTTCCTGCTCAACAACGCCCTGAAGAATAGGGAGCAGGTTGCGGCGGTTTCGGCCATGTTCATTGGCTAGTTTTTTTATTAAATCGTGTATTGGAGTCATACCGTGTAAAATTAGAAGTGATTTGTTTTGGCTGATGGTAACTTGTTGTTTCAGAACGCCTGATTGAAGGCCGGGTCTTGGGTTGATCAAATGAAAAAAGCTTACGTTAGAGAGATCATTTATTCAATTCAGTATAAATTTACGGAAGCTGAATAAGATAATCAGAAGACTTTTATCAGGATGTTTGGTGTAAAAGGTGTTTTTCAGCATAATTTTACGTTTGCGATTAGAACGATTCTAAATAGGCAATAAGTTTACATTCAATTAAGAGTGGAGGTGGTTTTGAAAATCTTTTGTTTTCTATTCTTTTAATCTCGTCAGGTCTTTTACTTTTGTTTAAAAATTGAATGATTATGGCCCTGGAAATTGAACGGAAGTTTTTGGTGAATGAGCAGCTCCTTCCGCAAGCAAGTCAGAAGATTAATATGATGCAGGCTTATCTGCAAACCGATCCGGAGCGAACCATTCGGGTGCGTATCGCTGATGATCAGGCTTACCTGACAATCAAGGGGAAGATGGTTGGAATTGCCCGGAAGGAATTTGAGTACCCGATTCCGGTGAAAGATGCTCGCGAACTGGCCAAATTGGCGGTACATTCCCCAATTGAAAAGGTCAGGCATTATATTGTTGTTGATGGTCGTACATGGGAAGTGGATTTTTTTGAAGGGATTAACGGAGGATTAGTACTGGCTGAGATTGAGCTTTCAAGTGAAGATGAAGAGATTAGCTTGCCGGAATGGGTCCGGGAAGAAGTGACCGGACAAGTTCAGTACCACAATTCGTACCTGGCCCAGCACCCCTATACTAAGTGGAAATAGTTATTCTGGCTCAGTTTTTGATAGTCCAGCACAAGATTTTGTATCAAGTTTCGTTTGATTGTAAAGCCAAATAAACCTTTTTATTCATGAAGAGCAGATTATTACTTCCAGTTATTTTTTTCTTGATAATTGGTTGTTTAAATGTTAGCGCCAATAATTGGCCTAGAAAAGCAAATAATTCGCAAGTCGATTCTGTTGAACTTAGCGTTGAATACCTCAATTATTTTCTGGAAAAACAAAATAACTGGCATCCGCGGAATGAAGAACTTTTTAGAAGCTTGAAGGGCTTGGTTCATTTTGCGGAAGATGAGAAAATAGACACAATTTTAAACCGGATACAAACTTACCGGGAGTGGCACGAAGGGGCCTTTTTCTATCGATCACCAGCGCAGGTTTCAGACAGTTTGAATGTGGAGGGTTATGTGGCGCAGCCGGAACTGAACGAGAAGTTGCAACGGCTGGAGCGTTCCATCGAAAGCACCATTGTAAAAGATCAAATTGCTGTTCCGGAGGAGTTGATGGTGAACATGAATGAAAAAGTGAAGCTGCTCGAACCTGGAGATGTTCAGGTTTTGCTGCGGGATTCGCTCGTGGTCATTCCGGATAGCTTGAAAGGCTATGATGTGATTCCGGATTCGTTGATAAGCAGTCCGGCTGATTTTAAACGTTTACAACGCCTGGACAGCGCTAAAAACAGTTTGCTGGAAACTGCCCGGATACAATACAACAGCAGGGCCTTGCAGCATTACGTCGACTCAATTTCCACGGCCTATCGCAATCAGTACGTTGAGGAATATACTCAGCGGGCTAAAGCGCAGTTGGTCGATTCAATTCAAATTCATAATTACCGGGTGTTGGAGCAATACAACAACCAAGTGATGCAGACGGTGAACGATTCCATTGGGCATATGATTGATGTGCTTGTTCATTATGCCGAGAATGCGCCGATTGATGTGTGGGTGAAAAACAGCGAGGGAGACTCAACTCACGTGGTTTTGCGCAATGATGGATCGCGATACGCTCGGATGTTTTTGAAGAATGAGCAGAAAGACTCGCTGGGCATTCGGATTCATAACACCAGCAAGCACTCGATGCAGATTTTTATTGATGATGCGGTTACCTTGAAACGGTTTTCCGCCCAGCAAACCAAAGACTTTAATTTTGACCAGTTTGAGCCGGAAAGCAACCTGCGAAAAATCGATAAGCGCTATCAGATTACCACCCCTTGGGTGCTGGGAGGCGATGGAACCATTGGTTTTACGCAAACTGCGGTCAACAAATACTGGAAAAAAGGAGCGGGTTCCTTGTCCAGTTTGATGATTTTAAAAGGTTACGCCAACTATTCGCGAGGCAAGGTGAAGTGGGCTAACTCCATCGAGATTCGTAACGGGTGGCTGAAACCTTCCGAAGATAAAATCCAGAAGAATGATGATAAGTTTGAGTTCACCTCACGATTTGGTTTAAGTGCCTTCAAAAAATGGTACTACAGTTCGGAGCTCGATTTCCAGACTCAGCTTTTCAACGGGTATAAGTACCCGGACCGGGACAATAAAATATCGGGCTTCTTATCCCCTGCAAAAACCTTGATTAAGGTTGGTTTGGATTATAAGCCCAACAACAATTTCTCCTTGTTCCTTTCGCCTTTCACCTCTAAAACGGTTTATGTGCGCGATACGGCTAATATTGATGAAACGAAGTACGGCATTGAAGAAGGCAAAAGGCGCTATTGGGAGCCTGGTTTGAACGCTGATGTATTCTTCAAGGCGGATATTGCTCCTGACATTACTTACCAGATGAAGTATAAAATGTTCATCAATTACAATGCACCATTTTCCAATTTCGATGTGGATTGGGAAAACAACTTGCTCATGAAATTGAATGACTTTATGAACCTTCGGATGCAGATTCATTTTATCTTTGACGATAATGTCAAGTTTAATGTAGGAGAAGATGCTTCCGGCAATCCGATTTTAGAGCCAAGGTGGCAGATAAAAGAGTTTGTTACGATCGGGTTTACCTATAAATTGAATAAGCGGATTTTCCGCAGAGAAAAAGTAAATTAACGAATGAAGAATTATAAAAAATACTTTCGATTGACAGCTGATCCGGCTGATGTATACAATGCATTGACGAATCCGATCATGCTTGAAATCTGGACTGGTGAAGAGGTGGTCATGGAAGAAAAAGCAGGAACTGAGTTTTCGCTTTGGGATGGCAGTATCTGCGGCAAAAATCTGGAGTTTGTCAAAGACCACAAGTTGGTACAGGAGTGGTATTTTGGAGAACAAGATGAACCTTCCATTGTCACTATCAAACTGCATAAAGACGGAGAAGGAACAAGCATGGAAGTTGTGCATACCAACATTCCGGATGATGCATACGACAATATTGTAGAAGGCTGGAAAGAGGATTACTTTGATGCCTTGAATCAGCTTTTTGAAGAGTAATCGTTTCAGAAGGCTGGACTAAAAAGGCAGGTTGTTTCAATAGTGAAACAACCTGCCTTTTTTATGTCCGGAGAATCATTGTTTTCCCGAATTGCTTACAAACGAGAGGTGTTTGCTGTCGGGCGACCACGATGGCACATTAATGGTTCCCTGTCCGCCATACAGATAGGCTATCACCCGTGGAGCGCCTCCCGAGGTGGGCATCAAGCGGAGCATTACCCGTTTGTACGAAGGGTGCGAATTAAATTCAATGTCGGGCGGAAAGGAGATGAATGCGATCCATTTTCCATCCGGTGAAATATGAGGGAACCAATCGTTGTATTCATCAAAGGTAATTTGTTCTTTATCGCTGCCATCCGGTTTCATTCGCCAAATTTGCATGGTGCCCGATTGACTGCCGTTGTAATAGATGTATTTCCCATCGGGTGAGTACTCGCAGCCATCCACATGCTCGCCTGGTTTATTGTCGGTAAGCGCAACTTCCTGCCCTCCGCTGATGGAGTTTTTGTAGATGTTGTAGGTGCTGCTTCCGTTGCGCTGAGCAACATACACAACTTCTTCATTGTTTGGGGCCCAGCCATGCCAGTAGGAGGGCGTTTCTTCAGTAATCAATTGCGGGGGTCCACCTTCAAGAGGCAATACATAAACAGTGGATCCACCTCCGGGCATTCCTTCGCGGTGGTGGCTGATGGCCAATAGTTTTCCGTCAAACGAAATCCCATGATCATTGTTGTTGCGGTTAGCAAAGCCGGTGTTCAGTTGTTGAGGGGTTCCTCCTTTCACCGGAATGGTATAGAGTAAGCCTTTGCTATTGAAAAGTAGCTTTTGGCCGTCGGGCATCCAGTTGGGGGCTTCAAAGCGATCACCGGATTCATAAACGATTTTGCGTTTGCCGCTGAAAACATCCAGCGTTTCAAGCCGGCAGCCAAGCCAGCCAGCTTCTCCCGGATTGTAATTATTGTCCACCGGATGGTCTATACGGACATTCCATATCCGGGCTTTCTCAATCACCTCCGGCTGGTGCGAGCAGATGAACAGGCCGCCCAAAACCTTGTCGGGCAAATTTTCCAGGGATTGGCTGCCAATGTGCTGAAGTGGTTCTCCCGGATGGGCTGCCCGAAAAATCAGGGTTTTTCCTTTACGCTCCAGTTGCAGAATTTGGTAGTGGGGTTTGGGGGCATGAAGTTCGCTTGCTGTGTTTTGCATCGATGCTCCCTGCTGTTGGCGCCATTGCATGGCGGTTAAGCCATCGCCATGTAAAGCGGCTGAGCAATGAACGTCGTTTTCTGCCTCGGAAGCACGCACCATCCAGCCCACTTTTCGGTGTGGATCAACGCCTTCTCCCTCAAAGGCAAAATTGGCTGTTAAAATGAAATCACCTTCCAGCTTGTTGTAAAGAAAGTGAAATTCATCGCGCTCGAACCAAATGTTATAGCCCGACCCACTTAGCCTGTATTCTTGCTCCTCAATGTCGTAAATGGCATCCCCGGCAAGTTGCGGATTCCCAATGTCCTGATGAGAAGAGAAAATGCCGATGGCGTTTTGCGCCAAAGAGCTGCTTAGCGTTAAGCTGAAAAGAAAGATCAAGGTAAGTTTCATTGTGCTTAGGATTGAATGGTTTAGTTCTTTAAAGATAGAAAAGTATTCTCCTTTTTCCAGATGAATTTTTGATTACCAGTTAGTTTACGTCAATTGGTTGCTGAAACGATTTTATTTGGCGTGTTGGGGTAAGAAAAAGCCCTGTGAGTCAATCCTCACAGGGCTTGCTATCAGGTAATGTTTGACTTCAATTACAATAAACTAAGCGTAACGGTTAATCCGGCCATGACAACCGAAACCATGGTCATCAGTTTGATCAGGATATTCAGAGAAGGACCGGAAGTATCCTTAAACGGATCGCCAACAGTGTCGCCAACGACGCCGGCTTTATGGGCTTCGCTTCCTTTTCCACCGTAATTTCCTTTTTCAATGAATTTCTTGGCATTGTCCCATGCGCCACCGGCATTATTCATGAAAACGGCCAGCGTAAATCCGGAGGTTAATCCACCAGCCAGCAGGCCAATAACACCGGCCACACCCATTGTTGCACCAACAACCACAGGAACGATGATGGCAACCAGAGAGGGAAGCAGCATTTCTTTTTGAGCGCCAATGGTGGAAATTTCAACACACTTGGCGTATTCCGGAGTCGCTTTTCCTTCCAGAATTCCTTTGATCTCGCGGAACTGACGTCTGACTTCTTCTACCATAGCGCCAGCAGCACGTCCTACGGCTTTCATGG
Organism: Sunxiuqinia rutila; assembly: GCF_050589705.1. Taxonomy (NCBI): domain Bacteria; kingdom Pseudomonadati; phylum Bacteroidota; class Bacteroidia; order Marinilabiliales; family Prolixibacteraceae; genus Sunxiuqinia; species Sunxiuqinia rutila. The sequence continues at coordinate 53,930 of NZ_JBNGOT010000005.1, forward strand.
TCATGGCACTGAAAACAAAAGCCATCATGGAACCAAGGAATAAGCCACCTAGAAACAAGGGATTGAACAGGGTAATGTCGTAAGCTGAAGAGAAGTCTTTAACTGTAGCGCTGGAAATTTTAATGGCTTGAACACCTTCTTCTACGGCAGGAGCTACATCATTGTAAAAAACATACTGTCCTTTGGTGACAAATCCTTCACCGGCTTTGGCTATTTTATCAAACCACAAGCGTACTTCTTCCATGTAGGCCGATATCAAAGCCATGGCAGTAAGCGCTGCGGAGCCAATGGCAAAACCTTTTCCGGTTGCTGCTGTGGTATTACCCAGCATATCGAGCGCATCGGTCCGTTCGCGAACCTGAGGGTCGAGTTCGGCCATTTCAGCGTTTCCACCCGCATTGTCAGCAATTGGGCCAAAGGCATCGGTTGCCAGGGTAATCCCCAGGGTTGAAAGCATTCCTACGGCAGCAAAGCCGATTCCGTAAACGCCCATGGCAAAGTGGCTGGCACCGCCGGCAGCCCAAAAGGCGCCCATGATACCAAGCACGATGGTAACCACCGGAATCCAGGTTGAATACATGCCCACGGCCAGGCCGTCAATAATGGTAGTGGCTGGACCTTGTTGTGCTTGTTTGGCAATTCCTTTGGTTGGTCCGTATTCGTCCGATGTGAAATACTCCGTAGCTTGTCCAATAATGACACCGGCAGCCAGACCAATGACTACGGCCCAGAAAACTCCCCAGGTGACCCAACCAAGCATGGTAAGCCCAACCATCGCCAGAAGAATCAGTACCGAGCTGCCACCTGTTCCCAGGAGCAGGGCATTCAACAGGTTCTTTTGGGTGGCCGATTCTTTGGTGCGTACCATGTAAATTCCGAGAATGGAGAGGATAATTCCGATGGCAGCAACAATCATCGGAGCCAGTACAGCCTGAAAAGGATCAAGCCCGGCATCGCGCAGAACCAATGCGGGGAGTGAAGCTCCCAAGGCAGCTGTTGCCAGAATCGATCCGGCATACGACTCATAAAGGTCGGCTCCCATACCGGCAACATCGCCTACATTGTCACCCACATTGTCGGCAATGGTAGCTGGGTTACGTGGGTCATCCTCCGGAATTCCTGCCTCAACTTTACCAACCAGGTCAGCGCCTACGTCGGCTGCTTTGGTGTAAATTCCACCACCCACACGGGCAAAAAGGGCTTGTGTGGAAGCTCCCATTCCGAAGGTAAGCATGGTAACAGTAATTTCAATCAGCTTGGTGCGTGTTCCGGCTTCGGTTAAAACGCCGTTCACCACGTATTCCGGGTGAGCATGAACAAAGTTCAGCCCCAGAAAATGCAGCCCGTTACTCATGTGTTCGGGAGTGTAAACCCATTCATTTAAGATCAGAAACCAGGCCGCAATGTCGAGCAGGGCAAAGCCTACAACCACCAGCCCCATAACGGCGCCACTGCGGAAAGCTACCTGAAGCCCTTTGTTGAGTGATTGTGAAGCCCCATGAGCGGTACGTGCGGATGCAAAAGTCGCTGTTTTCATTCCCAGGAAACCACATAAACCGGAGAAAAAACCACCAGTTAAAAAGGCCACTGGAACAAAGGGGTTTTGAACGTTAAAGTAGGCCATGATAGTAAGCAGAATAAACAGAATACCAAAAACAATAGCCACTACTTTGTACTGTCTTTTTAAATAGGCCATTGCACCCTCTCGCACATACTGTGCGATTTCTTTCATACGGTCGGTACCTTCCGAGTTTTTCATCATTGACTTGAAAAATATCCAGGCAAAGACCAAGGCAAGTATGGATGCAAGTGGAACAATAAAGAAAATATTACTCATAAGTTATCAATTTATTGCAACAGTGTTGCGGTTAGTATGCGTTAGTATACAAATGACAGCTTTGAAAGTAATAAATATTGATGTTCCTAAAGGATTTCAATAAATGTTTTAGGACAGGCTGTCTGTTCTTTTTCGTATGATTAAAGATAAGCTGATAAATTGAGATTTAAAGGAGTGGAGATTGATTGCTTGTAATTTGAAAGCATTCTAAGGAAAATGCTGTTAATTTGATTGTGTCGTGCGGTGGCTTTAGACTGGATCATCGTCATGTGGCTTTTGCACCACGGCTTTGCCGCGCCATTTGCCACTCAGGTAATAAATGATCAGAATGACGGTGCCTGCTGTCCATCCGGCTGGTTCGGCCCACCAAATGCCATTGACCCCCAGGTGCTCGGAAAGGAAATAGGCCAGGGGAATCCGGAACACATACAAGGAGGTGAGCGTGGTTAGCATGGGAATAAAGGTTGCGCCTGCTCCGCGTAAAAAACCGGTAAAGGTGAACATCACCGCCAGTAAAAGGTAAAATGATGAGATAATGACCAGGTAGTCCTGTCCAATGGCAATAACGCCTTCGTCGGCTGTGAAAAGCTGGATGAGGTACTGGCCTGAAAAGATAATGACCAGCGAAATGAATATGGAATAGATCAGCGAAAAGACCAGCGTTATTTTCAATCCCTTTTTAGCCCGGTCTTCGCGAAAGGCGCCCAGGTTTTGCCCCGTGAAACTCGACAATGCCGAAGAAAATGTAATGGCAGGCATCTTGGCAAAAGAGTCAATACGAATGGCTGCGGAATAGGCAGCTACCGCGTTCACGCCAAAGCCATTCACAATGCCCATGATGGCCATCATTCCAAAAGCGACAAAAGATTGTTGAAAGCCCGTTGGAAGTCCAATGCGTACACAGCTTTTAAAAATATCGCGATCGAAAAGATATTTGCGAAACCTCAATTTTATTACCGGATGCTTTTTGTTCAGATACCAGGTGGCAGAAAAAAAGGCCATGGCCTGGGCAATAACTGTTGCGAAAGCGACCCCCGCAATTCCCCATTTGAAAACGATAACAAACAGAAGATCCAGCGCAATATTCAGAAAAGTGGAAAGGATCATGAAGTTGAGGGGAGTTTTTGAATCGCCCATGCCCCGGAGAATAGAGGTAATTCCATTAAACCCGAAAAAGAAAAACATACCCAGCAGGTAAATACTCATGTAGGTTACAGCTTCGGGCATCAAGCTGGCGGGTAGTTGCAGCAATTTGAAAATGGCCTCGCTGAAATAAATGCCAAGGCTTGAAACAACGAGTGAAGACGCCAAAAAGAAGATGAATATGGTATCAATGGTTTTACGTACCTGGTCCATCTGTTTGGCGCCAAAGTATTGCGAAACCACTGTAGATGCGCCTGAGCCCACACCAATGACCAATGAAATTAAGGTGAATATTATTGGGAATGAAGCGCCAACCGCTCCAAGTGCTTCTTTGCCCAGATAGTTCCCCACAATAATACTATCGATGATGTTGTAGAGGTTTTGAAATAAATTTCCAATAACCAGGGGAACTGAAAAATTCAGGATAATTTTGGCTTCGCTGCCAACAGTAAAATCTCTCATGGGCTCAAAAACAGAATGCAAATCTCTGGATTTTAATTTTGAAATCAAAATGTCTAAATTTGGGAAAGTCGTTAATCTTATTGTTTTTCAGCTCTTTGTTTTCTTAAAGCGTGGCAATTGGTTTAACGGTTTAGCGAAAAGGCTTAGGCCGTTTGTTTTTGATGACTGCTTTTGTTTTTTTTGTTAAAATAAATTAGTCAAGCACATGCATCGTTCCTGCGCTTTGTGGCTTACAAACCGGACGATGTTACTCTAAAAATTGGTTGTATGGAGAAGAAGAAGAGGGTACTTTTTGTTTGTTTAGGAAATATCTGTCGGTCGCCCAGTGCGGAGGCTGTTTTTAATTACCTTCTGGAAGAAAATGGCCTGGAGCAGGAGATTGAATGCGATTCGGCAGGAACCACGGCTTATCATGAGGGAGAGCCCGCCGACAAACGGATGCAAGGACATGCCATTCGGAGAGGATACCGCCTGACTTCAATTTCACGGCCGGTCAATCCGAAAGCGGATTTCGATGCCTTTGATTATATCATCGGGATGGATGACAACAATGTGTGGGACTTGAAAAAAATGGCACGTAACCTCGACGATCTTCGAAAAATTCATAAGATGACTGATTTTGCGACGCTTAATGGCCATCATTCTGTTCCCGATCCTTATTACGGAGGTGCTGACGGCTTTGAGCTGGTGCTTGACATTTTGGAAGATACCTGTCGGGGGCTGCTAAACGAACTTCAGAAATGAGCTTTGTTTTAGCCTGTTGTTTTTCGCGATGCTGATATGTTGAAGCGTTTTGTGTTGATCCTCACCGGATTGTCGCAGATGTTGTTTTGAAATGAAACTTTTGTTCAAATCACTTGTTCTGTGAAGTGTATGCCAAAATGATGTTGGGCTGGCAGTTTCTAATTCATAAACAATCAAAATAAACCACATATATTATGAAAATTGACCAAGGAATTTTTTACTCTTCTATCGCTAACTATTACAACCAGATATTTCCCTTAAACGAAAAACAGGTTGATTTTGTGCAAGCTGGGCTAAATAAGCTTGATGGAAAGAAGATTCTGGATATTGGCTGTTCGACCGGGCAATTGGCCAATCGACTGGCAACTCTTGGTGCGCAGGTTACCGCTATTGATTTGAATGAAGAAATGATCGCCATTGCACAAAAGGAAAACCATTTTCCGACGCTGGATTTCAAAACGGCAAACATGTTGGAAGTGGATTCGTTTGCTGAAGAATCGACCCTGGATGCAGCCTTGTGTTTTGGGAATACCCTTGTTCATCTGGACTCCATTGAGGAAGTCAGCCAATTTTTGAAAGGAATGGCTAAAGTGTTGAAACCGGGCGCTAAATTAATGATTCAAATCCTCAATTACGATTATATTCTGGAACATGAGGTTGATGAACTTCCTTTGATTGACGGGCCAAAGATCAGCTTCATCCGTAAATATGACCTTCCGGAAACGGCCGGCGAAAAGATCATTTTCAATACGGAACTGGTTATCAAAAGTAGCCGCGAATCGCTGTTTCATGCCTCGCGCTTGTTGCCCTTGCGCAAGCACGACCTGCATACGCTGCTTGAATACAATGGCTTTGAGCGAATGAAGTACTACGCTGATTTCAGTAAAAAGCCCTACGGAGGAAATCATCTGCCATTGGTTGTTTCTGCTGAACGATCCGCCTCTTAGCGATTCGTTTTCTTTGTTTTTCGGTAGGCTTTCCACCAAATCAGGAAACCACTTAGCAGAACCATGAGCAGGCACAGACCCGATAGCGGGACGTAGAGAATGTAGAAGGGCCCAAGCAGGTGTTCAAAAATTCGTCCGGTATGAATTTCCAAGGCGGTATTCCAAAGCGACATGGGAGTTTGTTCAAGGACTTGGTCAGGCATGGTCGGTGGTTGGTGCCCTTCAAAACTTTGCATGCCACGGTTGTAGTCAAACCAATAATGTTCCTGAGCATTTCGTTCAAAATACCCGGCAACCATATGGTTTGAAATGGGGCGTCCCGTACTTGCCCGGGGCTGCTTGAGGCTGAAGGCGTCCAATACCAGCTGATTTTTTAAGTCCCAGATAAAGAGCCCGCTGAATGAGCCTACCAGGTATTGAGTAGCGCTGATGGGGTCAAGAACATTGCAGCCCATGACACTAACCGGTGGTTGCACCGGAGCTTTTTGTAACGGTTGTTGCAAGCTTTCATCAGCCAGGTAAAAACCATCCGAAGTAGAAAACACATAGCTTTTTAATGATTCGTTCCATTGTGCCCGGCGTAGTTTATCGAACCAAGGGTTGGGGTTATCCAGGTGGGTGCCCGGAATAAGCCCAACTTTGGTGCTGGCAATAGGGATTAAAAGCGGAGGTCGCAAAAACATGCCGGCTGTGGTGTTTAACAGCAAAAAGAAGATAAACAGATATCCTGCTACATTGTGCCAGCGCAGGTTTAGCCGCCGGGCAGCTGTTAGCCGGGTGTTGTCTTTTTGTTTGGCACGGCGTCGCTTGGCCAGTTTAGGAAAGAAAAAGTGTAGCAGTCCGCTAATGGCCAGCAGGATGGTAACTATGCCCAATAGGTCCACGAAAAGTTTGCCTCCAAAACCAAAAAGTTCACCGCTGTGCAGGTTCCAGAGCGTTTTGAACAGCCCCGTTTCCCGTTTGTAGCCTTCGGGCTTTGGCAGTTGAACAACTTCAAACGTCTGCCCATTAGCCGACTTGAGCAGGTGGTGTCGGCTTAAAACCATCAGACTGTCATCTTTGATAAATACATCGGTGAGCCGTTCTTCCTGGATGGGGAGCGGAATTTTTTGCCAATGCTCCTCTTTTAGGCTACGCTGATAAAGGCCAAAATGGGTGGCTGCAAAGAGCTGTTGATTCTGAAACGAAACCACTTGATAGGTTTTTCGCTGGTCAATTCCTCGGGGAAAACCTTGGTTAAAACTGCTGAAGATGGTGTCTTCCTGCAGCCAGATGCCCACATTCCCAAAGATCAGAAAACGGCTTGAATCAAGCGGCAAGCCACCTCGTACGGCAGCCTGGTTCCAGTTTTGGTAGTGGTAGCTTTCCGGCAGCCAACTGCGTTTAACATCTACCGAAGAGAACAGGGGGCGGTGATTCATGACAATGCCGGATGAAGCGAATAAAATGGCCAGAAGTGCTATAATGATCCCCGGCCATTTGTGGAGCTTTCGGAACAGTTTGAGTGACTTGTTTTTGTGTTTCATAAAAGGCCGTTTTGGAGGAGTTGGGGTGCTTTTTAATTCATTAGCCGTGAAATTAAACAATGCTACCCAACCGTTCTGTAACGAATGTTACAAACCAGTTGGGCAGCACCTTGTTTTTTGCCTTTCTGTTTTACTTGATGAAATTGGGTGTGACACTCAGCATCAGCCAGCCCCAGTAGTTGGAGGTGGAATGATCGCCACCTTTGATCAGCTCCATGCTTTTTCCGGCAAATAGCCACGACAGTCCGCCACTGATTTGTGCTTCCGGACTGATTTTCCACCCTGCGCCCAAATCAAGTTCAGTGCCCAGGTAGTTGGAGGCATCTGCAGAAATTTTGGCTGCCGCCGAAAAGTAGTGCAGGTGCGCGTTCAGGCTTAGCTTATCCTTGGCATAATTGTACTTGGCGTACACGTCGTTGAGCCCGACACTGTTGGCATGGTTGCTCACGTAGAAATAATCCATAAAACCATTAAACTTGTGATTGGTCCCGTAAAGGGGAGTGAACGACTTGTTTTTGGGATCATCGTAAGCCGTTCCCGACAGTCGCTCGTAACCCCAGGTAATGCCGCGCGGACAGGTAGCTTCAAAAAGCAGGTTGTAAGCGCTAAGGTCGTCCCCTGTGCCCGTTTTACCAGTTTGCAGGTAAACATTGGCGGCCAGGTTGAAGTTGCCAAGTTGGTAAGTGGCGTGCCCTCCCAGGGTTTGGCTGTAGTTCACTTCTTGTCCGTCCTCGGTGTTTTCAGGAATGCCATTGTTCAGGCAAAGCAGGCTGAGGCTGGCTTCGTCCCATTTTTTGTTGAACCACACAAACTGAAGGTCTTTGTAGGCATCATTTCCGTCGAAAAGGTTGTTGGCCGGGTTCGAGTTTTCCTGATGTGCCAGCCCCAGATGCAGACGGATGTCACTTTCGTATTTGAAGATGGCCAGGTCGTGTGAGCGGGCCTGGTGTGCCCAGCCCACGTTTCCAAAAATCCGGTGATCGTCATAAATCAGCTCCTGGCGTCCGGCTTTCATGGAGAATTCCGGGGTGAAAAAGACTTCAGCCCAGGCCTGATGAACCGATGTGGCATAATCTTCATTGCCCACCAGTTGAGCCTGGCTGCCCCAGGTACGCACATCCTGTAAAACCAGCAAGGTTACCAGCTTATCCGATTGGTAACGTGCATTCAGGCGGGTACGCTGGGCAGTAAAGAGGGAAGCATCCTGGTCGCTGTTGGCCAGGCTTTTGTAGCCGTGACTCAGTTCGGTTCGGGGGCGAAATTCACCACTTAACGAAAATTGGGCAAATGCAGGTGTTGACAAGCCAATGAAGCCAAGCAGAAGCCAGCCGGTCCAATATTTTTTCATTTTTCGGTGTTTTTAGTTTCTAACCACATCCCATGAATCTTCGCGCTGCTGAGCTGCTTCGAGCCAAACAGGAACAACGTTTTCCATGAAGTCAGCCTTTTCGGCATTCTCCTTTTCCATATCCAAGCCAATAAAAGCCTGCGCTTTGGCTTTGGTGGAAATGTCAGGATAGGGGAGCTCTTCATCAAAACCTTTGGTGGCTAACAGGCGTGCCAGTTTGATCCGGGTTTCCTGGGCAATGGTGATTCCGGTAGAAATAATCCGGCTGGTTTCCAGCGGGGCATGAAACGATCCGCCATGCGAGGCTGCAGCATAATCCCAACGCCACTGGGCATGACGAATGCCCATTAAGATGGCCTCCATTTCTGCTTCGTTGGCTCCCAGTTCCCAGGCTTTTTGGGCTTCCAGGTGTGCCCGAACGAGCAGTTCCTCCAGCTTGTCGCGGTTTTTAATGGTTTTATCCTGACGGTCAAATACGTTTTTGATCAGGGTAGCGGTTTCTTCCCGATGACATACCTGGCAGGAATTGGCGACATTGTTGAGGGGAGACTGGATGTGGTGGTCGGTAAACTTTTGGCCTCCTTCAGACTTATACGGCATGTGACAATCGGCACAGGATACGCCGCGTTCGGCATGAATACCCTGTTGAAACAGTTCGTAGCCCGGATGCTGGGCTTTCAGCATGGGAGCTTTACTAAGGGCATGCGTCCAGTCGCTAAAGCCCATTTCGTCGTAGTAGGCCTCGGCATCTTCAACGGTTAAGCCCTTTGCCCATGGGAAAGTGAGGTACTGGGCACCTTCAACAGTCTCTTTGTTGAAATAATATTCCACATGACACTGGGCGCAAACCAGCGTACGCATTTCCTGGTGCGACGCTTTGTTAACGTCTTTACCCATTTTTTCGAAGGCTTCAACCAGTGCCGGACGGGTAATGCGCAGGTTCATGGTTTTTGGATCGTGGCAATCGGCACAGCCAATGGTGTTAACCACTTCGGCTCCCAGCCTGGCCCATTTCCCTTTGTAAAATTCGGCTACGCCATGTTCTTCCATCAAACGCGGAACATCCGGACTTTTACAGGTCCAGCAGGTGGATGGCATGGGGCCTTCATTGGCGTTTTTAGGAGCACCGGTACGCAGTGTTTTCTGAATGTCTTCTATGGCATAGTAATGTCCGCGCCCCTGGTTATAGTCTTTGGAGAAACCATAACCGGCCCATAGCACCACCAGTCGCGGGTCTTCTTCCAGCATGTCGATCATGGTATTGCCGTTGTATTTGCTCCGGAAATTGGTGTCAGCCGTTTGATAGTAGGACTGATATTCGCGTGGGAAATTCTCGCCCCACAGCTCATTGCGCGGTTCAAATTCGGATAGCGTGACTTGAGGAACATTGACAAAGCTGGCTTCGGCGCGGCGTTCCATGATGGAGGAGGCCAGTAAGCCCAGCAGAAATACAATAAGTATGGTAATCAGGAAAAGTAGCCAACCAATAATTGGCTTTTGCTCGATCGTTGATTTTAATGATTTCATATGATTGGTTTTTTAGTTGAGATCTAATTTTTTTATCCATTCCGGTACCGGGCTTTCGGGAAGTGGCACCCGCGCATAAGGCGTACTCGACAGGCTGTTGACACGGCCGTGCGGCACTTCGCGGTGACATTCCCAGCATTTGCGATCGGTTCGGTGCGATTCATAGTTGGCTACAAGGCTGTTGTGCCGGGCATCCAACAGCTGATTTTCGTGGCAACGCACACAGTTTTGATGAACCACTTCGGCACCTTCTTCTTTAATGAAAATGACTTGGGGCTCTTTGCGAAGCGTGAAGATCGTGGCGTGACGCAGTCCGTCTTTGGCCTTAAAATAGTAGGTGTTAAAAACATTGTCGTGCGGCACGTGGCAGTCGTTGCAGTTGGTTACTTCGCGATGCGAACTGTGGTTCCAGGTGGCATACTGTGGGGCCATAAGGTGACAGTTGACACAGGTTTTCGGGTCGTTGGACAAATAGGAGTGGGCCTTGGAAAAGTAAAGGGAAAGGAAAAAAAGGCCCGTAAAAACGCCCAATGCAAGGATGACCGGAATTTTCCACTTGGCAGGAGGCTGTAGGTTTCGGATCATAGTTGATAGTGTTTTTTATATGATTAAAACTACGTAACCACATCCGTTAAGGTTGTAACCAATGTTACAAATGGCTAAAAAACAGTAAAAAAAGTTTTGGTTTTTAGCCGGGGTATCCGACAGCTGGCAGACCGAGTGGTCTGCCAGCTGTCGGATCAAGAGTATGGTGGACTATATTTTTGATCAGTAACTTGGGCTGACAAGAGTTGTTGTTTCTGGGAAAAGCCAATCGATCACTGCCGTTCCTGTAGTTTTTTCCAGGCGTGCATTTCCAGAAAACTATCCTCCACATTGGCCTCCATTTCCTGAAACAATCGGAATGGAACCGTGAAGGTTAAGGTTTCCCGATCAACAATAGAGCGTTGCGAAATATCAAAAAAGCCAATTACCCCGCCGGGATTTTCCTTTTTGGCTTCGGCGTAGCCATAGAGTATGGATTGACAGGCTGCTCCAAAGGGCGCCGTTACGTGCTGATTGGTTCCACGATTATAATCAGCCATAACCACCAGGGCCGATAGCTGGTCGGCGTTGGCAAAGAAGATGAGCAGCTCAGGCTTGTCCTGCTCGGTGAGTTGTTCCCAGGGTTTAAACACCACATATTGGGTTGGAATATCGGTCATGGGGAGTGAATCAACCCATTTTCTGGCCAGTTCCGGATTTTTGTAAAAGCGTTCACCTTCCAGCATCAACGACCCTGCTGGGCCCATTTGGTTGGCCATTTCCTTGTTGCCGGTAGAAAGCAGACAGTCGATGGGGAAGTGCCCGTAGCAATTGCCAAAGCCCAGCCCGGTGCCTCCACCCGGACAACCATAGGATTTTCGGTCAAAATAGGCCAGGCGGTTTTTCTTGCTTGATGACACCAGCATGGCAGCCACACAGCCGCGTACGCTTCCTTCTTTAAAATGAAGTCCATCTTCCGGTTTATCGTCGGTATGGATTACTGCCACCGGTTGCATTTTTAGTCTCAAGGCTTCAATCAGTTTGCTATTCATCGTATACCTCCATGTTTTTAGGTTGTTCAACGGTAATTTGTCTCTTCCGGTTATTGATGGGGCGTTTGGCCTTTTCGTCTGGTATGTCGTAATCGATCAATTGTTTCCATGAACACATCTTTTGCTTTTACTTTTGTGGCTAACTCTAATTCCTTCTTGTTCTTGAAGGCGTAGATTAAAAATGCTGCAAGACCAAAATCGATGTATACATCTTTTAAATCGAAAACGAATAAGGGCTTTAGGTAGATATAATCAAGAGTTCCTCTTGCCCATGCTAAGTTTCCAAGTAAGGCACAAACTACGGCAGCCATTATAAATATAGTTGCCAGATCTACGAGTTTTTTGTCAGAAGAGATCTTGCTTCTGAAAAAGGAGAAATAGATCGGAGTTGTAATTCCTATTGCCACGAATAAAATGACGTGTGGCACTAATCCAATATTTATCCCGATTTGGTTTAGTAGGGTATTGACCCAACTGTGCTTGATATTAAACGTTGGTTTAAATTCGAGCAGGAAAGGGATAATCTCAAAATGAGTATCTCCGTAAAAGTTGAAGATTATAATTTTAATCGATTGGTCAATAACTATTAGTACCAGAATCCAGATTAGAATAGCTTGTGTTTTCATTTTAACTCATTGTTTGGATTCAACGGGTTGAGCAAGTTAGTAAAACAAAACGATGAAAGAAGTTATGTTTTTATGCTGTAAAACTTTTTGGCTTAGCCGGAGCGTAAAGCAGTACTTGGGGTTTCCTGGAAAACAGGGGGCAACCGGTTTTGATTTCTTCTATCCAGAATTAGCTTCGACCTCCCGGAATTGCAAGCAGACCAATCCGGATTGAGCTCCGACCGTCTGGAAATGAGAAAAACCAGCTGGAAAAGCCACAATACTACACGGAAATGCAACCAAACCGTCCGGAAAAGTGATCAAACCGAACGGAATTGCCAAAAACCAGCCAGAAATGGGACACAACCCGGATTTTTCCATTTCCGGCTGGTTTTTTGGTCATCCGCCACCGTTTGTTGCCTTTCTGCTTGGTATGCTTCAATTTTTTGCGCGGGACGAAAAAAAATGTTTGCGGCTGAGCCTCAGCCGACCTGTTTTTATTTGTTTTCTACTTAGCCGAGCCTCAGCCAGCCTGTTTCTTTTTGTTTTCTACTTGGTTGAGGGGTAGCCGGGAGGTCATCTAATTACTGGCAGTAAAATGACTACCAATGACCATCAAATGACCTTTTTGCTGTTTCAAGTTTTAGGTTCCGCAATGTGCTGAGGCACCTTATCAATGACAACTATATGACCATCCAGCACCCGGTATTCAGTTCCCATCATTTGTGCTACCTTTGCATTTTCAATAAAAACCGGTAGCGGCTACTGGTTGAAAACACGAAAGAAAGACAAGCATGCAAAATAGAATTACCCAGTTGTTTGGGATAAAATACCCTGTTGTTCAGGGCGGAATGGTTTGGTGTAGTGGTTGGCGGTTGGTTTCAGCCGTTAGCAATCAGGGCGGATTGGGCCTGCTGGGCGCCGGTTCCATGCACCCCGAAACATTGCAGGAACACATCCGGAAAACCCGGCAAGCCACCGATAAACCTTTCGGGGTAAATGTCCCCATGCTGTATCCGCAGCTGGAGGATATTATGGAGGTGATTGTGGCCGAAAAGGTACCCATCGTGTTTACCTCGGCTGGTAGTCCGAAAAAGTGGACGAAGTGGTTGCAGGAACGGGGTATCATTGTGGCTCATGTGATTGCCAGCTCGTATTTTGCCCAAAAATGTGAAGAAGCCGGCGTTGATGCCATTGTTGCCGAAGGCTTTGAAGCCGGGGGACACAACGGGCGCGAAGAAACCACGACCCTTAGCCTGATTCCTTCGGTTCGGAAAGCAACGAAGCTTCCGCTGCTGGCTGCCGGTGGCATTGGTAGCGGAAAAGCCATGTTGGCAGCCATGGCGTTGGGAGCTGACGGTGTGCAGATTGGGTCGCGCTTTGCACTGACCAGGGAGTCGTCGGCACATGAAAACTTCAAGCAACTGGTGGCTGGGCTGGGAGAGGGTGGCACTAAGCTGTCGCTGAAAAAGCTGGCTCCCGTACGTCTTATCAAAAATGAATTTTTCAAGCTGGTGAATGAAGCTGAGCTTCGTGGGGCTGATGCCGAAGAACTCAATCGTTTATTGGGAAAAGGACGTGCTAAACTGGGCATGTTTGAAGGAAACCTGGATGAAGGTGAGTTGGAAATCGGGCAGGTGGCTGCTCAGTTAAGCGATATTCCTACGGTGGAGGAAGTGATGACACGCTTAATTTCGGAGTATGAACAAGTGCGCCGCGATCTTGTTGATGGTGCTAATTTCTCATTTTAATTTATGATCAAATTTGAACGATATAAGCTCGACAACGGGCTTCAGTTAATTGTATACCCCGACTATTCAACGCCCATGGTGGCTTTGGATGTGTGTTACCATGTTGGGGCCAAAAATGAAAATCCGGAACGAACTGGCTTTGCCCACTTGTTTGAACACCTCATGTTTGGCGGAACCAAAAACATCCCGGATTACGATGATGCACTTCAGCACGCCGGCGGTGAAAACAATGCTTATACCACCAATGATCTGACCAATTATTACCTGACCCTTCCGAAGGAAAACCTGGAAACAGGCTTTTGGTTGGAGTCGGACCGCATGTTGGAGCTGGATTTCTCGGAAGAAAAGTTGAATGTGCAAAAAAATGTGGTGATTGAAGAGTTTAAGCAGCGTAACCTGAATCAGCCCTATGGTGATGTATGGCCTTTGCTGCGAGAGTTGGCCTATAAGGTACACCCTTACCAGTGGCAAACCATTGGGAAGGAAATCAGTCACATTGCCGATGCCAGCCTGGAAGAGGTCAAAGCTTTCTTCTATCGGTTTTATGCGCCCGACAATGCGGTGCTGATTCTGAGTGGGCACGTTGATCCGGAGGAATGTCTGAAGCTGGCCAACAAGTGGTTTGGCGATATTCCGAACCGAAATGTGAACAAGGCACCTATTCCGCAGGAACCCAGGCAGCAGGAGTTTCGGGAGATGACGGTTGAACGCGATGTGCCGGATACAGCGTTGTACCTGGCTTTTCATATGCCTGACCGCCGGCAGCGTGGCTACTATGTTTGCGATTTGATTTCGGATGTGTTGTCGAATGGAAATAGTTCGCGTTTGTATCAGCGCTTGGTGAAGGAAGAAAAGCTGTTTGTTGAGCTTGATGCTTACGTGTCGGGCGATCACGATCCGGGCTTGTTCATTGTTTCCGGCAAGTTGGCCGAGGGCGTTACAATCCCCCAGGCCAAAGCTGCCATCTGGAAGGAGCTGCAGCACATGCAGCAGGAGTTGGTGTCGGCTGTTGAACTGGAAAAGGTGAAGAATAAGCTGGAGGCCAACCTGGTCTATTCGCAAATGAACTACTTGAATATGGCCCAGGAGCTGGCCAACTTTGAAAATATTGACCGGGCTGAACGAATCAACGAGCAGATGGTGATTTACCGTTCAATAAGCAGCGCTGATTTGATGTTGCAGGCGCAGGAGTTATTTCAGGAAACCAATTGTTCTCAATTAAATTATTTAGCAAAGAAATGATCGATCGCACCATACAACCTCCGGTGAGTGAAACCGGAAAACCGGATATGTTGGTTCCGGACACCAACCGGCTGAGCAACGGACTTCCGGTTCATATTTTAAATGCCGGCACGCAGGAAGTTACCCGGCTTGATTTTTGTTTCGACGCTGGCTTGTGGTATGAAAACAAGCCTCTGCAGGCGGCGCTGAGCAATGCGATGCTGCAGGAGGGCAGCCTGAATTATTCAGGGGCACAGTTGGCTGAAATTATGGATTTTCATGGGGCCTACATTCAGTTTGCAGTTGATCATCATCAAGGAGTGATCAGCCTGATTAGCTTGAACAAGCATTTGCCCAAGTTGCTGCCGGTTGTCGAAGATCTGGTCAAGCACTCGCTAATGGAAGCGCATGAGGTGGAAACTATGATCCGTCGTCGGAAGCAGCGCTTTTTGCTGGAAAATGAAAAAGTGAAAGTATTGTGTCAAAAGAAGTTTTCCTCGGTTTTGTTCGGCGATGAGCATCCGTATGCACAAACCGTGCAGCTGAAGGATTTTGAAGCCATTACCCGTGGCGATTTGCTGGGCTTTTATGCTTGTCATTACCGATCGGAAAATTGCCGGATTCTGGCTTCCGGAAAAACAGACCCGAACCTGATCGACTTGTTGGATAAGCATTTTGGAGATAACGACTGGCAAGGGCTGGCGCTTGATTCTCGTCGGTTCTCTGTTCAGCCTTCAAGCCAAAAAGAGCAGCGGGTGGTGAAGCAGGAAGCCATTCAGTCTGCCATTCGCATCGGTCGTTTACTGGTGAAAAAGGATCATCCGGATTACCTGGGCTTGCAGGTGTTGAATACGCTTTTGGGAGGCTACTTTAGTTCGCGGCTGATGGCCAATATTCGGGAAGAGAAAGGCTACACTTACGGCATTGGCTCCTCAGTGGTGGGGCTGAAAGAAGCTGGTTACTGGGTGATTGCTACCGAAACAGATCAATCCTACGAAGAAGCTACCATTCGCGAGGTGTTTTTGGAAATGAAGAAACTGCGCGAAGAACTGGTTTCGGAGGCAGAGTTGTACCGCGTGCGTCAGTACTTGCTGGGTGAATTTGTACGTGACTTTGACGGACCGTTTGCCCAGGCGCAATCGTTTCAGGCGGTGGCCGATTTTGGGCTCGATCATCGTTTTTATGAGCAATACTATCAAACCTTGCTAACGATTCAGCCGGCCGATTTGCAGGCACTGGCCCAAAAATATCTTCAGCAAGAAGATTTTTATACGGTTGTTGCCGGTGCATAAGCGCAGCCAGCCTTTTTATGGATTAATTGAATTTACGTGAGAAACCTTTTTTCGAATACGATTTTTTTGGCGATCATAGCTTGCTTGCTATGGTCGTCTGCTTTTGTGGGGGTCAAAATCGGCTTGCAATACCACAGCCCGTTTCAGTTTGCCGGAGTGCGGTTTACACTTTCGGGGTTAATGCTTTTTCTGTATTTCAACAATTTCAAGGAATACCGCAGACAACTTTTTGAAAACAGCCGATTTATTTTACTCATTGCCTTGTTGCAAACGGTTGTGCAGTACATGTTCTTTTATGCGGGGATTAACCTGCTACCGGCTTCCATTTCTGCCTTAATTATTGGTGCCTCGCCTTTGTTTATTTCGGTGGTGTCGCATTTTAGCTTTCACAATGATAAAATGGACCTGGTGAAAACGCTGAGCATCTTAGTTGGGGTGATTGGAGTTGGGGTGATTACGTTTGGTCGCAGCGAACTGCCTTCAGGCGTTAAAATAAGCCTGTGGGGAATTGCTTTGCTGTTGATGAATAATTTTGTTTCCGGATTCTCAAATGTGATGGTAGCTAAAAAGCCGAAAGGGCTGTCGCCAGTGGTACTTAGCTCTTCGTCGCTTTTTATTGGTGGGATTGGACTCCTGATTATTTCTGTTCCGTTGGAAGGCTTTGGCCTGAGAGCTGTGGCTCCGGAATATTTTTATGCACTTGGTTGGCTGAGCTTTTTGTCGGCAGCTGCTTTTAGTATTTGGTTTACTCTTTTGGAACGCCCGGGCGTAAAAGTGTCGGAGTTAAATACCTGGAAGTTTTTGGTTCCGGTGGCCGGAGCTGTGTTGGGCTGGGTGTTTATGCCAGATGAATCGCCCGATTGGGTTTCCATTTCAGGGATGCTGATTATTGCCTGCTCTTTGTTGGTTTTGAACTATTCGAACCGCAGGGCGGCCCGTCAGATCAAAAGAAATGCGGCCCTTGTAAAACCGGAAGCCTCCCTTTAGTCGGGTTTTTCGGCTTCCAGTTTCAATTCATAAAGGTTTTGTGCCATCCCGTTGGTCAGGTTTTTTTGCATAAAGCGGGCCAGCCAGCCTTCCAGACTTTCTTGTACAATAACTTGGGTGGATTTTCCTTGCGGAATCAGAATCCAGTTGTGAATAGCCTTGAGCCAGAGCATCTGGCCCGTCCATCCGAACTCATGGGGTGGATTGGCTGTGTGAATCCGTGACTTTATTTTAAATCCCCCGGCTTTCCATGCGAAAGATGTTTCCTCGGTGGCCCGTCCATGCAACATGGTCTCCGTTACCTCCGTCTGCCATTTGGGCCAGTTGTTGATGCCTGAAAGTACTTTGTAAACTTTTTCGGCCGGAGCATGGATTAAAATTGTTGTTTCATGAAAGGCTGGTGCCTTTTTATTGACTTCAATTTTCATAACGCAATTTTGTCTTAAAACATTCAAGATCTTCAGAAACTTGATTGTTGTGAATCGCGAAGAAGCAGGCCGCTGGCATTGAGTTTGCAAGCCCGGCAGCCAGTCCCAATGTCTGCCGGGTTTGTATGTAAAATCGGTGTGAAACTCAATGTTCAGTAACCACTTCTGCTATTCGTTAGCTTATTAGTGTTTTCATCGATTAAGCTTTGGATTAGTGGCAACAATCATCCCCTAAATTGAGCAGCTCCACCTTCCGGAAATCAACCGGGTGGCTTTCGGCCTGCAGGGAAATAGACCCTCCTTTTAGCAGTTTGTTGCCATCGGGGGGCAGCAATTTTTGGTAGCTGGGGTCACGCTCGTCCAGCTGTGGCTGAGTGTATTGCATAACCACTTCCCCGTCAACCAGGTGTTTGATGAGCGAGTCGCCGTAAACTTCAATTTCAGCAGTTACCCATTGGTCGCCATGGTAGGTTTTGGAGCTGGAGTTGATGCAATGATCCAGCACCAGTTTACCATCCATAACCACGTTGGTTCCGGGAGTACATAAATTCATGGTTGAGCGCTCATCAGTTCCGTTGCCTCCTAAAAGCTGTACTTCAATTGATGTTGGAAAATCCTGGTCCTTTTCCATGGTTTCTGCAGGCTGTCCGTGAATCATGATTCCGCTGTTGCGGAACGCCCATCCCGGCCCGTTTGGTGCCTGTTCGCCTACAAAGCGGTACTCAATACGCATTTTGTAGTGCGAGTAATTGTGTTTGTAAAAAAGATGGCCAAATTCTCCGTTGAAGGAGTCATAGGCATCATATCGTACCTTTAGCAAGCCGTCTTCAACCCGGAAAGTGTTATTGTAGTTTACACCCAATTCCTGGCCGGTAATTTTAATTTGCCAGTCACTCAGATCTTTCCCGTTGAACAATTGAATCCACCCCTTTTCTTTTTGAGGTTGACACGAACAAAACAGAAAGATGGCCAGCGTTGCTGATAGTAAAAATGAAGGTTTGAATTTGATGCTTTTCATTAGATTTTATTTAGTTCAAGCGTGAAAATAACAATTTTTTAATTAGTAAACATCTTGAATTTGCTGTTGTCTAAAATTCAGCTCAAAACTAGCTTTAACCAAATAGTTAAATATTTTGGTTAAAAAGCTTGGATCTTAATTTTTAAGCCTTTACTTTTGACTGCATGATTTAACCAATTGGTTAAATTTGCTGATTAATTAAGTCAACTTCAAAAACAGAATAGCGATGAATACTGCAAAAGACACTACCGAAGACAAAATTTTAGAGGCGGCGACCCAGGTTTTCGTTCAAAAGGGAATGGAGGGAGCACGCATGCAGGAAATTGCCGATGCTGCCGGAATCAATAAGGCCTTGTTGCATTATTATTTTCGGAGTAAGGATAAATTATTTGATGCCATTTTTTCGAAGATTGTAAGCTTTGCTTTTCCAAAAATTGGGCAGATTTTACAGGCTGAACTTCCCTTTGTCGATAAAGTGGAACAAGCCATTGACACTTACCTGGATTTGCTGCTTAAGCATCCGTATTTACCGGGCTTTATCCTGAAGGAAGTCAATCGCGATCCGTCTGTATTTTTCAAACTTGTCATGAAACACGGCTTTAAGCTGGAGCCAATTTTTCAAGTGATGCAGGAGGCCATGGACCGGGGAGAACTGATTCGCATGAAACCGGAGCACTTGGTTGTGAATGTCGTTGGTTTATGTGTGTTCCCCTTTGCTGCCAAGCCCGTGATCAGCTTTGTGGCATTTAATGAAGACCCAGAAGCTACTCAGGCCTTTTTTGAGGAGCGTAGACAAGAAGTGAAGCAATTTGTAATTCGAGCCATTCAACCCATCAATTAAAAGAGCAGAAAAATGAAACGAGTGATTGAACTGATATTCTTTGGGATGCTGACAGTGCAGGTGGCGTGGGGGCAGCAGCCTGTTTCGCTGGAGGACTGTCAGCAATGGGCCCGCGAATACCATCCGCTGTTGCAACAAAAGGAACTGTACGAACAAATGGGTACGCTGAAGCTGGAAAACAACGAAACCAATAAGTTGCCCCAAGTGGATTTAAACGCGCAGGCGACTTACCAGACAGATGTAACCGAAGTGGGTATTGCACTTCCCAATGTGGCGATTCCCGGGCAGGCGAAAGATCAGTACAAAATGTACCTGGATGTGAAGCAAAGTATTTGGGATGGTGGACTGACCAAGGCCAATGCCATATTGGAACAGGCCAGAACTGCAACGAATCTGCAGACGGTGGAAGTTGAGCTATACCAGCTAAGAGAGCAGGTGAATAGCTTGTTTTTTTCCAGTTTTCTGATTCAGCAGAACCTGGCTCTTCTGGAGCGGAAACTGGCAACCCTGACAGCGCGTGAAACCCAGATGTTCTCTGCGGTTGAGAATGGCATGCGCCTGGAGTCGGATTTGGATCAAATTCGGGCTGAACAGGTAAAGGTAAAGCAACAACAGCTGGAACTGCAATTGCAGCGAGAAACGGTGGTGGCAGCCTTGGCCATTTTAACCGGAAAGCACCCGGATGACCTGCAACAACTGGAAATAGAATCGCAGCAACCAGACTTAAATCAGTTGCCTGGTCGACCAGAACTGGCTTTGTTCGAAACACAAACCAGCCTGCTGGCAGCTTCTTCTGATTTGCTTCAGAAAAAGCGTAATCCCAAACTGTTTGGGTTTGGACAGGCAGGCTATGGGCGTCCCGGACTGAACATGCTTAGCAGCGATTTCGATACTTATGCTTTAGTCGGACTCGGAGTGAGCTGGTCGGCATTTGACTGGAAGAATACCCGCCGGGAAAAGGAGATTATTCAAATTCAGCAGGATCTGGTGACAACCCGTGAGCGGCAGTTTGAGCGAAACATCCGGATTGCGCTGGATGGCGAGTACCGGAAAATGGAGCAACTGAAAGCCTTGCTGCTCAGCGATCAGGAGCTCATTGACCTGCAGGCCCGCATTACAGCCAGTGCTGCATCGAAGCTTGAAAACGGAACCATTACCACTTCGGATTACCTGCAGGATTTGAATGCGGAGCTGGCAGCGCGGATTGCCTTGGAAACCCACAAGGTGCAACTGGAAGCGGCCAAAGTAAATTATCAGACAATCAAAGGAAATAACCCTTAAAACAAAGAGTAATGAAACGACAATACCTATGGATTTTGGCTTTGCTTAGCCTGGTGGCATGCACAGGAAACGATGATCGCTCGGATGCTTATGGCAACTTCGAGACGGAGGAGGTGATTGTTTCTTCGGAAATTGCCGGAAAACTGATTCGTTTCGATATCGAATTGGGGGATCAGGTCACTCGGGGGCAGGTGCTGGGCCTGGTTGATACCACCCAGTTGAGTTTGCAGATTAAACAGTTGAATGCTCAGAAAAAGGCGGTTGCCAGCCAGAAGGTGAATTTACGCGCACAGGTTGAGGTGCAGCAGGAGCAGATCAAAAACCTGAAGATTCAGCAAGATCGTGTTCACAAGCTGTTTGCCGACCGGGCCGCCACTCAACAGCAGGTTGATGATGTGGACGGACAGATGCAGGTTCTGGAAAAGCAATTGCAAAGTACCAAAACGCGTTTTGTTTCCATCAACAGCGAGCTGGATGTGCTGGAGGCTCAGCTGGCCATTGCCGAAGATAAGTTGGCGAAGTGTGCGATTACCAGTTTGATGGACGGTGTGGTGCTTGAAAAGTATATGGAACTGGGCGAGTTGGCTGCTCCCGGCAAGGCTGTGGTTAAACTTGGCGACCTGACAGAGCTGGACTTGCGCATGTATGTGAGCGGGGCCCAATTGCCTGCGATACAGCTAGGGCAGAAGGTAGAGGTGCTGATTGATAAAAACAAAACTGAAAATGAGTCGCTATCCGGCAAGGTGAGTTGGATTTCGTCGGAAGCGGAGTTTACGCCTAAAATCATTCAAACCAAGGAAGAACGGGTGAAGCTGGTTTATGCCGTAAAGGTCCGGGTGAAAAATGATGGCCGCCTGAAAATCGGCATGCCCGGAGAAGTTAAATTTTAGGGACAGGACAGGCTGAAAAAACAATCAATACGAACCACTGAAAGAGGGAACAGCGATGATTCGAGTAAATAACATTTCAAAGTCCTACAAAGATGTTCAGGCACTTCAGCGCATTTCGTTTGAGGTTCAGGAAGGCGAGCTTTTTGGTTTGATTGGACCGGACGGAGCGGGCAAAACGACCTTGATGCGAATTCTGATGACTTTGCTCTTGCCTGATGAAGGACAGGCTGCTATGCATGGACTGGACGTTGTTCGTGACTACAAGCAAATCCGGCAGTTGGTAGGTTATATGCCGGGGCGTTTTTCGCTTTACCAGGATTTGTCGGTGGAGGAAAATCTGGCATTTTTGGCTACGGTTTTCGGAACAAGCATTGAAGAAAATTACGCACTCATCAAAGATATTTATCAGCATATTGAACCTTTCAAAAAACGACTGGCCGGGAAGCTTTCCGGAGGAATGAAGCAAAAGTTGGCTTTGTCATGCGCGTTGATTCATAAACCTAAGATTCTGGTGCTGGACGAACCAACGACGGGGGTGGATGCCGTGTCGCGTAAAGAGTTTTGGGATATGTTGAAAAAGCTGCAAACACAAGGAATCACAATCCTGGTGTCAACACCATACATGGACGAAGCGGGCTTGTGCGATCGGGTGGCACTGATGCAGAAAGGGGAGATTTTGCGTATTGATCCACCGGAGCAAATTGTGGCAAACTATACACGTACTTTGTTGGCCGCACGTTCGACAGAAATGCACCGCCTGATTCTTGATTTGCGCGAATGGGATTCAATTGACACGGCTTATGCCTTTGGTCAGTTTGCGCATGTTACTCCTAAAAAGGAAGGGCTGACAGCCTATGAGTTGGAACGTTACCTAAAGACTAAAAATCATCAGCAGTTGCAGGTGCACCAGATTGCGCCTGGCATTGAGGATGTGTTTATGGCCCTGATGGTTGGGAATGAAGAGTAGTGAGTTTGCTTGAATGGTTTATTAAACAGAGCATTGATGAAAATTGAGTCTATAAATACAAAGGTAGGGGATGCAGCAACTAGCGCCAGAGAGAAGGTGATTGAGGTTCGAAACCTGGTCAAAAAGTTCGGCAGTTTTGTGGCAAATGACCATTTGAACTTCGAGGTGTACCGGGGCGAGATCTTTGGTTTTTTGGGAGCCAATGGAGCTGGAAAAACAACAGCCATGCGCATTTTATGCGGCTTGTCCAGCCCAACCTCCGGCGAGTTGTCGGTGGGCGGTTTTGACGTGTACAGGCAAGCCGAGCAAATCAAGCGTAACATTGGCTACATGAGCCAGAAGTTTTCTTTGTACGAGGACATGACTGTTGCCGAAAACATTCGGTTTTATGCGGGGATCTATGGAATTTCGGTCAAGCAGCGAAAAGAGAAAGAACGGGTATTGTTGCAAAAGCTGCAGTTGGAGGATGCCCGTGACAAGCTTATTGCTTCGTTGCCATTGGGATGGAAGCAAAAGTTAGCCTTCTCGGTAGCTTTGCTGCACGATCCGAAGATTATTTTTCTGGATGAACCAACCGGAGGTGTCGACCCGATTACCCGACGCCAGTTTTGGGATTTTATTTACGAAGCGGCAGCTGAAGGAAAAACCATTTTTGTAACCACCCATTACATGGATGAAGCTGAATATTGCGACCGGGTTTCCATTATGGTGGATGGCCGGATTGCTGCGCTGGATACGCCTGAAAAATTGAAACAGCAATTTCAATCGGAAGATATGAACGGTGTTTTCCTGAAGTTGGCGCGTGGCGCACAAAATGGGGAGTAAGGAAGAAATGAGCTATGAGTAGCGATTTGTGAGGCATTGATAACTCACGACTCAATACTCACAACTCGATACACTAGATTTGAAACAATAGTATGAAACGTTTTTGGGGATTTGTTAAAAAGGAGTTTTTCCACATTTTTCGGGATGTGCGAACCATGATTATTCTGTTTGGAATACCGATAGCCCAGCTGATGCTGTTTGGAACGGTCATCACCAACGAAATTAAGGATGCGCACCTGGCCATTTACGACCAGTCGAAAGATGAGGTAACGCAGGAAATTACCGCCAAGCTGCTTTCTTCGGGCTATTTCATTCTGGATCAATACCTGGAAAGTACCGAAGATGTGGAAGCTATTTTCAGAAAAGGTAAAGTGAAGGAAGTGCTGGTGTTTGAACCCAATTTCGCACAAACTCTGGAGAAGGAAGGAAAGGCCAATGTGCAGGTGATTGCCGACGCGTCCGACCCCAATATGGGGAAGCTGTTGGCCAGTTATACTTCCGGAATCATCAATGATTATATCCTGAAGGAAATGGGGGAGTTGGCGCTTCCAATGCAATTGGAGCCGGAAGTACGCATGTTTTACAACGAAGGGTTGCGGTCGGTGTATATGTTTGTGCCGGGCATTATGGCCATGATTCTGATGCTGATTTCAGCCATGATGACTTCTATTTCCATCACCCGCGAAAAGGAGCTGGGAACCATGGAGATTTTGCTGGTTTCGCCTTTGCGTCCGGTGCAGATTATTTTGGGTAAAGTGGCGCCTTACCTGGCCTTATCCATCATCAATGCCCTGGTTATATTACTGATTGGTCACTGGGTGTTTGGGGTGCCCATTGCAGGTAGCTGGGTGTTGCTTATGGCCGAAAGCATTTTGTTTATTCTGATGGCGCTATGCCTGGGAATCCTTATTTCCACCGTTTCTAAAAACCAGATGGTAGCCATGTTTATTTCCATGATTGCGCTGATGCTGCCCACGATTTTGTTGTCGGGATTTATTTTTCCCATTGAGAATATGCCTGTTCCCCTGCAAATCATTTCGCACCTGATGCCTCCGCGCTGGTTTATTGTTATTTTGAAAAATGTGATGTTAAAAGGAACCGGCTTTCTGTATGTGTGGAAGGAGACCCTGATTTTACTGGGGATGGCCGTTGTATTTACCGCTATTGCGGTGAGGAAATTTAAAACGAGGTTGGAATAAGTGATGAAAAGTGTGGAAAGAAAAGCAGTGCAATACCATGAAAAGCGCGGCGAGGCGATTGGCTTCAAGAACATTCAAATTTTTTCAACAGACTTCAAGAATTAAGTTATGAGAACTTTACGCTATATTCTTCAGAAAGAGTTCATTCAGGTTTTTCGCAATAAAACCATGCTGCCTATGATTTTTGTACTGCCGTTGGTGCAAATGCTGGTGCTTGTTTTTGCAGCTACGTACGACCTGAAAAATGTGGATTTGTACCTGGTTAATCAAGATCAGTCGGAAACTTCGCGTGAGCTGGTAGCAAAGTTTGAAGCGTCGCCATTTTTCCGGATTTACGATGCTTCTTTTGATGTGACGGATGCTGAAAACAGCTTCAAGAAAGAAGCTGCCGATTTTGTGCTGATCATCCCGCAGGATTTTGAGCGGGCACTGGTTCGGGAGGATGAAGCCAAGGTTGAATTGCTGATCAATGCCATTGATGGCAACAAAGCTTCGTTGATTTATTCTTACGCTCGGGGGATTTTGACAGGTTTTAACCGCGAAATTATTGCTGAGTGGAAAAGCCTGCCGGAGTTTAATCCGCCCATGCAAGTCCGGGTGAAAGATACGTATTGGTTCAATCCGGAGCTGGATTACAAATGGTATATGGCGCCCGGTATTTTGGCGATTCTGGTCACCATTATCGGCATGTTTTTGTCGGGCATGAATCTGGTGCGTGAAAAGGAAATGGGAACCATTGAGCAGTTGAATGTAACACCGATCAAAAAGTATCAGTTTATTTTGGGTAAGCTGCTGCCTTTTCTGGTAATTGCTTTGTTCGACCTGGCTTTTGGTTTGTTGATTGCCCGGCTGGTTTTTAACCTGCCTATAGTCGGAAGTCTTCCCTTGTTGTTTGGTTTTGCTGCCCTTTACCTGGTAGGCGTGTTGGGGCTGGGGCTGTTTATTTCCACCGTAACGGAAACGCAGCAGCAGGTCATGTTTGTGACTTTCTTTTTTATGATGATTTTTATTTTGATGGGCGGCATTTTTACGCCGGTTGAGAGCATGCCGGAGTGGGCGCAGTGGCTCGATCGCATTAACCCGATTTATTACTTCATGCGCATTATGCGAATGGTGGTTTTAAAGGGCTCCGGCTTTTTTGATTTGTGGCAGGAATTTGTTTCGCTGCTGATTATTGGAACTTCCTTTTTGGGCTTGTCCATCTGGCGTTATCGAAAAACAAGCTAAGGCAGGGCGAAGTTTTAAGGTTCAGATTAAATCGCACACTTCTGCCTGGGCGGCAGTGATCAGATCGTTGGGATTTAGCTTCAGCTGAAGTCCTCGTTTTCCGGCGCTTACGAAAATAAAATCGTGTTGCTGGCAGCTTTCATGAATGAAGATGGGATAGGGCTTTTTTAAGCCCAAAGGGGAGCAGCCTCCACGAATGTAACCGGTGAGCGGAAGCAGCTCTTTTAGCGCAATCATCTCTGTTTTTTTGTTGCCCGAAACCTGTGCGGCCTTTTTCAGGTTGACTTCGGCCTGCCCGGGAATAACAGCGATGAAGATTCCTGTCGCATTTCCGCGAAGGACCAGTGTTTTGAAAACCTGCTCGATGTTTTGTCCTAATTTTTGGGCTAGGGTTACCGCACTCAAATCATTTTCATCAACGGAGTAAGGCACCAGCTCATAGTCAATTTTATGGGAGTCGAGTATGCGGGCGGCATTTGTTTTCTTCATGGTATTGCGAGTCGGGATTGCTGAAGACAGTCTGTTTAATGGAAAAGAACGGAGGCTGACTTAGCTAAAAACTTTAGGGGTGATCAGCTTGACAAAGCGTTCCAATTTTTCCTCGTTGTAAAAGCCATCTTTCTCTAAACCGTACTGCACAATGCCGCAAAATGAAGCCAGAAACATTTCACTAATCCAGGGAATATCTTCCCGATGGGGAGTCAGGTATTCACCGGAGTCATACCCATCTTCCAAAATCCGCGTGATGTAGGCCTGTTCGTACTCCATCATGCTTAAAAAGTATTTTTTGGAAACTCCCAGCGACGAAAAATCCTGTTTCATTAATCGATACAGGTTGGCTCGTTTACATACCTCTTTGTGGAATTCGATGACGTAGGTTTGTATTTTATTAACCATACCTTTTTGCTCTTCAACTTTGCTTTTTACCAGCTGGCGAAGGTTCATACGTTCCATCTTAATGACAGCCTCAAATACTTCGTCTTTGCTTTTAAAGTAATGGTAGAGAGTGCTTTTTGCTTTTCCACAGGAAGCAGCAATTTCATCCATCGTTGTTTTTTTCATTCCAAACTGTTGAAACAACTTTTGAGCTTCAAGTAAGATTTCCTGTTTTACTATTTCGTCTTTTTCTGTCATCTAATTCGACTATTTTAGTTTTTCGGTAGCAAAAATACGAGAAAATCTAAAAAAACAGGCACTGTTTGGACGAATAAAAAACTTTTTGCACCAAAAATGTTTCCTCTCCAGGGAATAGCTGTACCAGGCGATTCATTGAACCGCCTGGTCAATCAGCTTAGTTTTTTACGCGGTTAAAGCGAAGTGTTTTCAGCATCCAATCGGGCAGCGATTTTTTAGGGTCGCGACCTTTTAGGTTGATGAACAAACCCAATTTTTCGATAACAGGAAGTTTGTGGGTTTCTACAAATTCGATGGGTGTGCCATCCGGATCGGAAATGTAGGAGAAGTGTCCGGCAGCGGTTCCCATGTCAAAACTGTTGGCACTGTTGACTGTAAAGGGAAAGCCTTTTTGCTCGCATTCTTTTTGCAGAAGATCCATGCCCATGATATCGAAACAAAGGTGGATGTAGCCAAGCTCGCCCCAAATTCGATCCTGAAAGATTTTCCGGGGTGTTCGCTCCAGGGGCTGGATCAGTTCGATTTGAGTTGGTCCCAGCAGGCGGCTGAAAGGGCCGGTTCGGGGCTGGTGTTTTAGCAGGACACGACGATACTTTTCGGCTCCTCCGGGGAGCGATGCCAAGTCTTCAAACTGGCCGGTTTTATCGTAAACGAGCTGATCGTACTGAAGGATGTCGGAGTATACCTTTCGGGCTTCATCAATGTCGGAAACACCGATAACCACGCCGGCAACACCGCCTGTTACTGATTTCTGCTTCATGAAACAGTGCTGATCTTCCACCACTTCAAAAAGGTTGTTGTACGGATCGCGCAGGTAATAGTGCTTGTTGCCCTGGGGATCATAGCTTAGGGAACCGACAAGGTCGAAGCCTTCTTCCTGATGACGGGCATAAGCCTTTTGAATGTCGCGGCATTTCATTTTGCAAATAAATATTCCGCAATCACCCAGTTGCACGTCAAACACGGGGGCTTTGGGCTCCATGCTGGTGTGTTGCCAGATTTCAAATCCACCACCACCTTCCATATTCATGGCCAGTGCTGCATAGCGGTCGCACTGTTTGCCATTGGTGTAGTGGAGCATTAACTTGGCCGTAGCCGTATCTTCAAAAACGTTAATATCCATTCCAAACGCTCTACGATACCATTTCCAGGCTGCTCCGGCATCTTTAACTCCAATTCCAACTTGTTGAATACCGCAAATATTTTTCTTCATAATTCTATCTTTTTTAGCACGTTTGGTTGCTGCTAATTCTTAATTCTTGTTACGATTTTGTGGTACAGCGCAGGAACAAAACGCCGGATGTAAACCATTAGAAGCTCCTTTTTTCCCACCAATACATCTTTCTTGTTTTTTTGGATGGCCTTCACAATTTGCGCTGCGCAATCTTCGGGCAACATGCCGTTGGCCTGCCCGTCATCCATTTTGTTGTAGGCCTGTCCGTTTTGGGTTAAGGCATTTTTTGAGATATTGGTTTTTATCCGGCCTGGCGAAACGATGGTAACCTGAATATTGTCCTGACTTAGTTCGGCGCGCAGCGATTCGAAATAGCCTTGTATGGCATGCTTGGAGGCTGCGTAGGCTGTTCGCCAGGGAAAACCAAATTTGCCGGAGATGCTGCTGATAACTACCAGGTGTCCCGACTGATTTTTCAGCATGTGTGGCAACACTTTTTTGGTCAGGGCAACAACGCTGAAAAAGTTGAGTTCCATGATGTCCCGATCAATCTTTAGCGGGGTTTCTTTGGCCAGCGAGCGTTGGCTGCGGCCGGCGTTATTGATCAGCAAATCCACCCGGCCAACCTGGGACAAAACAGCGTCAGCTGCTTCTTCTGTTTGCTGGACGTTGGAGAGATCGACCGGAAAAACAAGGCAGGTGTCTGTGTGCTGAAGACAGTTGGTTCTTACCAGCTCCAGTTTTTCTTTATTTCGCGCCGATAGAACCAGTTTAGCTCCTTTGCGTGCCAGTGCATAAGCCAATGCTTCTCCAATGCCGGAGGAGGCTCCGGTTATCCAAACAACTTTTTCTTTCAGATTTTTCATTTGATCAGACTTGCTTCTAGCAAATGTATTAAATTTTACGTAAGCTCCCTGTTTCTGCTTGTCGGGCTTTGGTTTTCGGGTTTAAAAGCTCATTTCGGCCCGGAACCGGATGCCATTTTTATAAGTGAAATCGCTTTCGGCATAGTTTGACCCAAGATGACGAATGTATTCAACACGTAAAACCTTGAATATATTGGTTAAGCCAAATCCAATTTCAGCATAGGGCTTGCTGGCATCACTGGCATAATAGGCAGGCAAATCGAAGACGCCTTTGTAAGAGTCGGTTAAGGTTCCGTAGTGTCCTTTTAGCGACACTACTTCACGTAACTTTAGTCTTCGGAAAAGCGGAATCCGGTTAAGAATAATGCCACCGCCATTGAAATGCAAATGGGTATTGGTATACAGGTTGTGGGCAAAGGAGGCGTGGTGCAATAAGTTGAACCGGTATTTGGCATAGCCCAGCGACATGGAGCCAACGGGTTGGTCCAGTAAATCATAAGGAGCGTCGCCAATCAGGTAGCCTCCGTTGAACATGTAGCTCATAAAAACCTGTCCCATGTTGATCCGGCCTTGAATAGAGCCATGAAACTGGGTGTATAGTCCCAGGTTTTTGTCGGCTTGTCCGGGCAGCGAAGCCTGCCCAATGTCCAGGCTGAGATTGACCACTGGTGTGGTGGTGGAATAGTAAATCCGGTCAAAGTAAAACTTATCGTAATGCTGTCCAAAGGGAATGCGCATGTTTAGCAGAACGCCATAGTTGTTGTAGTCCGTGTATTCAATCGAGTTGCGGATGAAACGAACATTGGGAGTGCTGGTGCTTTTCAGAAAATACGGGGCAGCTTCCAGGTGAATGTCATTGGGGGCATTGTACTCCAGCCGCAGCTCAAAACTTTGCTCTTCTTTCAGGAAGGGGTTGGGTTCTTTGGAAGTTACTGCCGCAATGAAGTTTCCGTTTCCTTTGTTGTTGGGATTCTTTTTTATGAAACGAAGGTATTTATCCTGCGTTATCAGCGAGTAATCGTTGAAATAAGCGAAGCGGAAAAGAAATTTGTCCGTTTCCTGTGGCTGGTAAATCAGGTTGGCTCCATACTTGAATGCCTTGTTTTTTGTGCCGTAACCCAAAAAGCCTCCAATGGAAAAACGCTCAAACATTTTTTCACTGGTTCGAAAGGGGAGGGTCAGTCTTTTCCCTTCGATGGTGTTGGTGCTGTAAATGTCAAAGACTGGTCCTAAATCAAATTTACCCATATTCAGAAATCCGGTTAATGCCAGACCTCCAACAGCATCAATCCCTTTCACAATTTTCTGCCCTTTCAGTTGGTTGACCCGGGAGTAGGAATCATCTTTGAGCTGGTGAGCTTCAAATTCGGGTTGCTTGGTCCACTCGCTCGGAGCAATGTTATTCAGGCGCTGGGATGTGGAGTAATGCATGGACTTGTTGATTAGCCAGTTTCCGCTTGAAATATTGTCGGCACGCTTGGAACTGTAGGTCGACAGCGAGTCTTTGTTTAACGAAAGAGCTAAGTTGATGCGAATATCCTGCAGGTCGTAGAACCAGCCTTCGCCGGGAGTATATTTGTAACTGACATTGCTTTTAAAGCCATTTACAAAGTTCAGGTTGGCCTCGCGGGCAATGTAGGCATTGATTTCAGTTAAGGCAAAACTTTCATCTTCAATTACAAATTGCCCTGAAAAAAGCGGGTTGTACTTATTTTTTGGCGCGAATGAAAAATGAAAATATTTTTTGTCATCAACCATTGTGCTGTCATTCAGGTAAAGGTTGTAATAGGACAAGGCCGAATTGCTGAGCGGAGAAATAAATCCACGCTCGAGGATGTTTACCTGGTCGTTGTAAAAATCTAAATCAACGGCAATGTTGAGCAGGATTAAGCTTTCGATGGCCTGGTTCAGGCGTGGGAAGATACCGTCCTTTTTTTTATACACGGTCTGAACGCTGTCCTCGGCAATGCTTAAGGCTTCTTCAGACAGGTAAATGGGCGAGAAGCGGATGTTCTCTTTCTCCGATTCGAAAGTAACTTCTTCCAGGTTCTCAATAAAACGTGTCATGTTGGAGCTGGTGTCAATGGCCACGTATACGGTGGTGTTCGACAAGGTTTTGTAGTTGGTAACTCCCCTGACTTGCTTTTGGTTTTCCTTTTTGTGCTTCTGAATCTGGTTAAAAATCACTCTAGCACGAGGAATCTCCGGACGCACATTCACCTCATTTAACTTCTGTACATTCTCCTCCATGTACACAATGAGGTGGTTATTCTTAATTTGTTTGATTGGAATTTCCTGAGGGAAATAACCAACTGATGAGATATAAAGCGTATCGTTGGCCGATGCCGACAGTTTAAAAAAACCATTGATATCCGCCATCGTGCCATTGGTGGTTCCTTTTACCAGCACATTGGTAAAAGGGATAGGCTCCTTATTTTTTTGATCTTGTATATAGCCCGAAATTTCAATTCCGTGGGTATACAAGCTACTAATGATCATCAGGATGACCACTATTGTTTTCTGAAACATGGCTCTAGCTTCTTACTATTTTTCTTCTTTCAACAACCAGTAAAGTCCCTTTACACCAATTTTGATGTCGTCGAGCTTTAGTAAAACAAAAATCTTCTCAATATAGGCTACCACTCCCCAGCCTACAGCCAGGTAGTACATCCAGGGGTAAAAGCCAAAGACAAACAGAACGAAAAAGAAAATGCTCTGAACGTATCCTGCAGATACGGCAGAGTAGAGGTGGAGTCCAGGTATTTTTTGAAACCGGTAAAAGGCCACAATGTAACTTAAAACAAATACGGCCAGAAAGAGGTAAAGGATCCACGCATGTGGTTCAATTTCGGTCCATTTAAAAAGGAACAAACCCAATAAGGCCATGGCGTACGTGCAAATGTCGGCCAGATTGTCCAGTGCCGCTCCAAAGTTGGTTTGTAAGTTGAAGTAGCGGGCAATGTTTCCATCAAGCACATCACTGACCAGGCTTACGCACAGTAGAATGACAAACCATTGTTCGACTCCGGCCAGTGCCATATAGAGGATAACCGGAAATGCCAGAAGGCGGTAAAGGCTGATGAAATTGGGAACATTTAGTACATTTTCCCCTTTAATTATAAGTTGTTTCATTTTCTGTTTTTTTATTGTGTTTGTATTCGTAGGTTTGGTTTAGGATTGGGCTTCATAAGCGCAACCGTTTAGTTTCTGCGGAGGAGTGTTTACTGCTCCTTTTTTGCTGGAAAGTTTTTGAATGAAATTCTCCAACATTTTAAAGATGCTTTCTTCGGTTGCTTCATTATCTACTGATAACCCCAATTGATCCAAATTTGTTGTGTCAAATAAGATGTTGATGCCGGTGTAACTCCCTGTAAAAGACATGCCGATGGATATGATACGTTCCAGAGCATTCAGTTCCTGGGGATCCAAATCTTTTGCAGGAATCAGTTGGATGGGCAATAGCTTGTTGAGGCTGTTTATGATATGACTGTTTTTGGTCGATTGTTTGGCAATAAAATTCATGATGACCGGAGCATCGTAAACTTCAACGGTACGGATCAGGTAGTCAACAACGGTGTCGATCGGAATCAGGTTTTGGGTGGATTCCGGATCAACCCGAACCCGGACTTTTTGATTGGGATGACGGGTTGATAAGCTGTGTATGCGCTTGGCAAAGTCAAAAATACCATAGTCGGTGTTGGTTGCTCCTGTTTCGTTGTGTCCAACCACCTGAGATAACCGAATGATGCGAGCGTTTAATCCCTGGTTCTCAATTCTGTCTTTCAGGATATTTTCAGCTAGTCGTTTCGATTGTTCGTAGTAGTTTCTGAAACTGGAAATCTCTTCATTGTCGTAAAACTTCTCCTTGAATAAACCGTCAAACTTCCCGCAGGAATAGGCCGTGCTTATAAAGATGAACCGGGACTTGGGAGTGGCATATCCCGAGAAAATATTGATGGAATTTGTAAGCCCGTCCAGGTTTGTTTTAAAGATTTCTTCTTTGGACTTGGTGTCGTATTTCAAGCTGGCTGCAAAATGAAAGTAATCAACTTCACCGCTGAAAATTTCTTTTGCCTTTTCAGCGGGAAGTGCAAAGTTTTCTTGGTCTAAGGCGTAATCGTATACTTCCAGGTTTGGCGTATCGATTCTTTCGCCGTTATTGATTTCTGCAAGGGCGGTTTGCATGCGCTCCTGGGCCGAGTATTTTTTATTCGCCCTTACCAAGGCGATGATTTTATAGTTCTGTAAAAGTAACTTGTTAATAAAATTCGCGGCTACGTAGCCGTTTGCTCCATTGATTATTATTTTCTTCATGTGTTTGTTTTTAATGCTTCGTGCTCCTCTGTTCTATCTTATAAGTTGCAATAATTTCTTGGTTTTCTACATAAAAAGCACCAGTACCAGTAAAACGCTTAAAGGAATGGTCAGGTTATCTGAGCCTCTCCAGCTCACCAGCTCGGCCAGGGTACTGACAATGGCAATGGTCAGAGCCAGCCAAAATGTTTTTAAGTTGAATAATTCCCAGTGAAAATACAGGGCAATTAAGCTAATGACAAGGCTGGTGACAAAGAATGCTCCTGAGCCCAACCAGGTTTTATCTAATTTATGGCCAAATAGTTTGATTCGGCCATTGTATGCTTTCAGGTTAATTCCGAGGATGGCAGCCATGGGGTCGCAAACGGCCAGAATCAGCATGGGGAGAATGTAGATGAACTTATTTTCCATTAGGCTGGCAATCAGAAATGTGGTGTATATGGAAAGAGGTAGCAGGTAGCTGCCTATCGACTTTCGCTGGATGTCATGAATGGATTTTAGCTGCTTGCTGTATTGAGTAATAAACAAAGCGGCAAAAAACAACAGGGCCAGCACCAGAATGTACCAGTGCGACGGGAAAATATAGGGAAATGGTACGGTGGCCAGGGTGGCCGTAAAATGGGCAAACTTTCGGGTAACTTCGCCTTTCAGTTTGAACCTTCGGTAATTTATTTCATTGAATGCCAGCAGTAAGATGATGCCGACTAAATAAATGAATGAGAGTACAATTATATTTCCCATAGGATTTCAGAATAGTTTAAAATTCAAGAAATAGATACACACAGCAATCCAGGCTCCTCCGGCAATAAGGCTGTCAAAGCGATCGAGAAAACCGCCATGCCCGGGAATCAGGTTGCTAAAATCTTTTTGTTGGTATTTTCTTTTGTACAGCGAAGCCGCCAGGTCGCCGGTAAATGCAAAAAAGATAATGCCAGCTGCCAGTAGCAGCGACTTGCCGATGTTGTTGGCATAGAGTGGATCGAGCCAGAAGCTGCTTGCCAGAGCAACAAGGGTTCCGCCAATCAATCCTCCGTAGGTCTTCTTCGGACTGATGTTGGGGGCTATTTTTTTTCGTCCCCACAGTTGCCCGGTTATCTGGCTAAAGCTGTCGAAGATGGAGAGCACCAAGAATGAGAAAAGAATTAAGCCTTGTGCAAACCCACTGAAAAAATAAAATCCGAATGAAAGGGAGGCAAAAACAGCTATGGACAATACAAAGAACCCTTTATGTTGAAACCCGTTTTTTTGAAACAGCTTCAGCAGCTCAAGAAGACCGGCTGCTATGATGACAACCGTTAAAACCCGAAAGATGGCCGTGTTGATGATTATGCTGAAAAATAAGGTGTTGATGATGAAAAAGTAGGTGATGAATTTGATGTGACTTTTTCGGGCAACCTGCGGATCTTTCTTCCGGTTGATGAAATAGAAGCCAATTCCTCCTAAGAGGAAATAGGTTAGAATTATAATATAGATTGTTTGAATCATGTTTTTGTTGTTTGATTTTCAGTTTAATATCATTAAAACTCCAATGGCAACCATTACAAGGGCATATAAATAGCGGACTTTATTTTCCGATTGGTCCGTTTTGGTTTTGAATAGAATCCTGGGGCCCAGTGCCGCGCCGATGCTTGACCCGGCAGTAAGAAAATAGACCAGCATCAGATCAATCTGTCCGACCAGCAAGTGGGCGCTAATGGCAAAAAGGGTGTTGGTGAGCACCACAACCAACGAGGTGCCAATGACCAGTTTTAGTGGAATGTGCATGGAGAAAAGTCCGGCTAAAACCGGAGCTGTTCCGCTCGTTCCAAAAGTGCCGGTAATCATTCCTGCCAGGAATCCGAAAAATGACCCCTTTGCTTTCCGGCTCAAACCTGTTTGTTCTTGAGTTGCCTCTTCGGTTTTTGGGCTTTTTGTTTTCTTCAGTGTTCCCCAGGCCATGTTGCCGGCAATCAGAATGGCATAAATACCAAAGCTGGCTTTCAGCGCTTCCGGACTGATCAACCCGGTTATGCCTGCGCCAAGGAAGGCTCCTAAAATACCGGTGAGCGAGAATAAAGCTCCAATCCGAAAGTTGATGTTTGTTTTTCGGTGATGCCCCAGTGTGCCCACCAGGCAAATGGGAAGTGTGGCTACCAGCGAGGTGATCACCGCCGTTTGGGCCGGAACGCCAACCAGCAGTGTGAGAATTGGCAGGAAGAAAAAACCTCCGCCACCTCCCAGCATGGTTCCAAACAGGCCGATAACAAAGCCGATGAAAGGAAGTAGGAAATAAACGGGTTCTATGGTTGAATGGAAAATCATAGTTTGTTCTTATCGGATAAAAGAGCGTTGAAAACGCTTGTTTTTTAGGTGTTTGTGTCTGTTGGGATTAGCCATTGATTTAGGATTGGGTTGGGGTGAGTATGAAGTCGTCACTGTTTACCTGGCTGAGGTGATTGACCTGCCGAACTTTCAAGTCTGAACTTTTACCGGATTTCAAATTTTTAACAAGAATCATTTGCGGGAAAAATTTAGCGTTTGAATTAGCAACCTCAATATAATTCGAAAATTCGGTTACTCCAACCAATTTGCCTTTTATATCGTATTGCTCAATGCTCATTAGCTGTTCTTTATCGATCGAAACGAAGGCGATTCGATAACCTTTTTCCTCCGGACTCTGGATTTTTATCTTTTGACAGTGGGTGTCGTTTAAGTCGGTTTTTTCAAGAAAAGTGAACTCAAAATCCTTGTCAATGGCCGATTTGAACTGCTCTATCGGAATTTCCGTTCCGATTATTTTGAGGTTGCGCTGGTTGGCTCTGATTTTTTGAACCCGCCCTGTTGCCGGCATGTAAATTTCAATGATGCCTTTTTTATCCGGATAGTCAGTGGTAACGATTTTTGTTCCCATAACATTTTCAGGTGCAAGTAATTCAATCAGCACTTTTCGTTCGTCGTCAAACTGAGCGTAAGAAACCGTCAGTTCTTTGGTTTTGCAGTTGCCTTTTCCGTCGAATGTTTCCAGGTCAAGAACCAGGCGAATGTTTTGCAAGGACAACTTTTGCGTTGAATGCTCAAACAATTTTTTGGCTTCCATGGTGTCGGTAGCTGAAGCGCTGAACAGGCTGAAGGTTAAGCAAAGCAGGATGATTATCTTTTTCATAACACATTAATTTACATTGGATTCTAAAAACTTAGGTTTTGTGATTGTGATCAGAGCCGGAATCAGCAACAAAGCGCTGATCAGGCACGAAAAAATAGAAATAACAACCAGCAGCCCGAAAAAACGAAGGGGTGCAAAGCTGGAAAAAATTAAAGCTGAAAAGCCGACAATAACAGAGAATGCGTTAAATACAATTCCTTTACCGGTGGTTTTTAAGGTTTGTGTTATGGCTATTTTGCTATTGTGTGAAACAGCGTATTCTGTCTTGTAGCGCCATAAAAAGTGAATGGTATAATCAATGCCAACGCCAATCATAATTGAAGATAACAGGGCCGTTACAATGTCGAGGTGGATGTTTACGAAGCCCATCATCCCAAATAGGTAAAGCGTGGAAACAACCAACGGAAGCGAGCCTTTTGCTCCGGCTGCAAATGACTTGAATATGATGGATAGCAAAACAAAAATGATGGCAAGTGCTAGCAATAGCGAGGCTACTTGCCCTTCGATAACCATGTCGGCTATTTGAATTTTCGACAGTCCGGGGCCCGCTATACAAACCAATTGTGGATCATTTTGAGTGATTTGGTGCAGCGATTTTAAGAGCAATTTTCCGGCTTGGTTACTGCCGTCATTTAGGCTGACCAGGATTCGCGTATGTTCATAGTTGTAATCAATAAATTGAGCGATTTGGTCTTCGTAGCCTCCCATGGTGAAAATCTCCAGGCTCTGTTCGGCTTCGGCTTTGGATGCAGGCAAGGCCAGGTAGCCAACTTCTTCAGGCGTGTACATGCCTTTGCTCAGCTCTTTGAAAAACGTACTTGGAGAAATTACATGCCCTGCTTCAGGCAGTTGTTCTATTTGCTTTGTATAGTTCTCCAATCGGGTTAGTGTTTCAGGGGACAGTACATCGCCCTCAAACAGCAAGGAAATGTATTGTGAGCCTCCAAATTTTTCATTTACCAGTTCAATGCCCTGCCTGATGTCAGATTTGCCAATGAAATAGCTTTCAACATTGGTGTCCACTTTTAGTAAAAACAGTCCGGCAGTACTAATGAGCGCAATTCCCAGAAATGAAGCGATGACGCTTTTGGGATAGCTAGTGACCCAAAAGGCAAACCGGTTGAGTATTTTATCGATAAGCAATGGTTTTTTGTTTTCTGCCGGTATTGTGTTTGGTTTCTGGTAGAATGTTAAAAGTACCGGAACTAAAAACAGGCTCATTAAAAGCGCCAGCCCGATGCCAACTGATGCAAGTACTCCCAGTTGGGCTGCTGGTTTCATTTGGTGCGAAAGCAATCCCAACATGCCGCCAATCGTAGTTAGTGCCGTAATGACAATGGGTTTACGCAATTCCCGATATATTTCTGCGGCAATGGCTTTCATGCTTAGTTGGGGTGAAACAGCCAGTTTTTCCTGGTAGGCGTTGATGAGGTGAATGCTGTAGTCGTTGGCAATGGCAATCAACATAATGGGAAGCAGCACGGATATCAGCGAAATTTCCCAACCCATAAGTGCCATGAATCCAAATGAAAACAGGATGGATAAAATGACAATAGCAAAAGGGAGTAAAACGCCTTTCCATTCACGAAATGAAAAATAGAGCATGAAAACCATTAAAATTAGGGCGGCCGGGAGTAAGGTGAACAGGTCTTTTTTGATGTAGGACTTGATGGCGTGCCGAATATAGGATAAGCCACCAATATAGATTTTTTCTTGTCCGGGTGTCTGTTCAATGACTTCCTGGATGGCTGGAATAAGGACGCCATCCTCGCTTTCATTGGATTTGGTGATGATGATGGCTGTTGCTGAAAAGTCAGAGGCGACAAAGCGCTGGCCTATTTTGTTGGAGCGAATCTTTTGTTTCAGCTCTTTCAGTGCTTTCGGTTCTGTTGGAATTTTATCAATTATTGGGGCGAGCTCGGTAATACCATCTTCCAGCTTGATGTCGATCACGTCAATTAGTGACAGGCAGTTTTCAACGCCATCCAGTTTTTGCAGTTCTTCGGAAAGGCGAACCATGCGGTCGTACGTCTGCTGATTGATAATGTTGCTGTCTTTGGTCAGTATCAGCATAATCTTTTCGCTTCCCCCAAAAATACTGTCCAGTTGGTTGAGGTAAGCCCGGTTCCCGACGTTGGTTGGAATGTAGTCGTCAAAGCTTGGATTGATGGTAAGCTTGCTGAATTGTGAAACCGAAAGCAATGCAAGGGCGATAATGCCGATGATTAATGAAAATCTGTATTTTTTGACTAGCGTATTCACGGCTTTCTGATTCTTGTTTTCTGTTACTCGGTATATTTATAAAGGCTGTCTTGTGTAGCTTCAAAAACGATAATCGTTTAATGGTCTGTTTTTGTGTAAAAAATAATTTACCTGTCAATCAAAGCATGGCATGGTGTGTCTGGCAGTACTTTGAGATACATCTACAGTGTGTTTACTTTTAGTAATTAACTGGTTTTAGTAAGTTGTGTTGCTGTATGTGTCTGGCAGTGTTTTGTTTGTCTCGGTTTGTCATTGGTGTTGCTTCTGGCGACACAAACAGTATTGGCTTGCCGGTCAGTAGTCAGGATGGATATGTTATGAATTGAATCTGTTTTCATGGTTTTCAGTTTATTAGACTAAATTCGTTTTCGAGTAGCAAATGTAGCTTTTTTACCAATCCAAAAGAATATTTCAAAGGAAATTGAAATCGGCTTAGGTCGAAATCTAACTTGCGGGTCGCAAAATGCAGTTTAGTAAGCTGGCTCTTTGTTGTCGAGAATACAGTTTGGAGTAGGGCAATGGTACACGTGTTTCTGAATGAGAGATGATTTCAAAAAGCAACTAGAAAAAGCAGCGGCTTTTCTCTCTGTTTTAATTTCTAAATTTTTAGTGGATTGTTTTTTGAAGAAAAAAGTCGGGATGACTGGATTCGAACCAGCGACCCCCACGTCCCGAACGTGGTACGCTACCAGACTGCGCTACATCCCGTTTTTGAAGTGGGACAAATGTACAATTTTCGAATAAATGATGGAATTATTTTTAGAATTTTATTGGTGTCAGCACTTGATTTCTTTCTTGTGGAGTATTTCATACGATTGACTCCTTTATTTTTATTTTGTAAATTGGATGGCCGTAACTAAACGCTATTCTTATGCAAATCAAGAATCTAATTACCAAGCTACCTTGGCATGCCGAGCGTGTTTGGCGAAAGAGAGAGCTTTCTCAAATTGACAAAATTATTATTCATCAGGAGCTGGGTGAAAGCTCCATTGAAAATGTGAATCAATACCACATATCCGTAGGACCACAAAACCACATTACTCCCAAAGGCTGTCCGCACATGTGTTACCACTATGGAATCCGGAAAAATGGAGAGGTGGTGCAAGTCAATGAGCTTTCTGACATTGTGTGGCATTGCAAAGGGCAAAACACCAGCAGTATTGGAATTGTGTTGGAGGGGAATTTTTCGGGGCCCGGGTACGATTTGGGAACGAGTGAACCTACGAAAGAGCAAATTCGCTCGGTCAATGAGTTGGTTGATTTTTTGCTCACTAGTTTTAAACTTCCGAATACCAGTCTGTTTGGGCACTACAATTTTGGCAAGCCAGCCTGCCCGGGCTATGTGATGCAGGAGTGGGTTGAGAAAAAGAGGGGGCAGTTTGACGCGAGCTTAAATCCTCAAAATATTATCAAGTCTGTTCGGGAAATTCAGGCACGTCTGAATACACTGGGGTATAACGCCGGTGTGGTTGATGGCATATTGGGCGTCAAAACCCAATCGGCCATTCGGCGTTTTCAGGCCGATCAGCAATTGGTTGTGGATGGGATTGCCGGCCCTCAGACCTGGCTTAAACTATTAACCTTAACGCAAGCATCATGAACAAAAAAAGCAATATCAATCAGGATGAGTACTACACGATTTCGCAAAAGGAATTTTGGCTGAAATGGTTCTCAAAGTTTATGTTTACGCTGATCTCGGTTAAGCTTTGGGGGCTTGTGGCTTGTACGTGGGTATCCACTTACCTGCTTATGAATCAGCAAGTGATTCAGGTTGGAGACCGGGCCTTTGAAATGGGAATCAACGGAGCGCAGTGGGTGACTTTCAATACGACTATTTGGGGATTGATTTTTGGAATGAAGGAGATCTTTCGGGTGATGGAGAGGAAGGACCGCAACGATGAGAAAATCATCAAGGAAGATAACAAAACGAAGCAGGAAATTGCCAAGATTACCGCAAGTGCCGTTATGGGACCAGGTAAGCAATCAGGTTCCGGATCAGTCTATACGAGTAAAGGAAAAGAAATTGTTGGCGATGAACCCAGTTAATCCGAAATTATGGAAAAGAATATCAAAATCATTTTTATAGGTCTTGTCATACTGGCTATTGTGGGCTCATTGATTTTTGTGAGTTTTAAAATTGAAGGTCCCGGAACATTGATCGGTGGCCTGGCTGTTTTGTGGGCAGGTATGAAGTCGAAAATATTTGGCAGTAAAAGCAGTGAAGAAAAGATTGAGCAAATCAAGATTGATCATAATCTGAAAAGGGCAGAATGGCAGGCAACGAAAGAGGAATACGACTCCAAATTTCGTCTTCTTCAGGCACAAATGCAGTATATTGATTACAAGTCTGCATTGATTTCTGAGAAAATCAGTCAGCTTGACGACTATCAGAAGGCTAAAATTGCTGAGATTGAAAAGGCTGATAGTGATGAATTACTTCGCTTACTTAATGAAAGGAACAGTCAATGATGAAAACGAAACTACTGATCGGTTTTATGCTGCTGATGGCTTTGGGCGCCTCGGCTCAAAGCAGTAAACTCATTCCCGGGGCAAGTTTTACCAACCAAACAGCGGATACACTATATGTCATTCCGATGCAGCAGGTCAGGTCGCTATTAACGAGCGCGGTCAGCCACGAAATCAACACCCAGAAGCTGGAGTTGTACAAAAAACAAATCAGCTTATTTGAAGTGCGCTCGGCCATGGCTGATAGTGCGATAGCTGTTAAAAAACTAGAGGCTGAATTTTGGCACGGACAATTATTGCAGAACGATCAAGTATTGGAAAATCAGCGCATCGAAAACATCAAACTGATTGATGATAAAAACCGAATCCGACAATCTCGGGTCTATTACTTGGTTGCCGGCCTGGTTGCCGGAGCTGTATTGGTTTCTTTGTAATTATTCTTCCAGAAAGTTTTTGAGATAGCTGAATTTTGGGGTTAGCTTGCCATTTTTAAGAATGGTGGCTCGTTCAATAATTCCATCATCATCGTTCCCGAATAAGGACGGAAAAACTTCGTAGTATAAATCTCGGGCAAAGGTTCGGGAAGCATCCATGGGCAATGCGGCAGGCAGGTTATCTACGGCAACCACTGTAATGTGTGATGAGGAGCTGAATGGTGCTTTTTCTTTACCGCTTAGAGGCTCCACGTCATAAAAAGGGGCTTCAATCTCACTTGTTCGAAGCGTTGTTGGGATAGGGCCGGGAACGTCGCATGAAATATCTGAAATCAATGAAATGGAAAAATCAGGTGCTTTCAAATCTTCAGCACTGAAAAAGTGAGGAGATTCGTGATTCCAGTAGTGGCAGGCAATAAATGCATCAGCCACCTTGGTGTAGGGGAGAAAGGCCGACTCAAACGCTTCCGGATGATCATAGAAGTGCTGATCCTCTGGGGCTCCTGCTTTACGTTTTACATAGCCTTCCGGGTCAAGGCGGGTGTATACCGGATGATCATAGTCGCGCTCTAAAAAGTCTTTGGGAAGCACTTCCGGAATTCCCAGGTGATTGATAATTTCCAGTGCTCCGGAAGCAACACGCCCGCCACCGGTAACCAAAATCTTTAACGCCGGAATTGGCAAAGCTTTTAGCTGGTGGTGTAAATCCTGTAAATCCCGGCAAGCCTCAGGGGCAGGAAGCTGGTAATTGCAAAAGCGCTGTCCAATGCCTACAAACGCATAGTAGGCACCCACTACGCCAGCCCAAAATCCAAAGGCTACCAGTCTGGCCCGGTGCTTGTCTACAAAATATTCATAGTCAATCAGGGTAATTTTCTTTTGTGCCATTAGTTTGAAGAAGTCGCGGTTGTATGCTTGTTCCTTGGCTACATGGCTAAACATGATGTAGGTTTTTCCTTCCAGAAGAGCTTCGTTGGCTACTTCTTTTACGCCAATCAGCACGTCGCAATGCGAAACGTCCAGCACAACCGGGAAGCCTAGCTGGCGGTATTCTTCGTCTGGGTGCACCCGCAAATCGCTGGACTGCACATAGAGCTCCACTTCCGGATAGTTTTGTTGAATTAAAAGGGCTGTTTCAGGCGTAATTGCAACGCGGCGGTCTTTCCAGCGGCGCGTTTCTCTCAAAATACCAATCTTCATGTTTGTCTTTCTTTTCTGGAATTTTTAAAGATAAGAATTATCTTCTTAATCAGAAGTGAACCGGCCGTATTGCTTCCAGAAGCCAGTTCTTATTTGAATAGTCGAACATTTTTTAAGAAAGAGAAAGCTGAAGACAACTATGAATATGCCAAAAATTATTGTAATTTTGCATTTCCTCAATGACCGGGGCTGACTGGTTTTGACAGCGGGTAGAAGAGGTATGTAAGCATGTCGAGCTTGGGTTGTTGGCTCGTTAATCCTAATGATCAAACTTTTAATTGGCGAAAACAATTACGCTCTTGCTGCGTAACCGAATCACAGTAGGTTAACCGCTTAATCCCGGCACTAGGTGCTGGGACAAGACATCGCTCGGATGCTATTGCTTTGAGGCTATCCGATTCGGCGGTGCAAAAAATCGAGGCTAGTGGAATGTTTGCTTCGGACATGCCGCGAAACTTTAGAAGCTAAGGTAGTGGTCGGTGGCCTTGATCCTGCTACTACTCGAAAACCAAGTCGAGGCTAAACATGTAGAAAGCATATGGCTTCCTCGTTTGGACCCGGGTTCGATTCCCGGCAGCTCCACCTGCACTCATCAATGCACTGCGCATTGGTGAGTTTTTTTTGCCTGTTTTTCTAATGATAAGCATTGCCAAA
Source organism: Sunxiuqinia rutila (assembly GCF_050589705.1). Classification (NCBI taxonomy): domain Bacteria; kingdom Pseudomonadati; phylum Bacteroidota; class Bacteroidia; order Marinilabiliales; family Prolixibacteraceae; genus Sunxiuqinia; species Sunxiuqinia rutila. The sequence continues at coordinate 97,219 of NZ_JBNGOT010000005.1, forward strand.
AGCCCGAACAATCGCGGGAAACACTTGTTTATTAAATCGGATTTACAAACAAAGTAAAGGGCCCAAATAAACCGCTATTATGAAAACATTAACAATGGTAAATCCCAAGAAGTGGGTATGTTTTATAGCATAAACTTATCCTATTTTTGCGGCCCGAAGCAAACGGCTTGTTAATTTGAAAATTAGTAGGGACTCTCGTCCTCTGGTAATAATTGAGAAAAAGTAAAAAAATCAGCTATGAAATTTAAAGAAGGAATATGGACCAGTTCCATAGAGGTAAAGGATTTTGTTGCACGTAATATCACCCCTTATGCAGGCAATCATGACTTTTTGGTAGGCCCAACAGAGCGCACTTCCCATTTGTGGAACATCTGTAAAGCCGCCTTGAAAGAAGAGCGCGAAAGAAAAGGACTTCGCAGCGTTGATACAGAAAACGTATCAACCATGAATGCGTTTAAAGCCGGGTATATTGACAAGGAAAGTGAAGTCATTGTAGGTTTGCAGACTGATGAGTTGCTAAAACGTGCCATGAAACCTTATGGAGGATTCAAAGTGGTGCAAAAAGCTCTTTCTGAACATGGCTTTTCGCCAAGCGAGGTTATTACCGAAAGCTTCAGCAAATACACCAAAACGCATAACGATGGCGTATTTGATGCCTACACCGATGAAATCCGCAAGTTTCGTTCGCTGGGTTTCCTGACTGGTCTGCCTGACAACTATGCGCGTGGCCGGATTATTGGTGACTACCGACGCTTAGCACTATACGGGATCAACCGGTTGATTGAAGCCAAAAAAGCTGATTTGGATGCGATTCATGGGCCAATGACCGATGCTACCATTCGTTTGCGCGAAGAGGTGTCGGAGCAAATCAAAGCATTGTACGCTATGATTGAGATGGGTAAAATCTACGATCTTGATCTTAGCCGTCCGGCTGAAAATGCCCGAGAAGCTGTTCAGTGGACTTACATGGGCTACTTGGCTGCTGTGAAAGAGCAAGATGGTGCTGCCATGTCACTGGGAAGTGTATCCTCATTCCTGGATGTTTTTATTGAGAAAGACTTAACTGACGGTGTAATCACCGAAGAAGAAGCGCAAGAATACATTGACCAGTTTGTGATGAAACTGCGCATGGTGCGTCACCTGCGTATGGAAGCCTACGAACAGATTTTTGCCGGCGACCCCACTTGGGTAACAGAATCAATTGGCGGACTTTTAATTGACGGTCGCAGCAAGGTTACTAAAACCTCTTTCCGCTTCCTGAATACGCTATACAACTTGGGACCATCACCAGAACCCAACATCACTATTTTGTGGTCTAAAAACCTGCCTCAGGGGTTCAAGGACTACTGTGCGAAAGTATCGATTGAAACGTCATCCATTCAGTATGAAAATGACGACTTGATGCGGACGAGCGCCAATTGTGACGATTACGGGATTGCTTGCTGCGTATCGATGCAGGAGCTTGGAAAGCACATCCAGTTTTTTGGGGCAAGAACCAACTTGGCCAAAACCCTGTTGCTGGCCATTAACCGTGGACAGTGTGAAAACACCGGAACTCAAATTGTGGATGGCATTCCAGCGCTGGAAAACGAATACCTGGATTACGACGAAGTGGTTGCCAACTTTAAAGTGGCGATGAAAGAAGTGGCCCGCGTGTACAACGAATCCATGAACATCATTCACTACATGCACGATAAGTACTACTACGAAAAGGCGCAGATGGCCCTGATCGATACTAATCCGAAAATTAACATCGCATATGGTATTGCAGGTCTTTCAATTGTTGCCGATTCATTGTCAGCCATTAAACACGCCAAGGTAAAACCCATTCGCGATGAAAACGGATTGACTGTTGATTTCGAGATTGAAGGCGATTTCCCAAAATACGGAAACGACGACGACCGGGTGGACCATATTGCCCGCGACGTGGTGAGTCACTTCAACAAAGAATTGTCGCAACACAAAGTGTACAAAGATGCCAATCCAACTTTGTCAGTTCTGACCATTACGTCAAACGTTGTTTATGGGTTGAAAACCGGAGCTACACCTGATGGACGTGGTAAAGGAGTGGCTTTTGCACCAGGTGCAAATCCAATGCACGGACGCGACACACACGGGGTAATTGCTTCGTTGAACTCGGTAGCCAAAATTGACTACAAAGATTCAAAAGATGGTATTTCAAATACCTTGTCGGTCGTGCCTAAATCACTGGGATCAACTCCGGAAGACCGGATTGCCAACCTGGTACGCACGCTGGATGGTTACTTCGGATCGAATGCACAGCACCTGAACGTAAACGTTCTTGACCGTGAAACGCTGATCCACGCCATGGAGCACCCTGAGGAGCATCCTCAGCTGACCATCCGTGTGTCGGGATACGCCGTTAACTTTGTTCGCCTTACCCGCGAGCAGCAGCAAGAGGTGTTGACTCGTTCATTCCATGAGTCTCTATAGAAACGATTATTTGCATATAACTTACATTGAAGACATTCTGCCCCTGAAAAACGGGGGAGGGTGTCTTCTATTTTAATAGGACTATGACCCAAGCTGAAAAAACACTCACTGTTCACTCCATCGAATCGTTTGGGACGCACGACGGCCCGGGCATCCGGCTCGTTGTTTTTTTACAGGGCTGCAACCTGCAGTGTTTGTATTGTCAAAATCCCGATACCATGGAGATGAAGGGCGGTACACCCACCGAAATCGAAGCCTTGGTGAAGCGGGCCCGCAACATGAAAACCTATTTTGGCGATGATGGTGGAGTCACTGTTTCGGGGGGCGAGCCCATGTTGCAGAGCAAAGCGCTCATTCCTTTTTTCGAGGCATTGAAAGCAGAAGGAATTCACACCAATATTGATACGAATGGTGTTGTGCGCACGCCGGAAGCGCTTCAGCTGATCTCCGGTCTTTCTGATCTGGTGATGTTCGATGTAAAATCGACCACCGACAAAGGGTTTAAAACACTTACAGGCGTTTCGCGCTTACAAGCCATGCTCAGTAACGTTAAGCTGCGTGAAGCGAGTCAGCTCCCGTTTTGGTTGCGCTATGTGCTGGTTCCGGGTTTTACCGATAAGGAACGAGATTTGGAATGGCTGATTGAGCAATTTTCAGGCATGAACTACCTGGATCGGTTCGAAATTTTACCCTATCACAAACTGGGGCAATACAAATGGGAAGCCTTGGGCATGGATTACCAGTTGATGGATGTGGCTGAAAATACGCCTGAACAATTGGAGATTGTAGAACAAAAACTCACCCCTTATTTCAAAAAAGTAATTATAAAATAGAAACCGATGAGTTTATATTCACCCAAAGAAATCATCAAGGTTGCCGGGAAACTGGCTATAGATAAAGACGCTTATTCTGCAAAAAAAATACTGGTGCTTGCCTTTATGGCTGGTGCTTACATTTCCTTTGGCGGGCTGCTGGCTATTCTGATTGGCGGCGGTGTGCCCGGATTGGCTGCCGAAAACCCGGGAATTTCCAAATTTCTGATGGGGGCAGCTTTCCCCGTTGGGCTGATGATGGTGGTTATGGCCGGCGCCGAACTGTTTACCGGAAACAATGCTTACTTTATGCCCAATGTGCTCAGTAAAAAACAACAATGGACGGCTCCTTTGCGCAATTGGGCTTTGGTTTATCTGGGCAACCTGATCGGATCGCTGTTTGTCGCTTACTTTCTGGTTCACTTGACCGATTTAGTGAGTGCTGCTCCTTGGAGCGAGGCCGTGCAAAACATTGCTATGGGAAAGACGGGTAACCCTTTTTACAAAACCTTTCTGAAAGGTATTGGCGCCAACTGGCTGGTGTGTTTGTCCTTGTGGATGGGCATGTCGGCTCAGCACACTTCCGGAAAGATTCTGGGGATTTGGTGGCCGGTGATGGCTTTTGTAACTATGGGGTTTGAGCACTCCATTGCCAACATGTTTTTTATTCCGCTAGCCATTTTTGAAGGTGCCGACATCAGCTGGACGGCTTTTGTGGTTGAAAACCTGATTCCTGCAACCTTAGGGAATATTGTTGGGGGAGCCTTTTTCGTCGGAACCCTTTATTGGTACACCTACGCCCGCGACTGATCGAAAAACGGATGGTGATGAACTGAAAAACGGTCGAAAGCAGATGTGTCATTTGTTTTCGACCGTTTTTCTTTGCGTTCTACTTTGCAGCATCGGGTGCTGAACGATTTGGTCTTGATTTTTCCTTGCTCTTGCTGAATGGGCTCTGCCACGTTGGGAATCGCAGATTGACTACAGCTCGGTGTATTTCTTGGCAGTTCCCCGGGCTTTTTCTACCGGATATTTGGCCGCATTCTTCCGGATTTTGTCTAAGACGATTTCAAAGACATCCAGCTCATGTTTTTCGGCCAATAAAAAGGCATAAGCCAAAACATCGGCAAGCTCTTCCTTCAGCTTTTCGTGGTTTACATCGGAGAGCTCATGCTCTTTCTTCCACAGAAATAATTCATTCAACTCTGCAGCCTCAATGGATAAGGCCAAAGCTAAATTCTTTGAATCGTGAAACTGTTGCCAGTTTCGTTCATCCCTGAATTCAATCAGTTTTTCGATCACTTTTTGATAATCACTCATAGTTTTAGTCAAAATTCTCTCGAAATTAAACATATCGGCTGAATTTTGGTTGGTTTTTTTCTTTTTCCAATGCTTCCTGCTACTTTTTCATCCATCCTGCACGTTTGGCAGTCGTCCTGTATGCTTGCAACTCGTCCTGTTAGGTCCGAGGCCTTCCTGTTAAAGAATTTTAACTCCCTGTTCAACAGGAACCCTCCAGAACCATACAGGAGGTTAATATTCCGTTACTGGGCGCCTAAAAAGCTTACAGGGGCCGCAAAAAAGCAACAGGGCCGCAAAATTCTTAACAGGGAGCCATCGCAAGGGTACAGGACCTGATCACAACTAAGAATCTATACGGCTTTTGGAGCGGGGGCTACTTTTAAACACTCATAAACCAGGTTCATCGATTCGCGGTCGTCGGCCAGTACAACCAGCCGGTCTCCGGGCTCAATAATGGTTGATCCGTTAGGCGTGAGGTATTCCTTTCCGCGGTTAATCATGGCGATCAGTGCAGTGCGGGGAAAGTGCAGATCAACAATTTTTTCTCCGGCAACTGAGCCGTCTTCGGGAATAATAATTTCGGTGCGTACCTTTTTGATCTCTTCAGAAAGGAAAGTTTCCTGGGCCATTTGTGGAATGGCCAGCTCAGGAGCCGATACGTGCAGCCAGCGGGCAATGGTATTTAGTGTGGTACCTTGCACCAACACCGAGGTGAGTGAAATAAAGAACACAATGTTGAAAATCATATTGGCCTTTTCAATGCCTGCCAGCAGCGGGTAGGTGGCAAACACGATGGGGACAGCGCCTCGCAGCCCCACCCACGAAATGTACAGGCGCTGCTTCATTTTCATTTTGAAAGGTGTGAGGGCTACCATCACGCTTAAAGGTCGGGCGATAAAGATTAAGAAAAGCGAGATGAGCAGTCCGATTCCAATGACGGGCAAAATGTGCGACGGAAAAACAAGCAAGCCCAGCGTGAGGAACAACACGATTTGCATGAGCCAGGCCAAGCTGTCGAACATTTTAATAATGGTTGCTTTGTGAATAAAGTCCTGGTTGGCCAGAAACACGGCACAAATATAGATGGCAAGGAACCCGTTTCCGCCAATAAAATCGGTGGCCGAGAAGGTGATAAACATCAGGGCAATGACCAGGACCGGGTAGAGGCCTTCGTAAGTCAGCTGAATTTTGTTGACGATGTATTTGGTGAGCTTGCCAAACAGCAGGCCGGCCAGTGCGCCAAGCAGCATTTGCTGAAGAAACAGCGGGATGATGGATAAAAGGCTTTGTTCGGGGGTAACGACCAGACTTAAAAAAGCAATGGTTAGCACATAAGCCATCGGGTCGTTACTTCCGCTCTCCAGCTCAAGAGTGGGTTTTAGCTGGCTTTTAAGGCCAATGTTTTTGGCCCTCAAAATGGAGAACACAGCCGCCGCATCGGTTGATGAGACAATGGCGCCCAATAGCAAGCCTTCGTAAAGGCTGAAATCCGTGAGCCACCACACAAAAAGGCCCAGGCTGACTGCCGTAAGCAAAACGCCCAGGGTTGAGAGCGATATTCCTTGCCAAAGCACAGGTTTAATCGACTGCCAGTTGGTGTCGAGTCCACCGGAAAACAAAATGAAGTTGAGGGAAACTACTCCTATAAATTGCGCGAGCTGCGGATTGTCGAAATGGATGCGGCCAATGCCTTCGGAGCCGGCAAGCATTCCCACAAAAAGGAATAAAACCAAGGTCGGAATTCCAAAGCGGTGCGAGGTTTTACCAATAAGGATACTAATAAATAGCAGTAGTGAACCAACAAGTAAAATGTTTTCAATGGTTAGACTCATAAATTATAGGAAATGAAGTGTTTGATTTTTAAACACGAAAATGCCGTTTTGGTTGGACAAAATAGGATAAATGCGGGAATTAGCAAGTGCCTTGCCGCTTTTCACAGACAGAAGGGAGGTGTACTTGAGAAATTCGTGATGGAAGGCCAGGCCGGATGGAACTCAATTTTTTAATGGCTTACCGAATTTTCAGTTGTGGCAGATTGAGTATCTGCCGATAGAAGTTTAGACCAAAGTGGTGGGAAAAGGGTAAAAAATAGTCGGAAATTAGATTTCCGACTCAATATAATAATGCAGGTTTTCTTTGGTAATGATATCCAGCGGCAGGTATTTGATCGGATTGATCTTTTTCTTGAAAACAAGATGCTCGATGAGCAGCTGGATGCCATAGTAGCCTTGCCCTTTCGGATTCTGATTGATCAGGAAGTTGATGGTTCCCTTGTTGAGGTGTGTCAGGTTTTTGTCCAGCAAATCATAACCAATCAGTCGAAGCTTGTGTTGCGGGTTATTTTCCAGGTAGTCGGCCACGGCATAGGCGCGCGAAGTACTTACAAAAATTCCGCGTGCATCGGGGTTTTTAGCCAGCAGTTCATCCAGCTGTTGGGCAAAAATACGCTGATCCGAGCTTTTGTGCAGCTCCGTGCGAACGACTTTAACAAATGGGGTATCGGCAGTATCAAAATAATCCATGAAACCCTGTTCTTTTTTGATCAGGTGCGAGGAGTTGGCCACATCTTCGTCAATGTGCGCAATGATGAAGCTAATTGGCTCGCTTGACAGGTAGCCATAGTGAAGCAATTTGGCAGCCACTACGCCGCTCTGGTAAGAATCCTGACCAATGTACGACAGAGGTTCGTAATCCGGAATGTGCGTATTGAACAGGTTAAAGGGGATTTGGTCTCTTTTCCAGCGATTTAAAAATGTAAGTGATTCGCGGTAAAAAACAGGCGCCAGCAAGATGCCATCGTAATTCAGTCCGGAGAGTTTTTCGGCTTCCTCTTTAAACGAGTTGACATCAAATTGGTTGAATATATGGTAATAAACCACCAGCCCGTATTGACGCAATTCCGCCTCTGCTTTGCGAATTCCCTTGGCTGGTTCTGCCCAGTAGTCATCCAGCGACGCATCCGGAATTAAGGCTGCAATCCGGAATTCGCGTTTGGAAACCAAGGCGCGGGCCAGCATATTGGGCTCGTAGTTGAGTTCCCGGGCAATAGACAGTACGCGCTGCTTCACCTCTTCAGAAACCCGGCCGCGATTGTGGAGCACGCGGTCAACAGTTCCTGTGGAAACATTGGCCAGCTCGGCAATGTCTTTTATTCTAACTACATTTTTTGTGGGTTCTTTATTCTCCATAACTTCCAAATCAACGCCTTGGGCGCAAAGATACTGATAAAATTTTTTTAATTAGCTTATTGAGAACAGGCTGTAGGCTTGCCCGTCTCGGGGGATGTTGCTGTCCACTTTACTTTGCGAAAACACCTTGGTGTTGGACAGGGCTTAGGCACTGGCAGAACGGTTGTTCTTCTCAAGGCCTGATTTTAAAAGCAAGATAAAAGAGGAATCCTTCGATCCTCTTTTATCTTGGTCACCGACTTGTGCCGGCTTATAGGAATTCAATTTCTCCAAAGTATGGAGGTTGATGAAAATCAGGATTGCTGGTTCCAATATTGTTCCAACTGATGTAATGAGGTGTTGTAAGATCATCGCCACATTTGTAAAAGTTGGCCCGTGCTTTCAGTCCGGACAAGCTGCTGATTTTAGAGTTTGTCAAAACGGAAATGGGAAGTTGAATAACCAACTGCCAGTCGAAACGATGTGACTGACCTTGCACCCTGTTCAGGCTCGTTTGAGTCTGGATCAGCCCCAGTGTTTCCGGAGCAATGGATTGCCGTTGGTGGCGATCTGGTCCGTAAGCGGCCAGGCAGGTACCCAGGCTGTTAAACTCGAAGTTGTAGTAATTCTTGTCGCCTTCAAACGACACGAAAAACTCAACACAGCTGTCGGTATAAACCGGACTGTTGTGTTTGCTGAAACGAGCAAGCACTTCGTCTTCCTGTACCCGGTAGCTCAGAAAAATTGACTCATTGTTGTGAGCAACTTTAAAGTTAACTGCCGGTTTGTTGGCTGGTGTCTCCCAGGGGAAACAAGCCAGGGCATTTTCGTTCAGCCCGTCAAAGGCGGCATTTAAGTCGGCCAATGAATTGACAGGCGTACTGAGTTTGGGAATTTCTAATGTCATTTGCTTTTAGCTTTTGCGCTTGTTTGCTCAATGATATTTTTGATTTCCTCAAAGTTCTCCTCCAGTTTCCGCACAAGCTGAAACTGAGCACGCGCCCGTTGCAGGTTGTGGTGTGGAGAATGAATGCGGTAGTAGTTATCGCCGTCAATGTAGTCGGACAGGAAGCGCACACCCATAATGAAAGGCAGCATCAAACAACCTTCTGAAAGTGATTTTACTTCATTATCAGTCAATGTAGCACCTGTTTCTCCGATAAAACCTTCAGAAAAAGCCTTGAAGACATTCATGTTAAGCTGGATTTTTTCCAGGTCTTTTTCATCTTCATCAGCAGTGTTGATGGTTGTGCGAACGGCATCGCCAAAGTCATAGGCAATGTAGCCCGGCATGATGGTGTCCAGGTCAATTACGCAATGTGCTTCATCGTTTTCATTCAACAAAACATTGTTGAATTTAGTATCGTTGTGCGTAATGCGCAAAGGCAGTTCACCAGCATCGCCCATTCGTTTGATGGTAGTCATGCGCTCGGCTCTTTCTTTCACGAAGTTCACCTCTTCGGCTACTGTTTTTAACCGGTCTACCGGGTCTTTGGTAATCGCTGTATCCAGTTGGTTTAAGCGGTGCTGCATGTTGTGGAAATCAGGCAACACTTCAAAAATCTTGTTCGGATCAAGGTCAGCCAGCGCCGAGATGAAACGGCCATAGCCTTTACCACCTTCGCGAGCCTGCTTGTCGTTTTCAATCAGGTCGTAGCTGCGGGTGCCTTCCAGGAACACGTACACACGCCAGAAGCTGCCATCGGTGTGCTGATAGTATGTTTTTCCATCCAAGGCCGGAACCAATTGTAAAACTTCACCTTTAACCGATCCGGTGGTGTCGTTTTGCTTTTGTTCCTGCAGGTGATTGATCACCGTTTGGATGTTGTTCATCAACTCCTCTACATTGGTAAAAATGCTGTTGTTGATTTTCTGAAGGATGTAGTCAGGTTTTTGCGCATCGGCATTTTTTAGCCGGTACGTCTCATGAATGTGACCTGAACCATAGGCTTTCAACTCGCCTACGGTTCCTTCAATTGCAAATTGCTCTGCAATTTTTTTGATTTCATTTTCAGTCATAAGATGATTTGTTTAGAATTTATAACGTTTGAAAGCCTCGATGGCTTCGTATTCCGTTAGTCCAAGTTTATCGTATATTTTAGCAGTACCTCTGTTTCGGTCTTCGGCACGTTGCCAGAATTCGCGTTTGTCTTTTCCAGGGAATACCGGAGAGTCTTTTTGAGACTGGTGTTTGAAGATGGCTTTCCGTTTTTTCATCAACTCTTCGGGGCTGATTGGAATGGCCATTTCAATGTCTTCAATTGCCCACTCGTGCCAAGCCCCGCGGTATAACCAAACATAGCAGTTCTGCATCCATGGCTGGTCTTTTAAGCGATCAATGGCTCTGAAAATAGCGTTCAGACATACAGCGTGTGTTCCGTGTGGATCGTGTAGGTCGCCTGCTGCAAAAATTTGCTCTGGTTTTACTTTTTCCAACAGTTCAACAATAATGTCAACGTCGGCTTCCGACAAGTCGTTTTTGGTAACGCTACCTGTTTCGTAGAATGGCAATTCCAGGAAGTGCGCATTTTCGGCTTTTACACCGCAGAAACGACATGCTGATGTGGCTTCTCCTTGTCTGATCAGGCCTTTGATTTTCAGTACGTCCGGATTGTTGTTCGGATCTTGGCTTGGATCGTAAATGGCATCTAGCAGTTGTTTGTGCACGGCTGCAATCTGATCTTCAGCAACATTGAATTTTTTGGCAAAACCTAAGGCGAAATCAGCGAAGCGGTGTGCATCATCGTTGAAAACAGCAATGTTTCCTGAAGTCTGATAAGCCACATGTACGTCATGTCCTTGTTCAACCAAGCGAAGCAAAGTTCCTCCCATTGAGATTACATCATCATCCGGGTGCGGGCTGAAAACGATTGATTTTTTAGGGAACGGGTTCGAACGCTCCGGACGGTTCGTGTCATCGGTGTCGGGTTTACCACCTGGCCATCCGGTAATGGTTTGTTGCAGTTGGTTGTGGATTTCAAGGTTTACAGCGTAAGCAGAGCCGGCTGTTTTTAACAACTCAGCTAATCCCCATTGTTTGTAATCGTTGTCAGTTAATTTAAGAATGGGCTTGTCGGTTTGTTGTGACAACCAAACGACGGCTTTTTTCTTCAGGTGGCTGTCCCAGGTGCAGAAACCAGTTAACCAAGGCGTACGGAATTTGCTCAATCCGGAAGCTGCAGGGTGGTCGGCAATACAAAGTGTATTGGCGTGCTTTTGCAGGAAGGAAGCGGGCACTTCAGGAGTAACAGGTCCTTCGATGGCTTTGGCCAGGATGTCGGCTTTGCCTTCGCCCCAAGCGGCCATGAAAATTTTCTTTGCATTTAGAATCGGACGGATTCCCATGCTGATGGCACGAAGAGGCACGTGCTCTTCACCACCGAAAGCTTCAGCAGCATCTTCAATGGTTACTTTGTGCAACTTCACCAAGCGTGTACCGGTTGTGTCTGTTGATCCGGGCTCGTTAAATCCGATGTGTCCGGTGCGTCCTATACCTAACAACTGGACATCAAGGTTACCCAATTCCGCAATTTTGCGATCGTATTCAGCGCAAAAATCATCAATTTCAGAAGGGGCTAACATACCATTGGGAATGTGTACGTTTTCGGGTTTGATGTCAATATGATTGAAAAAGTTTTCGTACATGAAGTAGTGATAGCTCTCTTTATTGTCTGGTTCCAGCTGGTAGTACTCATCCAGGTTGAATGTGATAACATTGCTGAAACTCAATCCTTCTTCCTTGTGAAGACGAATCAATTCGCGGTAAATACGCAGCGGACTGCTTCCGGTTGCCAAACCCAGAACGGTTGGTTCTCCAAGTTCATCTTTGGCTTTAATTACGTTGGCAATTTCTCGTGCAATAAATGCAGAACCTTCTTCTTTGTCATTGAAAATCCGCAGAGGAACTTTTTCTGTGGTTGTAGGTAAGTCTTTCGTACTCATTTGATTATTTATTTTGTAGATGTTTTTTGGATTGACAGAGATGTCTAATTTTCGGGCTAAAATAGCATCTATTTTTTGATGGGAAAAGTTTTTTGCCATAAATGTGTGTACGTGCACACATCTTTTAATATATTTGTGCACGTTACCATTATTTATGGAGATCAATTATCAATTAAATCATACTAAAATGAGAATTTTTCGAACATTCATTTTTTGTACATTAATTACTGCGTTTTTTAGCGCCTGTACCAATCAGGCAGGTAAAGAGCGGGAAATAGCGTTAGTGCCACAGCCCAATGGCTTGGTAAAAGGAGAGGGGAGTTTTACGGTTAATGCTAAAACGGCCTTTGTTGTGCCTGATAATGATAAGCTGCAATCGGCTGCTGGCCTGATCAACCAACGATTTAAGCAGGCGGCTGGTTTTGAGTTGGCCGTTGTGAACGAGTTGCCGGCTAAAAACTTTATTCATGTTGAATTGACGGGAGAGGCTGGTTCAAGCGACGAGTCTTACCAGTTGAGCGTAACTGCTGCGGGAGCTACGATCAAAGCAGCATCAGAGCGTGGAGCTTTCTATGGTTTGATGAGTATGTTGCAGTTGTTGCCGGCTGAGATTGAAAGTACGCAGGCAGTGGCTGACGTTAGCTGGACCATGCCTTGTGTTGAGATTGACGATGCACCTCGCTTTGTATGGCGTGGAATGCACCTGGACGTTTGTCGTCACTTTGTTTCGGTTGATTTCATCAAGAAGCAATTGGACGTGATGGCCTTGTTTAAAATGAACACGTTTCACTGGCACCTGACAGAAGACCAAGGCTGGCGGATTGAAATTAAAAAGTACCCGAAACTGACAGAACTGGGTTCTAAACGTACTGAAGGTGACGGAAGCGTTTATGGCGGTTACTACACACAGGAAGAAATTAAAGAAGTGGTGGCTTATGCTGCTGAGCGCTTCATCAATGTGGTTCCTGAAATTGAATTGCCGGGACACTCACTGGCTGCCTTGGTTGGATATCCTGAACTTTCATGTACAGGTGGACCATTTGAGGTGCGTACGGTATGGGGTGTTGAACCCGATGTATATTGTGCAGGTAAAGAGGAAACATTCCACTTTTTGGAAGACATCATTGACGAGGTGGTGCCATTGTTTCCTTACGAGTACTTCCACATTGGAGGTGATGAGTCGCCGAAAGATCGTTGGAAAGTTTGTCGCGATTGTCAACGTCGTATTCGCAAAGAAGGCTTGAAAGACGAGCACGAACTGCAAAGTTATTTTGTGCAACGTATTGAAAAAGTATTGTTGGCCCACGACCGGAAAATGATCGGATGGGATGAAATCCTGGAAGGTGGATTGGCTCCTTCAGCAACAGTAATGTCGTGGAGAGGTGAAGCCGGAGGTATTGAAGCGGCTAACCAGGGACACGATGTGGTGATGACTCCTGGAAACTGGGTTTACCTGGATCACTACCAGGGAGACAGTAAAGTGGAGCCGGTTGCTATTGGCGGTTATACAACCATGGAAGAATCGTATAGCTACGATCCGGTGCCTGCCGAGTTGAAAGGAGAGAAAGCAAAACATGTTTTGGGAACACAAGGAAATGTGTGGTCAGAGTATATGTACACTCCGGAACTGTTCGAGTACCGTATCTATCCTCGTATTATTGCCTTGGCAGAAGTGGGCTGGACACAAAAAGAAAATAAGGATTACGCGGATTTCGTTAAACGCATGGATCCTCAGTTTGTAAGACTTGATCTGCACAACATTAATTACCACATTCCACTGCCCGAAGGACCAGTTAACCATGTTGCTTTTACTGATACAGCTTCGCTTGAGTTTACAACAACTCGCCCGATCAAAATGGTATACACATTGGATGGAAGCGAGCCTGATCAAAATGCTGCAGTTTATGAATCACCGTTGACCTTTACCGAGAACGCAACTGTGAAAATTCGTTCGGTACTCAATAGCGGTACCATGAGTAAGGTGCGGACCATTACGGTTGAAAAACAAGACTTGTTGCCAGCTGTTTCTGCAGAAACAAGCAAAACAGGATTGACCGGTCAATATGCTGAAGGGATTTTCATTGAAGTGAAAGACCTGGAATCAGCAAAAAGCTGGAAGTCGATTGACGTTAATGCAAAGACCTTGCCGACAATCAACAACTACAAAAAACCAACAGGAGCTAAGCTTCAAGGGTATATTGAAGTTCCGGAAGATGGTATTTACGAATTCCAAACAAATTTTGACCAGTTCTTTATTGGAGACAAACTTTTGGTAAACAACGATGGCGAAGTGAAACGCTTTTCGCGTAGTAATGCGCAAATTGCGTTGGCAAAAGGAAAACATCCGGTTCAAATTATTTATTTGAATAATAATATCGGTGGATTTCCTCAATCATGGAATCACTTTATTGTTGACTATAAGAAAGTTGGTGATGAGAAGTTCTCTCAGCTGAAATTGGATAATTTTAGCTATTAACAAAATATAACTGCCTTCAGAGTCAAACACAAGATTTGTGTGTTATTTTTGAAGGCAGTTTTTTTTTACTGCTAGTACTATAAAATTACTCAAAAAGAAAAGTTCTAAATTCATGAGAAAATCTTTGCTACTACTCACAGCTTTTGCCCTGTCCGGATGGACGGCCCGGGGACAAGCAGCAGATTCCGGAATCAATGTCTGGAATTATGTGGAAAACATTGAAGTGATTCAGGAAAACAAAGAGCCGGCCCATGCCTCTTTTGTTTCGGTGCCTACGGTTGAAGAAGCCTTAACTCAAAAGGCCACCGAGGTGAATACCCGCCAATACCTGGATGGTATCTGGAAGTTTAAATGGGTTCGCAATCCTCAGGACCGTCCGGTAACCTTTATGGATCCTCAGGAAAATGTGGATGACTGGGATAATATTAAAGTACCTTCAAACTGGGAAGTGGAAGGTTACGGGGTTCCAATTTATGTGAACCATCAATACGAATTTGCCGATCACAAAGCTCCGGTTGCCGATGATATGGAGTTGGATGGCATTTATCCGAAGTATCCTGGAAAAGTGCCTCATACGTACAATCCGGTGGGATCTTACCGCCGCAGTTTTGTCGTAGCTGATGATTGGGATGGCAAGGAAATTTTCCTGCACATTGGTGCCATGAAATCAGGTGGTTTTGTGTGGATTAATGGAAAATATGTAGGATACTCACAAGGAAGCAAGCTGCCTGCCGAATTCAATATTACTCCGCATGTTCAGAAAGGCGAAAACACGATTGCCTTACAAATTTTCCGATGGACCGATGGTTCCTACCTGGAGTGTCAGGATTTCTGGCGTATCAGTGGGATTGAGCGAAGTGTGTATTTGTATGCTCAGCCAAAACTACGTATTCGTGACTTTGAGGCCGCAGCCACATTGGACGCCGCTTACCAAAACGGAGAGCTGGAACTAACCGTTGAATTGAAAAACCATCAGCCGAAAGCTCAAAAATTCAAACTGGCATATCAGTTGCTGGATGATCAAGGGCAATTGGTAACCAGCGAATCTAAAAAACTGGAAGTTGGCGCAAGTGCCGAGCTGACGGAAGCGATGGCTGCTACTGTTGAAAATGTGAAGCCATGGAGCGATGAACATCCTAATTTGTATACTTTATTGCTGGAAGTTCAGGATAAAAAAGGAAAAACACTGGAGGCTACTGCAATTAAAGTTGGTTTCCGTACGGTTGAAATCAAGCAAGGATTGTTGCTGGTAAACGGACAGCGCATTACCCTGAAAGGTGTAAATGCCCAGGAAGCGGATCCGGAAACAGGTCATGTGATGAGTGAAGAGATGATCATGACTGACATCCGCCTTTGGAAAGAAAATAACATCAATGCTGTGCGCTTGAGTCACTATCCACGCGGAGCCCGTTTTTACGAGCTGTGCGATGAGCACGGAATTTACGTGGTTGACGAAGCCAATATCGAGTCGCATGGAATGTATTACGGCAATCATTCGCTGGCTAAAAAAGAAATTTGGGAGAACCAGCATGTGGACCGCATGGTGCGCCTGGTTGAACGCGATAAAAATCATCCTTCGGTTATTATCTGGAGTATGGGTAATGAGGCAGGAAATGGAATCAACTTTTATGCAGGCTACAAAGCCATGAAAGCCGCCGATTCGCAAAAACGTCCGGTGCAGTACGAGCGTTCGTATAAAGATTACGACGGCAATATTTTGGATATGGAATGGAACACCGACATTGTGGTACCACAGTATCCATCGCCTGGTTTCTTCGAGTACGTCGGAAAGTACAAAACCAACCGTCCGTTTATTCCGAGTGAATACGCGCACGCAATGGGTAACAGTACGGGTAACTTCCAGGATTATTGGGATATTATTGAATTGTACGATAACCTGCAAGGTGGTTTTATCTGGGATTGGGTTGATCAATCGATCTGGAAAACCAATGAAAAAGGAGAGCGTTTTTATGCCTACGGTGGTGACTACGGTAAGGACATGCCTACCGACAATACTTTCCTGAACAACGGAATTGTATTCCCGGACCGCTCACCTCAGCCAGGCTTGTTTGAAGTGAAGAAAGCGCACGAATTTATCAATTTCAAAAATGCGGGTCTCAACCGTCACAATGAGTTGCGTGTGTTTATTGAGAACCTGTATGATTTTACCAATCTGAATGCCTTCAACTTTACAGCTCAGGTGAAAGCCGATGGTAAAGTATTAAAGACCCTTAACTTTGACGATCTGGATGTGGAAACACATACCGGACAGTTGATTCGGGTGTCGTTGGATGGTGTTCAACCGGAAAGCAATACGCGCTATTTTGTGCACCTTTCTGCTACCTTGAAAGAGGCCTGGGGATTACTTCCTGCCGGATTTGAAGTGGCTCATGAGCAAATCGAATTGGCTAAATTTTCTAAAACAGAGCCAGTGGCTGTTGCTGATGGTGCTGACTTGACTGTTCAGGAAGATGCCAAGCAAGTGACGGTGTCAAATGCCGACTTTAAATTTGTTTTCAGTCAGGAAGAAGGACGTCCGGTTTCGTTTGAGTACGAAGGCAAGGAATTGCTGAAAGATGGAAAAGGACCAAAGCCAAACTTCTGGCGTGCACCTACCGATAATGACTTTGGAAACCGCATGCAGTTTAACAATGGTGAGTGGAAAAAAGCCTCTTTGTTTTCTGAAGTTACGGCTATGAAAACTGAAAAGCTGGCTGATAACCGCGTAAAACTGGAAGTAACTTACCAACTGCCAGGAGTGAACACCACTTTTGTAAGTGTTTATGAAATTGCAGGAACTGGTGTGGTCAAAGTGTCAAACACCTTGGCTGAAACAGACTATCGTGCAGATATTCCACGTGTGGGGATGCGTATGCAGTTGCCCGCTGATTATGAGCAGTTGACTTATTTTGGTCGTGGTCCTTGGGAGAACTACGTTGACCGCAAAGCGTCTACTTTTGTTGACTTGTACCAAACAAGCGTAAGCGAAATGTATGTGCCTTATGTGCGTCCGCAGGAAAATGGCTACCGTACGGATGTGAACTGGTTCGCGCTTCAGGATAAAGCAGGCAATG
The DNA here is from genome assembly GCF_050589705.1 of Sunxiuqinia rutila. NCBI lineage: Bacteria > Pseudomonadati > Bacteroidota > Bacteroidia > Marinilabiliales > Prolixibacteraceae > Sunxiuqinia > Sunxiuqinia rutila. Next base: position 114,446 of record NZ_JBNGOT010000005.1, read on the forward strand.
GTTTGTTGGTTGTAGCTGACACGCCGAAGGTTGGTTTGGGCATGAGCGCATTGCACATGCTGAATGAAGATTTTGATACCACAGAAGGTATTGACTACGAAGGAAACAGCGAGGTAGAGCCTGCTTTCCGCATCGATGGTATTCCGGAAGTGAATGGAAGCAAGCACATCAACGACATTAAAGAGCGTGATTTGGTGCAGTTGAACATTGATCTGGGACAACGTGGTGTAGCTGGTGATAACAGCTGGGGAGCCCGTCCACAGAAAGAATACATGATGAGTGGACAGCAAGTTCACCAGTATAGTTTCTTCCTGGTGCCTGTTAAAAATGGATCGACTGAAAAATACCTGGAAATGAGTAAATCGCTTGCCAATAAAAAATAGCGGTTAACAGCGTTTCTTATTTAGAATAATTATTTGATCCGGCCTGGTTTTCATTTGTTGAGAACCAAGCCGGATTTTTTTGGCTTATGTCTGACCTAATTTTAATATATTTGCATGCGAACTGCTTAAGGGATGACTACGCAAAATAAGAATTGGGATAATTCATTGTGGGATAAATTTCAACAAGGGGACAATGATGCCCTTGGTGAATTGTTTCAGGAACGGTTTCGCGAATTGTATTTTTACGGTTTGAAACTGGTTCCGGTGGCTGAATTGGTGAAAGACACCATTCAGGACTTATTTACAGATCTTTGGTCGCGTAAAGAAAAAGTCAAGGGAATTGCCAATATCAATGCCTATTTAATCATCTCTTTGCGCCGCGAACTACTTCGGCGTGCTTCCAAAATTCGCTCTCACACGGATTTAGACGAAGCCTCCTCTCAATATTTTACCTTTTCAAGCGAAGATTTTATCATCGGAAGCGAAACTGAGCTGGAAACCAGGAATAAGCTGGTTGCCGGACTCCGGCATTTGACTTCCAGGCAGCGAGAGGTAATCTTACTACGGTTTAAGCACGAAATGGAATTTAAGGAAATTGCAGAGGTCATGGACCTGAATGTGCAGTCGGTTCGCAACTTATTATTTCGGGCTCTTGAAAAATTAAGAGAAGAAATGAATGTTAGTGATTCTGTTGATAAACAGGATGTTGGTCTGGTGTTGCTCACTTTTTTTAAAGAAAAGATAAAGTTTTCTTAAAATTAGTGAGTATAAAATCCAGGTTTCGACTCTTTATAGGCAAAGGCACACAATGAGACAGTTTAGTAAAAATACATTCGAAAGCCTGGTTGCCGACACACAGTTTATTCGATGGGCAAAAGGCGAACAGGTGGAGGATTCTCAGAAATGGGAGGAGTGGAAAATGAACCATTCCGATAAAACCCGGGAATTTGATGAAGCCTGCAAGGCCGTTCGCATGTTTTCCTTCGCTACGCCTGCCATTAGCGATTTGGAAGTTGACTATTTGAAACAGAAAGCTTTTGATCGCTCCAGAAAACAAAGAAATACTTCCGGAAGGGGTGTTTGGATGCGTCGCTTGTCGCGTGTGGCTGCCGTATTGTTTATCCCCTTGTTGCTTTTTACAACCTGGACCTTGCTGGATAAAAAACAACTGGAATCAACCTATACCAGCTTGGTGGAAAATAAAATGGATGAGGAAATTTCAGTGGTTGCGCCCATTGGTACCCGCACAATTGTTGATTTGCCTGACGGCTCAAAAGTTTGGTTAAATGCAGGTTCGCAACTGACTTATCCGCCAATTTTTGCCAATAGCGGGCGCACGGTCCATTTGGAAGGAGAAGCTTTTTTTGAGGTTAGCAAAGATGAAACTCCTTTTAATGTAGAAAACTTTGGGCCAACCATCAAAGTGTACGGTACAGAATTTAACGTAAATGCCTACGAAGAAGAAGAAGTGGTGACAGTAGCCTTGGTAGAAGGCAGTGTTTCTCTGGCTAAAAGTGGTGGCGAATTGTTTTTGGAGCCCGGTGAGGTTTCTTTTTTCGACAAGTCAAGCGAAACCATTCATGTAGAACGAAAGAATCTGGAGCGTTTTCTCTGCTGGCGTGAAGGTAGGTTCATCTTCAGGAAAGCCCCTTTAAATTCCATTCTTCGGGTTTTACAACGTCAGTACAATGTTGAATTTGAGCTAGCCAATCCCCAATTGGGTAGCCATCCATATAATGCCACATTTCAAAATGAAAGTTTGGAACAAATCTTTCAGCTTCTGGAACTGTCGGCACCCATTCAATTTGATTACACCAAAGGGTATTTGAGTAAGGAAGGAGCCTATGTGAAGGGAAAGGTGAGAATTAAATAAAATAAAAAAACAAAAAACTAAGTCGGCTTATGGAATAAAAAAGAAATGCAGATAATGCCCCAACATTATCCGCATCCCAATCTATAATTCAATTAATTGTAAGAATTAATCACTACAAAATTATGAAAAAAATTGATTGTTATGGCTTACCCGACAGGGTAGGTCTGAAGAAAGTATTGCGAATGATGAAATTAACAACTTTTTTAATGTTGTTCTGCCTGATGCAATCCTATGCGCTTTCAGGTTACTCGCAGCAAACACAATTGACCCTTGATGTGAAAAACCGGTCGATTGAAGATGCGCTGTATGAGATTGAACAACAGAGTGAATACGTTTTCCTCTACAATAGAGATATTGTTGATGTTGAACGTAAAACCAACATGCAAATCAAAAATGCATCGATCGACAAAGTGCTGGAGTTAATGTTTGAAAACAGCAATGTGGGCTATCAGGTTATTGATCGTCAGATTGTGCTTTCTGTTAAAAGCCAGACTGCACAGCAGGAGCGTACTATTGCCGGAACCGTTTCAGACCAGGGTGGCGAGCCTCTTCCTGGGGTAACTGTAATGGTGAAAGGAACTTCGGATGGAACGATTACTGACTTTGATGGAAAATACACCTTGAAAAATGTTGCTCCGGGCGCAACCTTGGTTTACTCGTTTGTTGGGATGCGAAGCCAGGAAGTCGTTGTGGGCAATCAGTCCAGCTTTGACGTTGTACTGGAAGAAGAAACAATCGGTATCGAAGAAGTGGTGGCCATTGGTTATGGTTCACAGAAAAAAGTAAACCTGACAGGTTCTGTATCGAATGTGACTTCAGAAGTTCTGGAATCTCGTCCGGTGCAAAACGTAGGGCAGGCACTTCAGGGAATTATTCCCGGCTTAAACTTTCAAACTTCCGGATTGGGGGGAGAGTTGAACCAAAGTTTAAGTTTTAACATTCGTGGTGCCGGAACCATCGGTTCGGGTTCTAACGCTTCTCCATTGGTGTTGATCGATGGTATGGAAGGAGACATGAATGCCATTAACCCTCAGGATATCGAAAATATTTCGGTCCTAAAAGATGCTGCTGCCGCTTCAATTTACGGATCGCGTGCTGCATTTGGTGTTATCCTTATTACAACAAAAACTGGGAAAGAAGGAAAAACAACCATTAACTACAACAATAATTTCCGTTTGACGGCTCCTCTGGGATTGCCTGAAATGTTGGATTCGTACACTTTTGCTTTGTACTGGAACGAAGCTGCTGCCAATGATGGACAGGGAGCTAAATTTTCGGACGAAGTGATTGAGCGTATTTTGCAATACCAGGCCGGAGAAATTGATTACGGTACTGTGCCTAATAATAATGGTGACCGCTGGCAATTTTACACCGGATCAAATGCCAATACCGACTGGTTTAAAGAGCATTACCGTAGTGCAGCTTTTGCTCAGGATCATTCGATTAGCATCAATGGCGGAAACGAAGATGTTCGTTACTATTTTTCAGGTAACTTTCTGGATCAGGAAGGTTTAGCGCGTCACTCTAATGACCAGTTTAGCCGCTATACCATTACGGCAAAAATTAACGCCAAGTTGTCGAAACATGTATCGTTCAACTACAATTCCAAGTTGGTTCGCGAAGATTACGAAAGAGCCACTCAGCAATCAGGCCTGTTCTTCCACAACATTGCTCGCCGCTGGCCCACTATACCCGTAAAAGATCCAAACGGACACTATACGGATTCAAGTGGCGAAATTGTTCAGCTTCGCGATGGTGGACGTACGAGTGATCGTTCAGACTGGGTGTATCAGCAAGCTCAGTTGGTAATTAATCCATTGGAAGGTTGGAACATTTATGTAGATGGTAACTACCGCGTAAAATATTCCACTTACCACCAGGATGTGCTTCCTGCTTACGCCTATGATGTAAATGAAAACCCATACCCTGTTGCTGTGCTTTGGAATGCAGCAGGTCATAGCTCGGTGTATGAATCTGACCGGGCTGACAACTTCTTCACGTCGAACATTTATTCGGATTATGAGTTCAGAATCAACGAGGATCACTACTTCAAAGTGATGGGAGGTTTTAACTCGGAGCTGATGAAATACCGTACCCTGGGTGCGTCGCGCACAGGTTTGATTTCACCGTCATTGCCAACGATTAACACAGCCACTGACAACAGTAAAGCTGAGCATGGTCAGTATCAACACTGGGCTACAGCCGGTTTCTTTGGTCGTTTGAACTACAACTACAAAGAGCGTTACTTGGTAGAAGTGAATGCCCGTTACGATGGTACTTCACGTTATTTGGATGACAAGCGCTGGAACGTTTTCCCTTCTGTTTCACTGGGATGGAATATGGCAAAAGAAAACTTCTGGGGATTGGATCATATTTTCCAAACATTCAAGGTTAGAGGTTCTTATGGTGAGTTGGGTAACCAAAACACCTCAAACTGGTACCCGTTCTACTCGCAAATGCCTGTTAGCATCAACAATGGTGGCTGGTTACTGGGTGGTGAAAGACCAAATACTGCAAGTGCTCCTGGCTTGATCAGTTCGTTATTGACTTGGGAGCGTGTGACTAGCTACAACGTTGGTTTGGACTTGTCCATGTTTAACAACCGTTTGTTTGTAAACGCTGACTACTTCAACCGGAAAACTTTTGATATGGTTGGACCGGCTCCTGAACTTCCTGTTATTTTGGGAACCAGCGTTCCTCAGATTAACAACGCCGATATGAAATCGTATGGTTTCGAATTGGAAATGAGCTGGAAAGATAAAATCCGTGACTTTAACTACGGTGTAAGAGCTGTTGTGTCTGATGACCAGCAGGAAATTACCAACTACCCGAACCCAACCAACAATACCAATACTTGGTTCAATGGTCGAAAAATGGGTGAAATTTGGGGATATACTACAATCGGAATTGCTAAAACGCAAGAGGAAATGGATGCGCACTTAGCAAATGTTAGCCAAAGCAGCCTGTCAAGCAAATGGGGAGCTGGTGACATTATGTACGCCGATTTGAACAACGACGGTAAAATTGATGGTGGTTCAGGACTACTGGGAGATACTGGTGACCGTACGGTAATTGGTAACTCAACACCTCGTTACCGCTTCAGTCTTGACCTGACTGGTTCTTGGAAAGGATTTGATTTCAGAGCCTTATTCCAGGGAGTTGGTAAAAGAGATTGGATGCCAGGCGGACCTTATTTCTGGGGTGCCAGCGGTGGTATGTGGCAATCTGCCGGATTTACGACACACATGGACTATTTCCGTGATGAAAACTCGGTGATGGTACAAGCCGGTCATGCTGATGTGAATCTGGATTCATACTTTCCAAAACCTTATTTCAGCACAGGTAAAAACCAACAAACACAAACTCGTTATTTACAAAGTGGCGCTTACCTGCGTTTGAAAAACCTTCAGGTGGGGTATACACTACCTAAAGTGCTAACAAGCCGCGTAGGAATTAACAAAGCCCGTTTTTATATCTCAGGAGACAATCTGTTAACAATTACGAATATGATTGACACATTTGATCCGGAAACAGTTGGATTGAGTGGCTGGAGCGATGGAAAAACTTATCCATTGTCAAAAGTATTCTCTTGTGGTTTAAGTGTTAACTTTTAATGGATTGAAAAAATGAATAGAAAAATAACATATACAATTTATTCGGTCATTTTACTACTTGCAGTATCACTAACTTCCTGCAATGAATTTCTGGACCGGGAGCCATTGTCAAATGTGACTCCAAACGAATACTTGTGGAACGAAGCTGATTTAGCGGCTTATTCGATTGGGCAATACAATTTCCCAACTCACGGTGGATGGGGCGTTGGAACCTTTGCTAACGACAACCACACCGATAACCAGGTAACTTCGGGTTATTCCAACCGTTGGGTTCCGGGCGAATACCGCGTGCCACAATCAGGTGGTGCCTGGAACTTTGGTAGCATTCGTCAGTGCAACTATTTCTTCGAAACAGTTTTACCTCGCTGGGAAGCTGGAGAAATCAGTGGTAACGCGACCAATGTGGATCATTACATCGGTGAAATGTACTTCTTGAGAGCTTATGAGTATTTCAACAAAGTACAGGCCTTTGGTGATTTCCCAATCGTGAAGAAAACACTGAATGACCAAATGGAAGAATTGGTGCTGGCTTCAGAACGTCGTCCACGTAACGAAGTGGCTCACTTCATCATTTCTGATCTGGATTCAGCCATCATGCTGCTGAGCGAGAGTGCTCCTTATGGTAAAAACCGGATTTCGAAAGACGTGGCTAAATTATTCAAGTCGCGGGTAGCTTTACACGAAGCTACTTGGTTAAAGTATCATAAAGGGACTGCTCAGGTTCCTGGAGGACAAGGATGGCCAGGTGATCCTGCTACAGTTTCAGGATTCGATATCGACGTTGAAATCGATTATTTCCTGACTCAGGCGATGGAAGCTGCAGAGGAAGTTGCTGACGCTGTGGCGTTGGTTCCTAATACCAAAGATGATGGTTACGATTCTTCACAAAATCCCTATGCCCAAATGTATACCGATGTGGATATGAATGGCTACAGCGAAGTGTTGTTGTGGCGTGCTTATGATCCAAGCAAAGGAATCAACCACAACGTGAACCACTACTTGAATAAAAACGGTGGAAACACGGGTTATACAAGAGGTTTTGTTGATAATTTCCTGATGGCAAACGGATTGCCAATCTATGATGCCGCTTCTGGATATGCTGGCGATGATTCAACGCAACTGGTAAAAGTTGACCGTGATAACCGTCTGCAATTATTCCTGAAAACTCCTGGCGACTTACGTTTAATCGATAAAACAAATGTTGATGGAACACCTATCGTAGAAGCTTATCCTGACATTATCGGAATTAATGAAGTACGCTATGTTACGGGTTATGCCCTTAAAAAGGGAATGTCTTATATTGATGCACAAACAGAAGGAAGTAACGGATCAACCGGAAGTATTGTATTCCGTGCAACCGAGGCTTACCTGAACTACATCGAAGCATCTTACCTGAAAGAAGGATCGGTTAATGCGAAAGCGGACCAATACTGGCGTGCCATCCGTGAGCGTGCAGGTGTTAATCCTGATTACACGGTTACGGTAAATGCTACTGTGATGAGCGAAGAAGCGAAGAATGACTTTGCAGCTTACTCTGCCGGACAATTGTTGGCCGATAAAACCTTGTACAACATTCGTCGCGAGCGTCGCTGTGAGTTGATGTCTGAAGGTATGCGTTATTTCGACCTTAAGCGTTGGAGAGCATTGGATCAGTTGAAAACCAATCCATACATTGTGGAAGGTTTCAAACTGTGGGGACCGATGCAAAACTGGTTCGTTGATGAAGATGGTGAATCACGTTTGATTGAAGCCGGAACTCCTGATCAAACGCCAAACGTTTCAAGCTCATCAGAAAGTGAGTACTTGCGTCCGTACCGCATCAACCTGAGTAATACCAACCTGGTACGCGACGGTTACCGCTGGACGTCAGCACACTACCTGAATCCGATCGCTATTCAGCACTTTATTATTACTGCTGAAAATACGTCTGACCTGACCACTTCTGTGATTTATCAGAATCCGGGATGGCCACTGGAAGCAAATAGCGGTGCTATTGACTAAATTGGAAATTCCATACATAAAATAATTTAGTGCAACATTGAGGCCACATAAAGAATGATTCATCATGCTTTTGTGGCCTCTTTTTACGATAGTAGAAGAGCAGAAGGAGTGGGGGAATACTTACTCCTCTCGATGCATGTAGAACCAAACAACTATAAAAAAGATGAATAAAATCGTGTTGTTATTTTGTGTCACTTTGCTGGTTACTGCTTGTTCGCAAAGCGATACAAAGGATTGGAAATTGATCTGGAGCGATGACTTTTCGGTGGATGGAGTTCCGGATGAAACAAAATGGAGTTTTAGCGGACGCCGGTCACCCAACTGGGCATGCTATTGTACAGATCAGCCGCAAAATGCCGAAGTGATTGATGGTGTTCTGCATTTGCGAGGTATCCGGACTGAGAATGATGCGGACACGGTTGAATACCAAACCGGCTGCATTCAAACCAAAGGAAAATTCTCTTTTCAGTACGGTAAGCTTGAGGTGCGTGCCAAGTTGGATCAAGGGCAGGGCTCATGGCCGGCTATTTGGCTAATGCCCGAGAAAAGCGTTTATGGTGGATGGCCTAAAAGTGGCGAAATTGATGTGATGGAGCAGCTCAACTTTGACACTATCTTTTATCAAACCATACACACCGATTATGTGGACATTCAACAACAAAAAAATAATCCCAAACATCATGCAACTGCTTCGTTTAAAAAAGGAGAGTTTAATATCTTTGGGCTGGAATGGTATCCTGATCGGCTGGACTTCCTGATAAATGGGGTAAAGACGTTTACTTATCCCAAAGTGGAAGGGCTCGGATCAAGTCAATGGCCGTTTGATCAGGAATTCTATCTTATCCTAAACCAAGCTTTGGGCGGAAGCTGGCCCGGCCCCGTCAATCCGGAAGATTTGCCTGTGGAAATGCAGGTAGACTGGGTGAAAGTCTATCAACTCAACTAACCAACTGCTGAAAAAAAACGAGAATCTACACCATAGATTGCTGGTATTGAGTTTGAATATAGAAACACCATAATTTAAGAGAGAGAGAACAATCATGAAGAAACAATTATTGATTTTATTGATTTTGCTTTGCCCCTTTTTGCTAGTGGCCCGGCAAAATGTATCCATTATTCCGCAGCCCGTATCTTTGGAAGTGCATAGCGGAAGTTTTATCATCGATGAAAATACCTCTATTCAGTTCAATGCCACACAAGATGAATTGAAAGAAGCTGCCGATTTTTTTGCCGCAGCCGTAAGAACAATCTCAGCCTACGATTTGCCTTACCAGCTTAAAAAAGCCAAAACGATTGAGTTGAAATTGGAGGAGATTGAATCCATCGGTAAAGAAGGTTATTTGCTGGATGTGACTCCCCAAAACATTCGCTTGCGTGCCAATGATAAAGCTGGTATTATCTACGGAATGCAGTCGCTGCTGCAGTTGCTGCCCGTTATCCGCACCAATGCGGTACTCGAAATTCCATGCCTTTCGGTTACCGACTATCCGCGTTTCCAATGGCGCGGTATGCACCTCGATGTTAGCCGTCACTTTTTCGGCCCCGAGGTGGTGAAAGAATACATCGACCTGATGGCTTCTTACAAATTGAATACTTTTCACTGGCACTTGGTTGATGACCAGGGATGGCGCATTGAAATTAAAAAGTACCCCAAGCTGACTGATGTTGGTGCCTGGCGCGTGGATCAAAATCACCTGGAGTGGAGCGATCGCCCACAAGCCAAGCCCGGCGAAGAACCGACTTACGGTGGTTATTACACCCAGGAGCAAATCAAAGAAATTATTGACTATGCCGCCGAAAGGAATATCACCATTGTTCCGGAAATTGAAATGCCCGGCCACGTGGCGTCAGCTATTGCATCTTACCCCGAATTGAGCTGTACGCAAAAAACGCAGCTACCACTAACCGGAGGCGATTACTCGAACATGTCTTCCAACTACTGTGCAGGAAACGAAGAGGTTTACCATTTTCTGGAAGATGTTTTATCTGAAGTGATTGATTTATTCCCTTCTACCTACATTCATATCGGAGGTGATGAAGTGAATAAAGGGCCCTGGAAAGAATGCGAGCGCTGTCAGGCGCGCATGAAAGAAGAAAAGCTGAAGGATGAAAATGAGCTGCAAAGCTATTTCATCACCCGCATGGAGAAATTCATCATCAGCAAAGGCCGAAAAATGATTGGTTGGGATGAAATCCTGGAAGGTGGATTGGCACCAGAGGCCACAGTGATGAGTTGGCGTGGGGAAGCCGGCGGAATTGAAGCTGCAAAAATGAAGCATGATGTGGTGATGACTCCGGGTAATCCTTGCTATTTCGACCACTATCAGGCAGGCCCCGAAGGCGAGCCTGTAGCCATTGGCGGCTTCAATACCTTGAAGAAAGTTTATGCCTACGAACCGATTCCCGAAGAATTAACGGCCGAAGAAGCCCACTTCGCGTTGGGAGCACAGGCCAACGTTTGGACAGAATACATTACCACTGCCGAACACCTGGAGTACATGGTATTGCCGCGTATGGTGGCTTTGGCTGAAGTGGTTTGGACCCCGAAAGAAAATAAAGACTGGGATAGCTTCAATGTACGTTTGCAAAACCAGTTCCGGGCCTATGAGCAAAAAGGCTTGCACTACTGCCCCGGAAACTATACCGTGAACATTAAGCCCAAATCAGAAAATGGAAAACTGAAGGTTGAACTTTCTACTGAAATATTGAATGGCGAAGTGTATTACACCTTGGATGGCAGCGAGCCAACGCTTCAAAGTGAAAAATATACGACTCCGATTGAGATCAATTCGAGCGTTGTGTTAAAAGCATCAACGGTGCTATACGGAAAGGTGAAAGGCTATAAACCTGCCGAGCAAAATTTCGTGATGCATCAAGCCATCGGACGGGCTGTTGAATATACCAATCCGGTGAGTCCGTATTACCAGGCCGATGGCCCCAACACCCTGACTGACGGGGTACGTGGAACCGAGGCAGTGGGCAAGTTCTGGCATGGATTCAGCGATAAAAGTTTGATTGCAACCATTGATTTGGGCGAAACCAAAACCATTCAGTCAATTGCTTTGGGATGTTTGCAAAAATACCGCGACTGGATTTTCCTTCCCGAATCGGTCACTTTTGAAGTGTCGACAGATGGAAAGTCATTTGCTGAAATTGAAAGCTTGAAAAATCCGGTTGACATTAATGCACCAGTGGCACTGCACGACTTCAAAACAGAATTTGCAGCTCAAAAAGTACGCTACATCCGGGTAACGGCAAAAAACAACGTGTGTCCTCCGGGACATAATGGTGCTGGCAAAACAGCCTGGATCTTTGCCGATGAAATTGTTGTTAACTAAATCGAAAAGAAGACAGGTTCTGCTGGCAGAATCCTGAAAACCATAACAGGAGTTGGCAATAATCAGCCTTGAAAAGCAAGCCGGGATTATTGCCAACTTTACGAAATCAAAATTCATGAAAAAAAATGTAAGATTATTTCTGGGACTGGCTTTATTGCTATTCGTCTCACTAGGGTGTAGCAAAGACAGCGAGTCTGCAGTAGTTCCGGAAGAAGAGAATAAGGATGCGGAATTGGAGTGGGAGTTAGTCTTTGAGGATAACTTTGAAGGTACGGCCTACAATGCTCAAAATTGGGCCAGTTACCAAACCCAGCCTTGGGCATCAGCCTGGAATAAATACGTTGTTCCCAATGATGCTTCGCTGGCTGAAGTAAAAGATGGTGCTTTGCACATGCGGGCCCGATGGAATGAGGAGACTGATCTTCCCGAAACCGGTGCCATCCAGTCGAAAGGAAAGTACAGCATGAAAAACGGAAAGCTTGAAGTAAGGGCTAAATTCACGCGCTCGGGCAAAGGAGCCTGGCCGGCTATTTGGCTGATGCCTGAAAATCCTGTCTACAATGGTTGGCCCGATTGTGGCGAGATTGATGTGATGGAGCATTTGAATACCGATGCTTTCGTTTACCAGGTTATTCATCAATCAGAAACTGAAGGAAAAGAGTTGAAACCAGCTCCAAGTGTCACCGCAAAAATCGACTTAAACGACTACAATACTTATGGAATCATTAAGTCGGAGAACTTAATTGAATTTCAGGTGAATGGCGAAACGACCCTGACTTATAAAAAAGATAACCGAAATGGAAATCGTTGGCCGTTTGAAACCGATTTTTATATCATCCTGAATTATGCTTGTGCCGATAAAGGAACTTCCGGCGTGTATTTCTGGCCCGGAAATGTTACCGATACCAGCGGTTTTCCTTACGAAATGGCCATTGACTATGTGAAAGTTTGGGAGGTAAAAGAGGATGCCGGCGAAAACTAATTCAATCGGATGAAATCATTTAACAGAGCCATTGGAGCTTATGCCTGATATTTATTAGGTTTGTTGACCAAGGATGACAGTTGCAAATTATAAGAACTGAAAGAACCAATGGCCCTGGCCCGGTGAGAAAATTCAATAACAAAAACTAATATAAAATCCTATGAATCGTAATTTACTACTAGCATGTGGCTTAGCTTCTTTTGCTGCCGGATGTACTTCTTCGGCTCCTAAGGAGGAAAAGCCTGAAAAGCCGAATATTATCTTTATCATGACCGATGATCATTCGTTTCAAACGTTGAGCGCCTATGATAATCGTTTCATTCAAACACCTGGTCTGGATCGGATTGCCAACGAAGGGGTGACTTTCACCAACAGTTTCGTTGCCAACTCCATTTGTGCCCCCAGCCGGGCGGTCATGTTAACCGGAAAACATAGCCATGCCAATGGTCAGCGTGATAACTCGGACACTTTCGACGGGAATCAGCAAACATTTCCTAAGCTATTGCAGCAGGCCGGTTATGAAACGGCTTTGATTGGGAAATGGCACCTGAGAAGTCAGCCTACCGGCTTTGATCACTGGAACATCTTACCCGGACAGGGAAGCTATTACAATCCGGATTTCATTGATGAAAATGGCACTACCCGTTATGATGGTTATGTGACGGACGTGATTACCGACTTTAGCACGGATTGGTTGGATCAACGGGATAAAGACAAACCATTTTGTTTGCTGGTTCATCATAAAGCGGTGCACCGGGTGTGGATGCCACCAACAAAATACCTGAATGAATTCAAAGACCAAAAATTCCCGCTGCCCGACAATTTTTATGATGATTACGAAGGAAGAACAGCAGCTGCCGGACAGGAAATGAGTATCATCAACGACATGGATGTGGTGTATGATTTAAAAATGCTGGATGAGGAAGGCGATATTAAATCACCCTACCGTTCTTACTACGAGAAAGGGGCTTATTCGCGCATGACTGATGAGCAGCGTGCAGCCTGGGATGCTGTGTACGATCCGATTATTGAAGATTTCAAAGCCCGTAACTTAAGCGGGAAAGAGCTGGCAGAGTGGAAGTACAACCGCTATATGCAGGATTACCTGGCTTGTGTGAAGTCTCTGGATGATAATGTAGGTCGTTTGTTGAAATATTTGGATGATAACGGATTGGCAGAAAATACCTTGGTGGTTTATACCTCAGATCAAGGTTTCTACATGGGAGAGCATGGCTGGTTTGACAAGCGTTTCATGTACGAAGAATCCTTCCGTACACCTTTGCTAATGCGTTTCCCAAAAGGGTATGAAGCCAAGATTAAAGTTGATGAGCTGGTACAAAATATCGATTATGCGCCTACCTTCCTTGATCTGGCAGGGGTTGCCATTCCGGAAGATATCCAAGGCGAATCTTTGGTGTCTCTGGTTGACGGCGGGCAAACAGCCGAGTGGCGCGATGGCTTGTACTACCATTACTACGAATATCCGGGAGAGCATGCGGTAAAACGTCACTATGGTATCCGCACAGATCGGTATAAATTGATTCATTTTTACAACGACATTGATGAGTGGGAGTTGTACGATTTGGAAAATGACCCAAGCGAAATGAATAACCTCTACGGAAAAGCAGAATACGAGGAATTGGCTGATAAACTGAAAGTGGAACTTCAGAAATTGCAGGAGCAATACGAGGATCCCATTCTAACTCAGCAATAATATTGATACTCGACTACTCATGAAACTAAGATTAATACTACTAATGGCCCTGCTTGTTAACTGGCAGGCAGGTGCCATTGCTCAAAATAAATTGCCAAAGCCTACTGAAGAACAGATGGAATGGCAAAAGTTTGAAACCATTGCTTTCATTCACTTTAGCATAAATACCTTCACCGATATGGAGTGGGGGTATGGTAACGAATCTCCGGAACTGTTTAATCCCAGCGATCTGGATTGCCGCCAGTGGGTGAAAATCTGTAAAGATGCCGGAATGGAAGGAGTCATTTTAACGGCCAAACACCATGATGGTTTTTGTTTGTGGCCTTCGGCATACACCGAGTACAGCGTGAAAAATTCGCCTTGGAAAAACGGGCAAGGTGATGTGGTCCGCGAATTTGCCGATGCTTGTCAGGAGTATGGATTGAAAATGGGGCTCTACCTTTCGCCCTGGGATTGTAACCATCCCGATTATGGAAAGCCCGGATACAACGAATACTTCAAAAATCAGCTGACAGAACTGCTGACCAACTACGGTGATATCTTTGAAATTTGGTTTGATGGGGCCAATGGTGGACGTGGCTATTACGGAACCGACTCACTGCATAACCGGAGCATCAGCAAAGATTATTACGACTGGCAAGGATTTATTGGTTTGGTGCGCGAATTGCAACCCAATTGCATTGTGCATGGTGGTGGTTTGCCCGACATCCGTTGGGTAGGCAATGAAGAGGGACACGCTGCAAAAACACACTGGAGCACCTTGCGTCCGAACGATCAGTTTAGTAAAGACAAGAGCTTTCCGGCTCAGTTGAATGAGGGACACGAAGATGGCTCACGCTGGTTGCCTTCAGAAACCGATGTCTCGGTGCGTCCGGGCTGGTACTACCATGCTGCGGAAGATCATCAGGTGAAATCGCTGCCTCGTTTAATGGATATTTACTACGAAAGTGTTGGCCGCAACAGCCTGTTGTTACTCAATTTAAGCCCCGATAAGCGTGGATTGATCCATCCGATTGACTCCTTGCGTTTGTTGCAATGGAAGCGTCAACTGGATCAGGATTTTAAAGAAGACCTGGTTAACTCCAAATGTCAGTTTTCTTCAAACAACAAGAAGAAACTGAAAAAGGCGTTTGACAACAATTACGATTCTTACTGGCAGGCTGCCGGAGAGGATAGTTATTTGGAAATTGATTTCAGAAAATCCCTAACTCTGAATCGCTTGTTGCTGCAGGAGTACATTCCTGAAGGACAGCGGGTGAAAGCTTTCCGTGTTGACTATTTGGAGGATGGAAGCTGGAAAGAACTGGCGCGCGAAACAACTATTGGCTACAAACGGATTTTGCGCTTCCTGCCCATTACCACGCAAAAGCTACGGATAACCTTTGAAGAATCGCTGGCTCCGGCAATGATTACCAAAGTATCGGCGTACAATGCACCCATACTCTTGGCCGAACCTACGATTCGTCGCGATCAGCAGGGGATGGTGAGTATTCACTCTCCCGAGAAATTTGGTGAAGTTTTTTATACCACAGACGGCTCCGCACCTTCCCGTCAATCAGAGCCCTATACTGAACCGTTTTTGAATGACGGAAAAGTAACCGTAAAAGCCATTGTTTACAGTGGCGACAATCATGGTGAGGTGGGCGAACAAATGTTTGGCTTATCGAAAAAGCAATGGACTGTTGTTGGTACCGATGCGACTAAACTGCCTTTGTTTGATGGTAAACCCTATACCAGCTGGGTTAGCGCGAACAATGTGAAGGAAGTGGTGGTTGATTTTGGCGAAGCAATTGCTTTTTCCGGCTTGACTTACTTGCCGGATCAGGCACGTTGGTCACGCGGAATCGCTCTAAACTACCAAATTTCGATCAGCGAGGATGGCGAGAACTGGACCGAATTAGCAAGCGGTGATTTTTCTAATATCCGGAATAATCCGATTACTCAAACTATTGATTTGGGCAAAAAGGTTACCAGCCGATTCTTGAAGTTTGCAACCAGAGCTGCTGCCGATGGGCAACGTGTGCTGGGTATTGCCGAGCTGGATGTGATTTCCAAATAACAAAAATACAACATAAGCAATGCTGAAAAAGATTAGCATTTTCTCAGTTGGGGTGATGGCGTTAAGCTGCACCCCAACACCGGAGAAAAGCACCCCCGAACGCCCCAATGTTTTGCTCATTATGGCAGATGACATGGGGTATTCTGATCTTGGTTTTATGGGCTCAGGTATCCAAACGCCCAACATTGATAAGCTGGCCAGTGATGGTGTCGTGTTTGCTCAGGCCTACAATACAGGTCGCTGCTGTCCAACGCGGGCTTCACTGATGACTGGTTTGTATGCGCACCAAACAGGCATGGGCTGGATGACTGCTTCAAACCTTGGAAGTCCGGGATATACCGGTGACTTAAATAAGCAATGCGTGAGAATGGCTCAGGTGCTTAAGCAAGCGGATTACGCTTGTTACATGACGGGGAAATGGCACCTGACCTACGATCCGTTTATGGAAGCAGACGGGCCGAAGCATAACTGGCCGCTTCAGCGCGGATTCGACCGTTTTTACGGACATTTGACTGGAGGTGGAAGTTATTTCACCACCCCAACCATGACCTATGGAAATGATCGGGTAGCACTACCGGATGATTTCTACCTGACTCAGGCAGTGACCGACTCAACGGTGTCTTTTCTAATGCATCATTTTAATACCCAAAAGGAGAAACCCTTTTTCACCTATGTGGCATACTATGCGCCGCATCGCCCGTTGCACGCCTTGCAGGAGGATATTGCCAAATACCGGGGGCAGTTTATAAATGGTTGGGATAAAAACCGCGAGCAACGTTTTGAACGTTTGAAAGCTCTGGGAATTGTGGATGAAAACTGGACACTCACTGAGCGTGATGCGCACGTGCGGGAATGGGAAAGCCTGACAGAAGAGGAAAAGCAGATTTGGGACGCCCGCATGGCAGTATATGCTGCTCAGATAGATCGGATGGACCAGGGAATCGGACAGATCATTCAGACCTTGAAAGAGAATGGCGAACTGGACAATACGCTGATTATATTTTTGAGTGACAACGGTGGTTGTGCCGAATACCAAGGCGGCAATCTGACCCTGGATGATTTGCCTCAGCTGGGGAATGAAGAACCGGCGCAGAGTTACCGAACTAACTGGGCTAATGTAAGCAATACGCCTTTCCGCGAATATAAAAGTTTTGTGCATCAGGGTGGCATTTCAACCCCTTTGGTGATGCACTGGCCCGAACAAATCAAAGCCAAAGGTACAGTTACCAAGCAAGTGGCCCATGTGATTGATTTGATGCCAACCCTGGCAGAATTGGCAGGAGCTGATTATCCAAAATCGTTTGAAGGAACAGCTATCCACCCGCTTCCGGGCAAAAGTTTAGTGCCAGCTATGAACGGCGATGTCTTTTCGCGCGAGCCACTTTTCTTTGAGCACGAAGCAAACTGCGCAGTCATTGAGGACAACTGGAAGCTGGTGCGCAAAAGAAACCCACAGCCTCCCTATGAGGGAAACTGGGAATTGTATGATTTGACTGTTGATCCGACAGAGATGCATGACCTGATTGAAGAACAAGCTGGAAAAGCCAACGAGTTGCAACAATTATGGGAGCAATGGGCCCGGGAAAATCAGGTTTATCCACTGGATGGACGGGGCTGGGGAGTCCGGGTAAAAAGTGACCTGGGACCGCCGGCTATTAATTAAGTAGAACAAGCAAAATAGTTTTTGTTTAAACTAAGAGAAAAGATATGAGATTAATTCACTTGAACCGGATGGCAAAGCTGTGTGGTTTGGCTATTGTTTTGCAGTTTTTTGCCTGCAGTAGTGATAAACCGGCAACGGAAGAAACGGCAATTATACCCGCTCCGGTTTCACTGGAAAAGCAAGAAGGACATTTTCAGTTTTCAGCTAAAACCAGCTGCAGTGTTGAAAATGAAGACCAACAAAAGGTGGCCGGACAATTTTTTGATTTGGTGGAAGTAGCCGCCGGATTCAAACCGGAAATTGAGCAAAATAATCCGGAAGCCGCTATTGTGTTTGCAACGGATTCAAGCCTGGAAGGCGAAGCTTATCGGTTGGAGGTAAATCCCCGGCAAATTCGGCTTGAAGCCAGCAGCAAGGAAGGCTTCTTTTATGGCACACAAACGCTTCGTTTGTTGCTGCCTGCCACTATTGAGGGCACAAATAGCAGCCAGTCGGGATGGACCATTCCGGCGGTCAGCATTACCGATACGCCGCGTTTTGGCTATCGCGGGTTGATGCTGGATGTTTCCCGCTATTTCATTCCCAAGGAAACCGTTTTGAAGATGATTGATGGCATGGCCATGCTGAAGATGAATAAGCTGCATTTTCATTTGGTTGATGATAATGGGTGGCGGATTGAAATTAAAAAATACCCCAAGCTGACTGACGTTGGAGCTTGGCGGGTAGCCCGCAACGAGCCTTTTCCGGCGCGTCCCAATGCTAAGCCGGGAGAAGAAGCAACGGTGGGTGGTTTTTATACCCAGGATGATATCCGGGAAATTATTGCTTATGCGCAGGATCGTCAGGTGGAAGTGATTCCGGAAATTGAGATGCCGGCTCATACCAATTCCTCACTGGCAGCTTATCCCGAGTTGGCTTGTTCTGTAGTTGATCAAAATATTCATGTACTGCCGGGTGGAGGTGGAAAGAACACGCAAATTATTTATTGCGCCGGAAAAGAATCGGTTTTTCACTTTCTGGAAGACGTTATTGATGAGGTTGCTGAGTTGTTTCCTTCGCAATACATTCATCTTGGAGGAGATGAAGCTGTTAAAACATACTGGGAAAAGTGCCCCGATTGTCAGGCTCGCATGAAGGCTGAAAAAATTCCGAATGAAGAAGAACTGCAAAGTTACTTCATGAAACGGATGAGCCGTTACGTGCAAAGTAAAGGCAAAGAAGTAATGGGCTGGGATGAGTTGACGAATAGTGAAATTCCGGAAGATGCCATTATTTTTGGCTGGCGTGGGTATGGCTATGCCGCTTTGAAAGCTGCCCGGAAAGGACATCGTTTTGTGATGACCCCTGCCCGGAAACTTTACCTGATTCGTTATCAGGGACCGCAGTGGTTTGAACCATTAACCTATTTTGGTAACAACACCCTGAAAGATGTTTATGACTACGAACCGGTTCAGCCCGATTGGGAGGAAGGTATTGATAGCTTGCTAATGGGCGTTCAGGGTTCGCTGTGGACCGAGTTCTGCAGTACCCCCGAAGATGTTGAATATTTAGTTTTTCCACGTTTGGCTGCGCTGGCTGAAGTGGCTTGGTCGGCGAAAGGAACAAAAGACTGGGCAGGATTTTTGCCCGGCCTGGACAACTACCTGACTCACATGGATCAGAAAGGAATAACTTATGCCAGATCCATGTACAACCTCGATCATTTGGTACAGCCGGTTGACGGAAACTTGCAGGTTGCTTTAAGCTGCATTCGTCCTGATGTGGAGATTCGTTATACCACTGACGGTTCAGTACCAAAGGCTACATCCATGCTGTATACCGACACCATTCAGGTGGAAACGGCTACGATGATTCAGGCGGCTACCTTTTGTGCCGGCGAGCAAATGGGAAAAACCCTGACCTTGGATCTGCTGAAGAATAAAGCAACCGCTTGTCCGGTAATTACTGAAAATGCACGTGCTTATGTGCTGACTAACGGAGTTCGTGGCAGCGATCGGCACAGCGATTTTGAATGGGCTGGCTGGTACAATCAGGATGCCAGCTTTGTGGTTGACCTGCAAGAAAAACAAGCGATTTCAGCTGTTCAGCTGGGTACGGTATCCAACTTTGGAATGGGAGTGCACCGCCCGGCAGTTTTACGCTTGTCGGTTTCGGATGATCATACAAATTTCCGACAGGTAGCAGAAATTACCGAGTCGGAAACAAGCATTTTCGAGCGTGGAACCCAAATAAAAGACCTTGACTTTGGAGCGCTGAATGTGAGTGGTCGTTACCTGAAAGTGGAGGCTGAAAACCCGGGGCGCTGTCCTGTTGGGCATACACGGGAAGGGCAAGCGACCTGGATGTATTTTGATGAGTTGATCGTGAACTAAGCGGCTTCATCAAAACCATTGAATTTGTAATTATTAACCAGAGAATAAAGAATGAAGAAACTAAGCTTTTTATTATTGGGATGTTTGCTGGGAATGGCTTTGTTCCCGCTTGCAGCGCAGGAATTGCCGGAGTGGCAAAGTCAGTATGCTGTTGGACTCAACAAATTGGCACCACACAGTTACGTGTGGCCTTATCAAAACAAAGAGTCTGCTTTGTCGGGCGAGTATGAAACATCGCCTTACTACCAAAGTTTGAACGGAACCTGGAAATTCCATTGGGTGAAAAATCCGGATAACCGGCCAAAAGATTTTTACCAACCTGATTTTTATACCGGAGGATGGGCTGACATTCAGGTGCCCGGAAACTGGGAACGGCAGGGATATGGAACGGCTATTTATGTGAATGAGCGTTATGAATTTGATCACGAGCTGTTCAATTTTAAGAAGAATCCTCCCTTGGTGCCTTACGCGGAGAACGAAGTTGGTTCATACCGTCGGACGTTTACCGTGCCCGAAAACTGGGATGGACGACGCGTGGTGCTGTGTTTGGAAGGGGTAATTTCCTTTTACTATGTATGGGTGAATGGCGAGCTGGTTGGCTACAACCAAGGTTCAAAAACGCCTTCAGAATGGGACATTACTGACTACCTGACGGAAGGTGACAATACTTTGGCTGTTGAAGTTTACCGCTGGAGTGCCGGATCGTACCTGGAGTGTCAGGACTTCTGGCGCCTGAGTGGCATTGAGCGGGATGTGTATTTGTACAGCACGCCGAAAGCACATATTGCAGACTATACCGTAACGGCTTCGTTGGAGAAGGAGAACTATCAGGATGGTATTTTCGGTCTGGATGTGTTGGTTGATGGCGTTTCAGAAGACAAGCCAGTTCTGAAATATCAGTTGTTGGATCAGCAAAACAAAATGGTATTCTCCGGAAAAGTTGCCGGCGAGTTTTCCGAAGGAAAAGGAAATTACCAGTTGAAAGATCAAGTGATTTCGAAGGTGAATGCCTGGAGTGCCGAAAATCCTTACTTGTACCAATTGGTGTTGGAACTGGAAACTGCGAAAGGGGACGAGCACCTGACAGGACGCCAGATTGGTTTCCGTACATCGGAAATTAAGAACGGACAATTTTGTGTGAACGGGAAACCGATTTTGGTGAAAGGGGTGAACCGTCATGAGCACTCACAAAAAGGACGCACGGTGAGCAAGGAACTGATGTTGCAGGATGTTCTGTTGATGAAACAGCACAACATTAACACAGTACGTAATTCGCACTATCCAACGCATCCGTACTGGTACGAACTGTGTAACCAATACGGTCTTTACATGATTGATGAAGCCAATATCGAGTCGCACGGAATGGGCTACGGACCAGCTTCTTTGGCGAAGGATTCTACCTGGTTGCCTGCTCACATGGATCGTGTTCAGCGCATGTTTCATCGGTCTAAAAACCATCCGGCCATTGTCATTTGGTCGTTGGGTAATGAAGCTGGTAATGGAATCAATTTTGAGCGCACTTACGACTGGCTAAAAGCTGCTGATTCTTCGCGCTTGGTTCAATACGAACGTGCCGAGGAAAACTACAATACCGACATTTATTGCCGCATGTACCGCAGCGTGGATGACATTAAGAAATACGTTTCGCGTGATGATATCTACCGCCCGTTTATTTTATGCGAGTATGTACATGCCATGGGAAACAGCGTTGGTGGTTTGCAGGACTACTGGGATGTGTTCGAAAGCGAGCCAATGGCGCAAGGAGGTTGCATCTGGGATTGGGTGGATCAAACCTTCCGCGAAGTGGATGAAAATGGTAAATGGTACTGGTCTTACGGCGGCGATTATGGTCCCGATAATGTTCCCAGTTTCGGAAGTTTCTGTGCCAATGGCTTGATCAATGCAGCCCGCGAGCCACATCCGCATTTGTATGAGGTAAAGAAGGTGTATCAGAATATCAAAAGTTCGTTGGTTGATCCGGAAAACCTGACTATTTCGGTTAAAAACTGGTTTGATTTTACGAACCTGAATGCCTATACGCTGAATTGGAAAGTTACGGGTGAAGATGGACAAGTTATTGAAACGGGAAGCCAGGTGATTGAGGCTGCTCCTCAGGAACTGGTTACAGTTAGCTTGGGCAAAGTGAAGCTTCCAAAGCAGATTGGTGAGGCTTACCTGGATTTAAGCTGGACACCCAATGAGCAACCAAGCTGGAGCGACGAACTTCCTGAGGTGGCTTACGACCAATTTGTAATTGCAGAACAATCATTCAAAAAGAAGAGCACCGTTAAGAGCGATGCAAAAGTAGCTATTCAAATTGACGAGGGAACCGGTGCCTTAAAATCATACACGGTGAATGGCGAAGAAATGCTGGCATCGCCTGTTGTTTTAAGCCTGTATCGTCCGATTACGGAGAACGACAACCGGGATTGGAAAAGTGCGCGCTTATGGAAAGCGGCTGGAATCAATCAGTTGAAGCAGACTGCCCGTTCAGTAAAAACGAACTCGAAAGGCGGAACAGCCGTTGTGGAGTTGACCAATGGAAAAGACCAAAAAGTAGGAGATGTAACGTTTGTTTATTCTTTGGATAAAGCTGGAAAACTCAGCATTGAAACACAACTGTCTCCAGTAGATACCCTGGTGAAAACCTTTGCCCGCGTTGGACTGACTTTTGAAATGCAGGACAGCTACAACCAGGTGAATTACCTGGGCCGTGGCGACCATGAAACACAAGCTGACCGGAAGCAGTCGGGACGCATTGGTATTTACCAAACAACTGCCGAGCGCATGTTCCACTATTATGTGGTTCCGCAGGCTACTGGTAACCGAACCGATACCCGTTGGATGAACCTGGCAAACAAAGCCGGAAAAGGTTTGGCTTTTGACTCGGAGAAACTGTTCCAGTTTAGTGTTCGTCCTTATGCCGATGAGGTCATCGAAAAGGCCAAACATATTAACGAATTGTACCGCACCGGAAAGGTGACCATTCATTTGGATGCCGAACAAACCGGTGTTGGAACCGCAACCTGTGGTCCGGGTGTATTGCCCCAGTACGAGGTTGAGGTAAAAGATTATTCATTTAAATTTACGGTTCAGCCCGCTCTTTAAATGTAAATAACTTAAGATAGAAACAGGAGCTCATTTTTTGAATAGCTCCTGTTTCCGTTTTATATTAGTGGATTCAAAAAAACGAAATATGAAATTGATAAATCACTTGATCCTTGGACTCGCCTGCTGGCTTGTGTTTTGTGCGGCTGATGATCCTGCCCGGCAAGTCTATTTGTTGGAGGATGACTGGCAATTTACTCGGGAAGATGTTTCCGGAGCTGAACGTCCGGGCTTGTCAACCGAGGGATGGCAAACCGTATCGGTTCCGCATGACTGGGCGATTTACGGCCCGTTTGACCCGGAGGTGGATAAGCAAACTGTTTTGATTACCCAAAACAATGAAAAGGTGGCTACCGAAAAGACCGGAAGAACTGGTGCGTTGCCACATATTGGTGTGGGCTGGTACCGAAAAACATTTACTGTGCCTGATTTAACTTCGGATAAAAAGGCTTTGTTGGTTTTTGATGGTGCCATGAGCGAAGCTCAGGTGTATGTCAATGGTCAGAAAGTAGGTGAGCGCCCATACGGGTACAGCTACTTCTATTTTGATATCACGAAATATTTGAAGAAGGAAGGAGAGAACCTGGTAGCTGTTCGGTTGGAAAACCGTCCGTTTGCTTCGCGCTGGTATCCCGGAGCCGGCTTATATCGGAAGGTCCAGTTGATTGTTAAGGATCAGGTGAGCTTTAAGCACTGGGGAACTTTTATTACTACTCCGTTTATTTCTGACGATCAGGCTAAGGTACGGATTCAATCGCGGGTGAATGGAAAGGACGTTCGGGTTGAAGCGCAGATTAAAGATGCAGCAGGTAAGGTAATTGCCTCCAATTCATCTTCGCAGCAGTTTGGCGATGAAATTGAATTGAACCTGGGGATTCTGTCTCCACAACTATGGGGGCCGGAACACCCGAATTTATACCATGCCGAACTCAAGCTTTATCAAGGTGATGACCTAAAAGATGCAGAAACGATTCGCTTTGGCGTGCGTGAAATCAGCTATACGGCTGAACATGGCTTTTTGCTGAATGGAGAGTCAACCAAGTTTAAAGGCGTGTGTCTGCATCACGATCTGGGGCCTTTGGGAGCTGCTGTGAATACGGCCGCTTTGCGTCGCCAGTTAACGATTTTGAAAGATATGGGCTGCAATGCCATCCGTTCTTCGCACAACATGCCATCGATGGAACAACTGGAGCTTTGTGATGAGATGGGCTTTTTGTTTTTGGCCGAGAGCTTTGACGAATGGGCTAAGCCCAAGGTACAGAATGGCTACAACCGCTTTTTTGACGAGTGGGCTGAAAAGGATGTGATCAATCTGGTACATGCGACCCGCAATCACCCAAGTATTGTGATGTGGAGTTCGGGTAACGAAGTGCCGGATCAACATGGCAGCGTGGGCGTGAAAAGAGCTCGGTGGTTGCAGGATATTTTTCACCGCGAAGACCCGACCCGACCGGTTACTGTGGGTATGGATCAGGTAAATGCCACGATGAAAAGTGGCTTTGGAGCGGTGATGGATATTCCGGGACTGAATTACCGGGTACACCTGTATGAAGAAGCTTATGAGCGTTTTCCGCAAGGATTAATTCTTGGATCGGAAACGGCATCAACTGTTAGCTCGCGGGGCATTTACAAATTTCCGGTAGTACAAGCCAAAAATAAAACCTACGATGACCTTCAGTGTTCCTCCTATGATCTGGAAGCCTGTAGCTGGTCCAATGTTCCAGACGATGATTTTGTACTGCAGGATGACAAACCCTGGGTGATTGGTGAGTTTGTCTGGACCGGATTTGATTACCTGGGCGAGCCAACTCCTTATGACGAAATGTGGCCTTCGCGCAGTTCCTATTTTGGAATTTGTGATTTGGCCGGACTCCCCAAAGATCGCTATTACCTTTATCGCAGTCGCTGGAACACAAAGGATGAAACCCTACATGTACTTCCACACTGGAACTGGGAAGGCCGCGAAGGCGAAGTAACACCTGTGTTTGTTTACACCAACTACGACAGTGCCGAGCTTTTTGTCAACGGGGTGAGCCAGGGCATTCAGTACAAAAGCCGGGAAAGTAACCAGCACCGTTACCGGTTGATGTGGATGGATGTTCGTTATGAGCCGGGCACCTTAAAAGTAGTTGCTTTTGACAAGGCTGGTAATCCGGTTGCTGAAAAGGAGATTCACACGGCAGGAAAACCGCATCATCTCGAGTTGGAAGCTGACCGGACGGTGATTGACGCCGATGGAAAAGACCTGAGCTATGTGACGGTAACCGTTGTTGACCGAAACGGCAATCCTTGTCCGAATGCCACGAATCAGCTGAACTTTAGTATGAGTGGAGCAGGGGAGTTCCGGGCAGTTTGCAACGGCGATGCTACTTCGCTGGAGCTATTTCATCTGCCAACCATGAAAACTTTTAGCGGAAAGCTGGTGGTAACGCTGCAGTCGTTGAAAGATCAAACCGGCGAAATTTCACTGAAAGTGAAGGGTAAAGGATTGAAACCTGCAACCTTCATGATCAAGGCTGAATAAAAACTTAATTCTTGCTGAACGGGAAAAGTAATGAACCAACTAAACTTGTTCGTTATTTTTTCCGTAGGAAGAATCTGATCGAATAAATTAAACGAGGGAGCAATTGATTGATAATAAGGAGGGATTAATGAGGTTGAGTTTGAGTAAGGGAGTTTGGATGCTGTTCGCACTTTTGTTTTTGAGTACGGGAGTGTTGAAGGCACAGTCCAATAAATTCAGAACCATAGAAATTAGAGGGCATAGTGGATCGCATTTGTATGGTGGTGAAACCTTGGGTCAGTTCCTTGAAAACGGTTACGGTTCCGGCGAACTGCGTTTGGGATGGCAGTCGGATAATGAAACGGTATGGTCTGCTAAATATGGGCAGCCAAGTTATGGTGTTGGGTTTTACAGCGGAAATATTGGGAATGCAGATATTTTTGGAAACCCAAATGCTGTGTTTGGTTGGATGAACTTTCAGACCGGTAAACCGCATCGGCGTAATGTATTCGAAATAAGCCCTTCACTCGGACTAACCTATAACCTGAATCCTTACAATGAAGCAACCAACCCGCTCAACGACGCCATTGGATCGCGCATTGCGGTGTATTTCAATTTGCATGCTGGTTTTTCTTATCAGCTTACCCGTGAGCTCGATTTAACTTATGGGCTCGACCTCAGTCACTTTTCCAATGGAAGAACCTTTGTTCCGAATTGGGGGCTGAACATGCTGGGTCTGAATCTTGGGCTGCGTTATCATTACAATCGGTTGCAAAAGCAAGTTGATCCCGGGCTTTATCCGACAACGGTGGTTGATGCGCGCCGGAAAAGAACCAGCAAACAACCCAATGAGCGGATTGATGCGAATAACCTTTCATTTTATGCAGCCATGGGGACGGTACAAAACTATGCCGAAGATGGTATTGTGGGGGTTAATCGCTACCCGGCTTATTCTTTGGTGTTGGATTATGAATATCGGTACAATACCATGATTTCATTTTTAGCTGGGCTGGATTATTTTAGAGATGAAAGCCTGAAACCGAAATACCCGGAGTCAAAAGATCAGAATTTATGGGGAATTCATGGTGGTGCAGCTTTCCACTTCTGGCGGTTGGCTATCCTGCTGGAGGCAGGAACTTACCTTTCGGATGATAGAGGGAAAGATCCCTTGTTCTTGCGGCCTGCTTTGCGTTTTGACTGGACAAAGCATGTGAAACTTCAGTTGGGATTAAAAACCCGGCGTGGTGCCAGTGCCGACTGGATTGAAACCGGTGTTGTATTTACGCCATATAGTTGGTGAACTGAAGTCTTTTTAGCGAAATTGAGAATCGGAATAAGTTGATTACGAATCCTTAAGCAATAAAAAAGTCCCGAAGGCAATAAGTCTTCGGGACTTTTTTTGTTAATTCTTAAAATACCTTGTTTGAAGTAGTAATTACTCCTTTTCAGCTCTGCGTTGTGCTTCTAATTCCTGCTCAACTTTGAGAATGCGCTGAAAGTGATTCTCCAAATGTTGACGCATAGCATTGCGAAACTCATCAGCAGTACCTTCTTTAAGAACTTTCACCAAGCCTTTGTGAGAAACATACTGAACATTATCAGTTGGTTTATCAATCAAGCCGCTGTCATATACATATCGAAAGACCGGATAAAGAATGGATTGAAAGGTGATTAGTGATTCGTTCCGGGTCATTTCATAAAGTTTACCATGAAAACGGATCTCATGGTCGACATCAAACATAATATCTCTACTTTGTTCGGGTTCCTGGTCTACAATCTCTTCTAACTCCTTAATATCATTTTCTGTTTTGCGTTGAAACACAAAGTCAGCAATGCCAACCTCCATAATCAAACGCATTTCAAAGGCGTTTTTAAGGGTACTGATATCCAGAATATGTGGGATCATTGATTTTTGAAGAATTGTCGTAATGCTGGGGCTTTTAATAATCGTTCCTTTATGTTTTTTGGATTCGATCATCCCCATGGTTTTCAGGCGGTTAAGTGATTCTCGGATCACTGTTCGGCTAACTCCCATCGTTGAGGCCAACTCCATTTCTTTAGGGATGACATCCCCGGGTTGTAATTTCTTTTTGATGAAGAATTCAATCAAATTCATCTCCACTTTATCCACCAGACTTCTTGTATCTACAGTGCCTAGTAAGGTTTTATCATCAGTGCTCATAGCTAGCGTTTTAGTCAATGTATAACATAAGTCAACAAATTTCCAAAAATATTTGGAATAAAAAAAGTAATCTTTATATTTGTTTCGCATTATGTCCTACATAATGCGAAATATTCAAAACGAAAAACTAAAACTAATGGGAAAGATGAAAGAAAAAATGCTCTCAATTTGCTTGTTGATGGCATTGGTGCTGGCAAGTAGCTTTACTTTTGCCCAGCGTAGCATTTCCGGTACGATTACGGAGGAAGCCACAGGTGAACCATTACCTGGCGCAACTATCCTGGTTCCGGGAACGACAATTGGTACAGTGAGTGATTTTGATGGAAATTACTTGTTGGAAGTACCAGAGGAATCTGACAAACTTCAGTTTTCAATGATTGGTTTCGAAAGACAGATCATTAGCATTACTGGGTTAGACGTAATTAATGTGGTGATGGCAACAGAAACCACCGCCTTGAACGAAGTTGTTGTGACAGGGTATTCTACTCAGTCGCGTGCGGAAATGACAACTTCAATTGCAAAACTTGATACGAAAGTACTGGAAAGTGCACCTCGCTCAAATGCGGCAACAGCCCTGCAAGGTACCATTGCCGGTTTGAAGGTAACACAAACGACCGGTCAGCCGGGATCAACACCAAGCTTGGTGGTTCGTGGTGGAACCAGCTTTTCGGGATCTGGGACTCCCTTAGTGCTGGTCGATGGTGTACCGGGATCTTTTTATGCACTGAACTCGGATGATATTGAATCCATGGAGGTGTTGAAAGATGCGGCTTCTACTGCTATTTATGGGGCTCGTGCAGCCAATGGAGTAATTTTAATTACTACTAAAAAAGGAAAAGCCGGTAAATCAAGTATTAATTTCCGGGCAAAATTCACCAGCAACGAGCGTCGTGAAGATCCGATGAAATATTTGGGTGCTGCCGACTATGTGAAATTTAACCGTTTGGCTGTTCGTGCAGCGCAAGATGTAATGGGGTATAATTGGTTGGATGTATTCTTAACCGGCGCACATGCTGCCGCAACTGGAAACAACACCACTAACTCGATTTATACCACCATGGTATTGTCGGATGACAATCGTTATTTGTTGGATTATGAAGGATGGCAAACCATTGAAGATCCTGTTAACCCGGGAACGACTTTGATTTTCCAGGAAAACAAAATGAATGAGCTGTTTTACCAAAACAGCCATGCGCAGGATTACAGTTTGTCGTTTGACGGAGGTAATGATAAAGGAACTTATTACCTGGGGCTTGGTTTCATGGATGACAAAGGATTGGTATTCGGATCAGCTTTCAAACGTTATTCAGGTACCTTCAATGCTTCATACAAATTGAGTGAGGCCCTTAAAGTTACTTCGAACTTTATTTATGCACACTCCAACCAAAACCTGCCGTTTGATAGCGAGTATAACCTCTTTCAACGGACAGCTGGTTTAGCGCCTACTTCACGTATTTACAACAACAATCCGGATGGAAGCTTGTCGGACGAGTACCAACCCGGAACGTATTTAGGTTTTGGTAACCCACTTTATTATCAGGACAAATTTATTCGTTACAACCTGGAGCAGCGCTTGACAGGTTCTGTTCAGTTGGATTACAAATTCTTAAACGATTTTACTTTGACGGCACGAGGTAGTCACTTTGCCATCAACAATTCCAACGAGTCATTCAACAAAGCTTATTTGAACTCCGGAAGCTTGAATACTGAGCGTGTTTCTTCAGCTTCTCATCGTAGAACATTGCGGAATCAGTTAACAGCTTTGCTAAATTATAAGAAAACCATTCAGGATAGCCATAATATTAGTGCGTTGGTTGGTACGGAATATTTTGAAGAAAGCTATTTTTCTTTCAATGCGGCCACCCGTCTTTCGCCTACTGATCTGATCTATACCATGAATGTAGGTGCTGAAGCCAATGGTGTTCCTTCGTCCAGTCGCACTGGTTACGAAATTGCCTCTTTGTTTGGACAGGTAAACTACGATTTTGATTACAAATACCTGTTCGGTTTCACCTTCCGTTATGACGGAACCTCTCGCTTAGGAAATAACAAATATGGTTTCTTCCCGGGGGTTTCTGCCGGATGGAACATCCATAATGAAGATTTCTTCAGTCGTTCTGAAGTAAAGCGGTATGTCTCAAAAGTTAAGCCTCGCTTGAGTTATGGGGTAAACGGTAACATCGATATTTTAAGTAACTTCGGTGTGTTTGGAACTTATGGTTTATCTCCTGTTTATGATACGCAGGCAGGCTATCGGAATACCCAGTTGCCATTACTTGACCTCAAATGGGAACGCTCAACAACCTTTAACATGGGGTTGGATTTAGGCTTGTTTGAAAACCGTGTAACCGTGATTGGCGATTACTTCATCCGTGACGTGGAAGATAAACTGGCTGACCTGACCTTGCCGCTGTGGACTGGTTTTTCTGGAATTAGAACCAATAATGGAACACTTCGAAATAAAGGACTTGAATTGCAGGTGAATGCAGATGTTGTTAAAACCAATGATTTTAACTGGAACCTGGGACTAACTTATTACCGCGTACGTAACTTTGCTCAGCAATTACCTGAAAATGGCGTGGATAAGAACCGTCAGGGAGGAACTGAGATTTATGATGCGGCTACTGGTGGAACACAATATGTTGGTGGATTGCAGGAAGGTGAGCGCGTGGGCTACGATGTGATTACGGCTTATGTGTTTGATGGCGTCTATCAAACGCAGGCTGACATTGATGAACATGCTGGGCGAGTTGTTGAGTTTGCAACTCAGAAAGATACGCGTTTCCTCGGAGACACTCGTTGGAAAGACCTGAATGGAGACAACGTAATTAACAACCTGGACCGCGTGGTCATTGGACGTAGAACACCGAAGTTTACAGGTGGTTTAACCTCTGATTTTAGCTATAAAAACTTCAGCTTGTTTGTGAAAACCGACTTTGCTGTTGGACACTACATCATCAACGGACGTCGGGTAAAAGGGATTGCTCAAACACAGGGTAACCAAAACGGACCATTGGAAATCCGCGATTCCTGGACGACCGAGAATCCAACGTCCAACATTCCAATCTTTACCTTGGTTGACCGTCAACGGAACCACTTGGCTGCTGGTGGAGACCAGGGATCAATGACCAGCAGTAGCTCCAGAATGTGGGAAAAAGGAGATTACCTGGCTTTGCGCGAAGTTACTCTAAGTTACGATTTCAACCAGGAGTTGCTGAGAAACGTTTTTCAAAACCTTCGCCTTTATGTAACCGGGTCTAACTTGGCTTATTTCAATGGATTCTCAGGAAGTTCTCCGGAAGAATCAGGAGATGGAATTGACTATGGTCGTTTCCCTTTACCACGGACAATAACTTTTGGATTAAACGCAACCTTTTAACCCGATTCTACAATGAAAATAAAATTATATACCATACTATTTCTAGTCACAGCGCTGTTTAGCGCTTGTGATCTGGAACTGAAGCCTGAGAGTGAATTAACCTACAATGGCTTCTGGGAGTCAGAAGAAGCCGTAAGGGCTGCACACACTGGTATTTATGCCAGTTACCGAAACTATACGTTTACACAATGGCAAATGGGCGAAGTTCGTTCTGATGTTTGGGGAGGAAATACCTTTGCCAACTCTCCGAATGATATTGACTTAATTGCCAATAATATTAGTTCTACACTCGTCTTTTTCTCGAACTGGTCCAATTTTTATGGATTGTTGCACTACATCAACGATTTCATTCAAAATGCCCCTAATGTGGAATTTGCCGATGAAGCGGAGAAAAATCACATGCTGGGACAGGTTTATGGTTTACGTGCACAGGTTTATTATACCATGTTGAAAGCCTGGGGTGATGTGCCAATCAACACCGAGCCTTTGTTGGAGGTGAATTTGGAGTTGCTTAAAAAGCCGCGTTCACCCAAAGAAGAAGTGATGCAACAAGTTAAAGCTGACATTGCCAAATCGTTGGAATATTTTGGCAACGACAACAGTCTTTGGATTGGTCGCAGTGTGTACTGGTCAAAAGCAGCGACCTTGGCACTGAAAGGTGACGCTTACTTGTGGTCAGGAAGTGTTTTAGGTGGTGGAACTGCTGACTTTACCGAAGCCAAGGCAGCACTCTCGCAAATTACAGGTTTTAGTTTGGTCGATTACCAAAATCTTTGGGGACAAAACAATGAAGAGAATAATGAGTTTATTTTCAGCATCGATTATCAACAAGATCAGGCAAGTAACTTCTATGGAAACCTCTTCACAACACGGCAAATTGATGTAGCTGATTTATATGATGAAACCGGAAATCCGATGAAAGACTTTGTCGTTAATGGTTTGAGTCGTTATGGTGCGTCAGATAAAACCTTGCTTTTGCTGGATGATCTACAGGATCAGCGTCGCAATACGTTTATTCGATTCTACAGTGATGGTGCGGAGCACATCCCGTATCAAGCTGACGACCCCAGTTACCAGGGAGCTGTATTGAACAAATTTCTGGGAATTATTGGAGAAGACGGATCTCGCTTGAGTTACAACAATGTGCCTTTGTATCGCTATGCCGATGTGTTGCTTCTGCTTGCTGAAGCTAAAAACAACCTGAACGAGGATCCTTCTGCTGAAATTAATGCCGTGCGCGCAAGAGCTTACGGTGAAAATTTTGCTGGAAACGAGTTTACAAGTGGTTCCAAAGAGCAAAATACAAAAGCCATTTTGGATGAGCGTTATAAAGAGTTTGTTGGTGAAGGTAAACGTTGGTGGGATTTGGTTCGCGCTGGTGGTACCTATGTCTTTGATGAGGTAGAATCATTGGATGCATCAGAGGCTTACAAAATTTACTATTCAATTTCTGAAAGTATGTTAGCCGACGATTCTGAATTAACTCAAACGGAGGGCTATTAATCGAAACTTTTCATAGATGGTTTATTAGAGTTTTATAGTTTTACAAGTAGACAGGAGGGGGCAGTTTTGTCTTCTCCTGTTTCTACTCTTAATCCATCAGGAATACTTAAAATTTACGAAATGAAACAATTGATTTTTTTACTGGTTGCAGGCCTTTTTTTTACTTATTGTAAAACTTCAGCTTACGAAGTATCTGCTGAGGAATCCAATTCAATATCGGTTGAATTGATTCAAAAATCGGTTCCTCTGTTTGTCGGTCAGGATAATGCTCAGGCAGTTCAAGTGGTTGTCAAAAACAAACAGCAAGAGGCCACGCTGGAGTTGACAGGACTTACGGTTTACTTTGATTCAAAAAAACAAGTTAAATCCTTGGCCGCTGTTGCTGTTGCGACTAAAACCGGCGAAGATAATCGTGTATTTGCCCGTACTGAAAAACCAAGCAAAAAGACGGAGTTAAAAGGATCAATTGTACTTAACCAGGAAGAACAAACATTCAACCTCAATTTAGAAGTGAAAGAAGAGGCTGATTTATTGGCCGAAATAGAAATTCAACGGGTTGAACTTCAGTTTGGCAATGGCCAAACAGTGGAAGTACAACCAGCTGCATCACACACCTATCGTCTGGCAAAAGAACTGCGTGCAGCAGGACAAGACCAGGCAGATACTTACCGAATTCCGGGATTGGTGACCACCAACGAAGGAACATTAATTGCTGTTTATGACATCCGTTACAACAACAGCAAAGACTTACAGGAAAATATTGATGTTGGCATGAGCCGCAGCACGGATGGTGGCCAAAGCTGGGAACCCATGCGTGTAATCATGGACATGGGTGAGTGGGGCGGACGTTCAGAACGACTCAACGGAATTGGTGACCCCAGTGTTTTATATGATCATACTACCGGAACGCTTTGGGTTGCCGGACTATGGATGAGCGGAGCAACAGAGAAAGATATGCTTTGGTGGGCTTCAAAACCGGGCATGAGTCCGGAAGTGACCGGCCAGTTTGTTTTGACCAAAAGTACGGATGATGGTCTGACCTGGTCAGAGCCGATCAATGTTACCGAACAAATTAAAGACCCGGCTTGGCAATTGTTGTTGCAAGGACCCGGAAGAGGAATCACGCTGGAAGATGGTACGTTGGTATTCCCGGCTCAATTCAAGGCCGACATTGGCGAAAAAGCCCTTGATGGCGGTCAGTATTCCTGCCACTCGACCATTGTATACAGCCAGGATGGCGGCCAAAGCTGGCATATTGGAACCGGTGCCAAATCAAACACCACCGAGGCGCAGGTGGTTCAGCTAACGGATGGAAGCCTGATGCTGAACATGCGCGATGACCGTAACCGAAAAGACAAAAGCGATACCAACGGACGCGCAGTTGCGACAACGTCGGACTTGGGAAAAACATGGACAGCTCATGCCACTTCCAATTCTGCCTTGCCAGAATCAAATTGTATGGCCAGCATCATTTCAGCTGATCTGAACGTGAATGGAAAGAAACAACGGGTATTGTTCTTTTCAAACCCCAATAACAAGAATCAACGGACCAACATGACCATCAAAACCAGTTTGGATGAGGGCATGACCTGGCCTGAAAAATACCAGTTGGAACTGAACGAAGCGGGCGGTTATGGCTATTCGTGCATGACCATGATTGATGACAAAACCATTGGCATTTTATACGAAGGCGTAAAAAACCTTTATTTCCAGAAAATTCCGGTAGCTGAGTTACTGGGAGACCTGACCAAATAATAACACGACAATGGCTTATCGAAATTGTCTGTTGAAAAGAATTAGAATGATTGGCCTGCTACTGTTGGTAGCAGGCCTGTGGAATTGCACCCGGCAGGGAGCAGATTTTGCTCGCCCTGCCTTAATTCCACAACCACAGGAGCTGAGTTGGAAGGACGAGGTTTTTCAGCTAGAAAATAACGAGTCGCTGATTCAGCGCTTGGTGAATGAGTTGCCGGGCGTACCTCGAAATGTCGAAGAAGCTTACCGTTTAAAAATTACAGCTGACTCAGCTGTTTTGGAAGCTGTAACCGAACAAGGACTTTACCGGGGGCTTCAAACAGTGCGTCAATTGACTTACTCCAACAAGGGCAAACAGCTTATTGCAGGTTGCAATATTGTCGACTGGCCGGCTTTTCGTATTCGTGGCTTCATGCAGGATGTGGGCCGAAACTTCCAGAGCATGGAAATGCTCAAAGAGCAAATTGATGTGCTGGCGGCGTATAAGTTTAACGTTTTTCATTTTCATGTTACCGAAAATCCGGGGTGGCGTTTGGAAAGCAAAATTTATCCCCAATTGAACGCGGCAGAAAGCATGACCCGCCAAAAAGGCAACTACTATACCCAGGACGACTTTAAAGAATTAGTGGCTTACTGTCAGGAACGGCATATTACACTGATTCCTGAATTTGACATACCCGGGCACAGTGCCGCATTCCGCAAAGCCATGGGATTTGAAGCCATGAACGATCCGCGGGTGCAGCCGGTATTAATCGACCTGGTTGATGAACTGTGCAGCCTGGTTCCGGCAGAGGTGATGCCCTACATTCACCTGGGAACCGATGAGGTTTGGCACAGTTATGAAGAACCTTCGCCAACGTTACTTCCGGCACTTCTTGAGCGGGTGACCCAGCACCACGGGCGCGAACTGATTGTTTGGCGGCCAGGACAAAAAATTGAGGGCGATTCCGTTTCCATCACCCAACTTTGGTCGTCAGGCGGCCATCCCAAACCGGGACATCGCTACATTGACTGCCGGTTAAATTACGTCAACCATCTTGATCCGTTGGCGGGTATTTCCCAACTCTATTTCGAGCGCATTAACGGAGCAGCCCATGGTGATTCGCTGCGAATGGGGGGCATTTTGTGTTGCTGGAACGACAACAATGTGAACGACGAATACGACATTTTAATACAAAATCCGGTTTATCCTTCAATACTGACTTACAGCGAAACGTCGTGGACCGGACAGAAAAAGAAAATTGGCGAAAAGTACCTGGCTAAGTTGCCGGAAAAAGGAAGCGAATTGTTAGAGGAATTCAGTGCTTTTGAGGATCGGTTGATTCAGCACCGCGATCAGTATTTTGTTGGAAAACCGTTTCCCTATGTGAAACAAACGAATATTGAATGGAAGGTTTTAGGACCGATCGCCAATCAAGGCGATGTGGATGCGAAGTTTCTGGTTGAAGAAAAACTGCAGGATACTTACCGGATTGATACGGTCAATTATTCCTGGCAAGGGCCCTTTATTGTTGGAACGATTCACCTGAGTCACTTCTTCGGTTACCCGTCTTATCTTCCCAAAGAAGAAGGAACCTATTATGCCTACACTCAAATTTGGTCGCCCAAAGATCAAACGGTTGGTGCCTGGATTGGTTTTCACGATTGGTCGCGCTCCGGTGGTCGCAGAGGAGGACCATTTCCAGAAGACGGGGAATGGCACAATACCCATCCGAAAGCATGGCTGAACGGAGAACTGATTGCCGCACCCAAATGGAATAAACCCGGACTGGCAAGCAATACGGAAGAAATTCCTTTCACCGATGAAAATTACTTTTTCAGAGACCCGCAATCCATCAATCTGAAAAAAGGATGGAATGAAGTGCTGCTGAAAATACCGGTGAAAAAGGATACTTGGAAAAGGATGTTCACTTTTGTTCCGGTACACCAGAATGCAGAAGGTGTTCGTGAAGTGGAAGGACTGAAATTTTCAACGGATACGAAGCTTCAGTAGCTTATAGAAGCAGTTATTTATGAAACTACAGAATAGCATAATGGCTTTGTTGGTGCTGATAGTAGCACCTTTCTGGCTTGCAGCACAGCCAACCAAAGTAGCTTGCATTGGCGACTCAGTTACTGAAGGGTATAAGCTGGAGAATCCGAAAGAAGAGTCTTATCCGGCTCAGCTACAAGGGCTGCTTGGCGATGATTATCAGGTTGGAAATTTGGGAGTGAGCGGTTCTACCTTATTAAGCAAAGGTCATCGGCCTTACGTTCAAACGGATGCTTATCAGAATGCGTTGGCCTATCAACCCGATGTTGTCATTATTCATTTGGGATTGAATGACACGGATCCGCGAAACTGGCCCAACTACCGCGATGAGTTTTTGAACGATTACCGGCAGCTGATTCAGGATTTTCGTGAATCGGGTTCACCCAACGTACAAATTTGGATTTGCCGGATGACACCGATTTTTCATCCGCATCCACGATTTAAATCCGGAACCCACGAATGGTTTTGGCAAATTCAAGCTCAAATAGAACAGCTTGCCGAAACCATGGAAGTGGGGCTGATTGACTTGCACCAAGCGCTTTATCCACATCCTTATTTGTTTCCTGATGCGCTTCATCCAAACGCCAAGGGGGCTGCAATTTTGGCTAAAACTGTTTATCAGCATCTAACCGGTGATTTTGGTGGCTTAACGCTGGCTCCGGTTTTGATGAATCAAATGGTGTTTCAGCAGAAACGGGAAATACCGGTATGGGGAAAAGCCGATCGCCATGAAAAGGTTATGGCCCGGTTGGCCGGACAAGTGCGCGAAGTGGTGGTTGACAATGCCGGCAACTGGAAACTGGTTTTCGATCCGGTTCCGGCGGGTGGTCCTTACCGTTTGGCTGTTTATACAGAAAGTGGTGATTCGATCATGCTGGAGGATATTCTGGTTGGAGAGCTTTGGTTGTGTGCCGGACAATCGAATATGGAATTCAAACTGCAGGATTCGAAAAACGGAAAAGCAGCTCTTCAGCAGGCTGATCACGATCGTATCCGACTCTTTAATTTGGCGGGCATCGCGCGCCCCAATAATTCGGAATGGGATTTAGAAACCCTGGAAAAAGTGAATGACCTTGATTACTTTGAGGGAAATTGGGAAACCTGCTCTGCTGCGACTGCTGCCGGATTTTCGGCCATTTCTTATTACTTTGGAAAACAGTTGCAGGAATCGCTTGATGTTCCTGTTGGGCTTATCCAACTGAGTGTTGGAGGAGCACCTGTTGAGTCTTTTATCGATCGGTTCTCTCTGGAGTCTGATCCCTATTTGGTAGATGTTCTTTATAACTGGAAAAAAAATGACTTTTTAATGGACTGGTGCCGGATGCGGGGTGCTAAAAATCTGGCACTGGCGACGAATAATTTGCAACGGCACCCGTATGAACCCGCTTATATTTTTGAAGCCGGCTTGCAACAGCTTACTGGTCTGCCATTGGCTGGTACCCTTTGGTATCAGGGCGAATCGAATGCACATAATGTGGAGCATTATCAGCGTGCTTTTCCGGCATTGGTTGAAGCCTGGCGAACGAGTTTTCAACAAGCCGACATGCCTTTTTATTTTGCACAACTGTCCAGCCTTACCCGTCCTTCATGGCCGCACTTCCGGGAGGCACAACGCCAGTTGGCCGATGAGATTCCTCATGCCGGAATGGTTGTAACCAGCGATCTTGGTGATTCCCTGGATGTACATCCTGTGCGCAAACAGGAAGTTGGTGAGCGTTTTGCCCGGTTGGCGCTAAACCGGAATTACGGACAGGAAATTGTTTGCAACGGACCCAACCCAATCGGTTTTCAGCAAAAAGGCGATTGGCTGACCTTACAGTTTGAATCAGCTACAACGCTTACAACGGCAGATGAAAAGCCTGTGCGTGAGCTTGAAGTTGCCGGAGCTGATGGAATCTTCATTTCAACCGAGGGCAAACTAAAAGGAAATACGATTCTTATTCGGGTAGATCATTTAAAGGTGCATCAGGTGCGTTATGCCTGGAAACCTTACTCCCGGGGAAATTTAACTAATGAAGAAGGCTTGCCTGCTTCAACATTTCAACTCGAATGTTCGGATTGGGATATTTAAAAGGAAGTAATATGTTAAATGCAAAGTTGATAGTCACTGCGCTGATACTCGTTTGCTGTTTGCCTGTGGTAAGGGCACAGGAGGGAAAAAAATCGTTTCAATCGACTTACTATGAACAGCGGAGAACCCTTTTTGAGAAACTACCCAATACGAAAAATGAAATTATATTTATGGGGAACAGCATTACTGATGGGGGTGAGTGGAGCGAACTTTTTCAAAATAAGAGAATTAAAAACCGAGGCATTAGTGGCGATGTCACCGAAGGCGTTTTGTTCCGTTTATCGGAAGTGACAGAATCGAAGCCGGCAAAGGTGTTTGTTTTAATTGGTATAAATGATCTTGCCCGTGGACTATCGAAAGAAGCTGTTTTTAGCAATATTTGCAAAATTGCTGAGCAAATTCAATCCGATTCGCCTAAAACCCGGGTTTATATCCAAAGCCTTTTGCCTGTAAACCCTGAATTTGAAAAATTTTCAGGCCATTGTTCCAAAACAAACGAAATTCTCTGGATCAACCAACGGCTTAAAGGTTGGTGTACGAAAACTTCATGCAGCTTTATCGATTTATTTTCAGAATTTAAGAGTGACAGCAATGACTATATGAATCCAATTTATACGAATGATGGTCTTCACCTGAAAGGGGAAGGATACCAACTTTGGTCTGAAATAATACGAGAATTTATTTAAATACAATCACCATTAATGGAATGAGGAATAATACTATGAATACAATGATTAATAAAATTGAAGGATTGATTGCGGCACCATTTACACCGATGCATGCCAATGGAGAGATTAAGCTGGAACAGCTGCCTGCATATTATAATTTTTTGCAGAAAAATGGTGTGGTAGGAGCCTTTATCAATGGCTCAACAGGCGAAGGTGTTTCGCTTTCTCAAGACGAGAAGCTAAAGCTTACAGCTGCCTGGACCGCTTTAAATAAGGAACACAAAGCCTTGAAGGTGATTAACCTGGTCGGTGGAACTTCTTATAAGGAATGTATTGAAAGCGCAAAAGCTTCAGCTGAACTGGGTGTTGACGCCATTGCTATTTTGGCACCTTTCTACTTTAAACCAGCCACCGGAAAGCAATTGGCTGAGTTCTGTGCTAAAATTGCTGAGGCTGTACCTCAATTGCCGGTTTACTTCTATCACATTCCGGTGTTAACGGGATGCAACGTGTCGATGTATGAGTTTTTGCAGGAAGCCAGTACAATGATTCCTAATCTGGCTGGTATCAAATACACGCACGAAGATTTCATGGATTTCCTAAGC
The DNA here is from genome assembly GCF_050589705.1 of Sunxiuqinia rutila. Classification (NCBI taxonomy): domain Bacteria; kingdom Pseudomonadati; phylum Bacteroidota; class Bacteroidia; order Marinilabiliales; family Prolixibacteraceae; genus Sunxiuqinia; species Sunxiuqinia rutila. The sequence goes on from NZ_JBNGOT010000005.1 coordinate 154,251, forward strand.
TGTTTGAGTTTCCAGGATGGAAAATACGACATGCTATGGGGACGCGATGAAAACCTGTTGTCGGCACTGGTATTGGGAGCACGTGGAGGCGTTGGAAGTACGTTTAACTATGCAGCACCGCTTTACCATCAACTGATTAAAGCTTACAATGAAGGCAATTTTGTGGAAGCACGTAAGCTGCAGCAGCAATCCATCGACATGATTCGTTTACTCGGTAAATACGGAGGCATAGCTACCGGAAAAGCCTATATGCGCTATGTTGGCGTGGAGTGTGGTGAATTCCGTTTACCGGTGAAAAACATGACAGCGGAAGCTTACCAAGCCTTCCAGGCAGATGTTCGTGCGCTGGATATGGAAGCGTTATTTTCAAAAATTTAAGGTGTAAGCTTTTCGAGCATCCTTAAATCAACTGGTTACAGTTTCAAACTATAAAAGCAGGATTAAGCGATATGCAACTAGAGTGGGAAAAACTGGAAGAAATTCCGGTAACCAATAAAAATGCTTTTCAGCATGGATTGGCAGGGCTTGTCGCCGGTGTGCACCACAACCGATTGGTGCTGGCGGGAGGTTCAAATTTTGAAGGAGCGATGCCGTGGGAAGGAGGCCGAAAACTTTATCACGATACGGTTTTTACATGGAAGCAAAAGGCAAACGCTGCATTTAGTTGGGAGCATGCCAACTGGCAATTGCCAGAGCCAATGGCTTACAGCGCTTGTGTTTCAACTGAAAAAGGAATTGTTAGTTTAGGAGGAGAAACTGGCGATGGCCCTGCCGCTCGTGCTTTTTGCCTTTCATTCGAAGAGGATGAGCTGAAAATGACAGATTATCCGCAGTTGCCGGAGGCTTTGGCCAGCTCGGCAGCCGCGGCGCACGGAACAACGCTTTACCTGGCTGGTGGTATGGGCGTAACAGGCGAAACGAGTCATTTCTTTTCACTGAATTTGCAAGCTCCGGAGGCTGGTTGGCAGAAGCTGCCTGACTTACCGGTACGCTTGTCGCATGCGGTAGCTGCCTGTCAGCACGACGGAACAGAAACCTGCTTTTATATTTTGGGTGGCCGCTGCAGAGCTGGAGCAACCTCTAAGTTTTTGAGCGCTATCTGGAAATACGTACCTTCAAAAAATGAATGGCAAAAAACCGGTGAACTTCAGGTTGAAGGCGAAGCGCCGTTTGGACTTTCAGCAGGTACGGGCCTGGCTTATGGCAGCGACTCCATCCTGTTGTTTGGTGGCGATACGGGAGAAGCCTTTAACCAAACCGAGCGTTTGATAAACGCAGTGGCTCTGGCTGATACTCCCGAAGAAAAGGACCATTTTCTGAAGCTGAAAGAAAACCATTTGACCAGCCATAAGGGCTTTTGCACAGCTGTTTTCTGTTTCAACACCCGAAGCGGGAAGTTGAGCCGGGCCGGAGATATGGCCGGAATGACGCCGGTAACAACCACTGCCTTTTGGTGGAACGAGTCGGTTATTATTCCCGGAGGCGAAATTCGTCCGGGCATGCGTTCAGCCGAGGTGATTCGTGGAATCATCCGTCAGGAATAAGCTTTAATTCGGATAAAAACAAAAAATCATGAGTTTGGATTTTAAACAATTAGCATTACAATATCAGAAGGAATTACTGGAAAAGGTAGTTCCTTTTTGGGAGAAAAATTCGAAAGACGAGGAGTTTGGTGGTTATTTTACTTGCCTGGATCGGACCGGAACAGTTTTTGATACCGATAAATTTGTCTGGCTTCAGGCACGTGAGGTGTGGATGTTTTCGTCTTTGTACAACCGGGTTGAGAAAAAAGCGGAGTGGCTGGAAATGGCCGAACATGGCGCTCGTTTCCTGTTGAAGCACGGACATGATGGAGAGCTGAACTGGTATTTTTCGCTGACACGCGAAGGAAAGCCGCTGGTTCAGCCTTACAATATTTTCTCCGACTGTTTTGCAACCATGGCTTTTGGCCAGTTGTACCAGGCTACCGGCAACGAGAAGTACGCCGAGGTTGCCAAACAAACGTTCGACAATATTCTGGCGCGCCAGAACAACCCCAAAGGACAATACAACAAGCTGGTTGATGGCACGCGTCCGCTGAAAGGCTTTTCATTGCCTATGATTTTGTGTAACCTGTCGCTGGAAATTGAGCATCTTCTTCCTGAAGAACTGGTGAATCAAACCATTGATGAGGCGATTCACGAGGTGATGGATGTTTTCTATCAGCCTGATTCCGGACTGATTCTGGAAAATGTGAAACCCGATGGCAGCTTTTCCGATTCGTTTGAAGGCCGGCTGTTAAACCCCGGACACACCATTGAAGCGATGTGGTTTATCATGGATTTGGCAGAACGCCGCAACGATGAGGCCCTGATGCAAAAGGCCGTGAAAATTATGCTTGACACCCTGAAGTTTGGCTGGGATAAGGAGTTTGGCGGCATTTTCTATTTCCTCGATTTTAAAGGCAATCCACCTCAGCAACTGGAGTGGGATCAGAAATTGTGGTGGGTGCATATTGAAACGCTCATCAGCCTGATTAAAGCCTATAAACACACAGGCAACGAAGAATGCCTGCAGTGGTTTGAAAAAGTACACGATTATACCTGGTCGCATTTTGCCGATCCGGAGCATGATGAATGGTTTGGGTACCTGAACCGTCGTGGCGAAGTATTGCTGCCGCTGAAAGGTGGCAAGTGGAAGGGATGCTTCCATGTACCGCGCGGACTTTATCAGGTATGGCAAACATTGGAAAAATTAAACTAATGAGACAAAATCAAAAACGAAATCAACAAATGGCCAGGTCAGCATTCAGCTTAACAAGAAAGGTGACGATGGCCTTTCTTGTTCTGTTGGGGCTGTGGAGCGGAGAGCTGCTGGCCGAAGAAGAAATTAATCACATTGAGCAAAGCACCCAAAACATATTGGGTGATGTCAAACAAATTGCCGGTCAGGAAGGGGTGGCAGGTGCTTTTGCAGGCGTGCATAACAACGCGCTGCTTGTGGCCGGCGGCTCTGCTTTTCCGGATGGCAAACCCTGGGAAGGCGGACAAAAGCATTTTTCTGATGCCGTTCTTGTGTTTGAGCGCGGGACGGATGGTGCCGTTGAGCTGGTGCAGAATGGGCAACTTCCGGAAGGCATTGCCGAAGGAGCTTCGGTTTCGCTGTCCGAGGGGCTTTTGTGCCTGGGCGGTCAAACGTCTGCAGGCTTAAGCAAACAAGTGGTTTTAATCAGCTGGGTAAATAATCAGCTTGAATTAGAGCAATTTCCAGAACTGCCGGTTGCTGTTAAAAATCCGGCGGCAACAGTGATCGGAAATTCCGTTTATGTTGTTGGCGGGCAAAGTGCAACCGGTGCTACCGACCAGTTTCTGAAACTGGATATCGCGAACTTGTCTGCCGGTTGGCAAACTTTAGCCGCTTTCCCAATGCCGGTGGCGGGCGCATCAGCTGTTGCTCAGATGGATGGGGAAGAGGTGAGTGTTTTTGTTTTTGGTGGCCGCGCCAAAGCAGTCGGGGCCAGCACAACAACTTTTTACTCCGGCGTATTTCGTTTCCGTCCTTCGGCAGAAGTTTGGAAACAGCAAAGAGATATCCAGCTTGCCGATGGACAGGCGATGTCCTTGGCCGTAGCTGCAGCAAGCCCGGTTGGTGCTTCGCATGTGGTCGTGGCTGGAGGCGACTCCGGCGCTACTTTCAACCAGGTGGAAGCAGCAATTAACCGGATGCAGAACGGCGATGCTCAGGCTCAGTCTGAACGGGATTCGCTGTGGATCAATCATCCCGGATTCAATACAAAAATATTGATTTATAATACGGTGACCGATGTGTGGTTTGACGCAGGAAGCTGGGAAGGAACGCCTGTGGCAGTTAGCTCTTCGGTTTGGTGGAACGGCTCGCTGGTTGTTCCCGGTGGCGAAATTAAACCCGCCACCCGCACGCCCATGTTGCAGGAATTCCGGATAACGGTGAAACCGGTTTTTGGCTGGCTCAACTATTTGGTGTTGGGGGTTTATTTTATTGGCATGTTGCTCCTCGGGTTTTATTTCATGAAACGCGAAAGCAGCACTGATGATTTTTTCAAAGCCGGAGGACGTATTCCCTGGTGGGCTGCTGGTATCAGTATTTTCGCCACAACGCTAAGCGCGATTACCTTTATTGCCATTCCGGCTAAATCCTACGCCACCGACTGGCGTATGTTCATGTTTAACATGGCCATCATTGTTATTGCTCCGGTTGTTATCCGTTACTTTTTGCCTTTTTTCCGAAGGTTTAATTTTGATACCGCTTACCAATACCTGGAAGCCCGGTTTAACCGGTCAGTGCGCTGGCTGGCTTCGGCTTTGTTTGTCTTTTTCATGGTGAGCCGGATTGCCATTGTGCTGTTTCTGCCTTCATTGGCCCTGAATGCCGTAACTGGCTTTAACATTTACCTGGCCATTATTGTCATGGGGGTGGTAACCATCATTTACTGTACCAGTGGTGGTATCGAAGCCGTTGTTTGGGGCGATGTTATTCAAGGATTCATTTTGGTTGGTGGTGCCTTCATCGCGCTGTCCTTTATGTTGGCCGGGGTTGAAGGCGGTTTGGGCGGATTTTTAGACATTTCTGCCGCGCATCATAAGTTTCACACCTTCGATTTTCGGTTCGATTTTACACAGCCAGTGTTCTGGGTGGTGCTGATTGGCGGGTTGGCAAACACCTTAATTTCGTACACTAGCGACCAGAGTGTTGTGCAGCGATACATGACAACCAAAGATGAAAAAGCGACCGGACGAAGCATTTGGCTGAATGGTTTTTTGAGCATACCGGTAAGCATCATTTTCTTCCTTTTAGGAACCGGGTTGTATGCCTATTATACTTCAAATCCTGAACGGATGGCCGTGGTTAATCCCAACATCGATTCGGTGTTTCCGCAGTTCATTGTGGCCCAAATGCCGGCTGGTGTTGCCGGACTGCTGATTGCGGCCATCTTTGCCGCGGCAATGTCAACCTTGTCGTCCAACATCAACTCGGTGTCAGCGGTAATCACGTCAGATTTTTACAAGGTGCTTGCTAAAAAGGTAACGCTGGGGCGTAGTATGTCTGTTGCCCGCTGGTCCGGCATTATTGTGGGCGTACTTGGAATAATGATGGCCTTGATGCTGGCCACCTGGAACATTGCTTCGCTTTGGGATCAGTTTAACACGTTCCTGGGCTTGCTGACCGGAGGCCTTGGTGCCTTGTTTGTGATGGGTGTTTTCTTTCCACGAATTTCGGGCCATGCCGCACTGGGCGGTGTTGTTGGTGGCCTGATTGTTCTGACGCTGGTGAAAAATCACTCGGATCTTTCGTTTTTGCTTTACGGTCTGGTAGGCATGGCCGCCAGTGTCGTGCTGGCCTTGTTGCTGAGCCTGGCTCTGCCCAACCGAAAAACGATAACCGGTTATACCTGGCAAAGCCGCGAACGAAACGCATAGCCTTCTTTTTAGATATATGATTCAAAAAGTGTCTTCCATTAGTTGGGAGGCACTTTTTTGTTTTAAAGAATTGGCGACAAGATTCCGGATTGCATCGGTCAAGTAAACAAAACCGATTATTTGGATGTTCTAACTCACTTTAATAGACATAACGATCCCAACCTTTTCATGCTTGTTCAAAAGGCCTGAACTTTTAGTGGAACGTTAATAGTCGTTAATGAGAGGCTGAAACTAGTTAATGAATTGTTAAACAGTAGGGACTCTTGCTGGTCTTTTCTATTTTTGCCAGAATTAAAACAACGAAAGATTTTTGATAGTTATTGAAGCGTGTTTTTTTGACTGATGGGTACAATTTCCAAATACAATATTTTTAGCAGCAAGCTGTGGGCGGTGGTGTTCATGGGCCTGTTTTTGGCATTGGCTCCTTGTTCGGTTCGCAATACGCTTCAACGTGCCATAGGGCAACAAACGACGGAAAGCCTGGTGAAGTTTAAGGCTTCGGTACAGTACGGATCCAGCTGTAGTTATGATTATTATGCAGCAGATGCCGTTCCGCATAAGGTGGTAAAAACAAGTGCCTCGTTTGGACCTTCGGTCGTTCTATCCAATAATACTTCAGATTTTGACCAACCGGCAGCCACATTTGAACGCGTGTCGGGATCCCCTGTTCTAAGGGGCTCTGAAGTTCCTCTTTACCTCTTGTATAAAAGATTGAAGTATGCTGCCTGATTGCATGTGAGCGCAGTAAGTAAAATCATCTTTTAACAACTAATTCCTCGTCGTTAGGGGATGCTGTATATGTGCAGCGTCTGCAGAATAGTTTGACGATGGGGGAACTCAAAACAAAATAACATGCAACATAAAAATTTAGCCCAGTCTTATCAGTTGGCTGGTTTATTCACCTTATCTATTCGTCTGGTTGTAGGCTGGACTTATTTCTCAGCTTTTTGGCGCCGCTTGTTTTTAGCCAATAAACTTGATCCGGAAGCGGCCGGTTACATTGGCGAAAAATTCAACCATTTTCTGCCCAATGCGCTGGGCATTGGTCCCGTAATTGAGTACCTGGTTTCCATCCCGGAAGTGTTGTGGTGGGCCATGGCAGCTTTTACCATTATTGAAGGAATTGTGGGGCTTTTCATTATGCTCGGACTTTTTACCAGGCTTATGAGTGCCGGAGTTTTTGGTTTGGCCATGGGAATTTTATTGGGCTCAGGCTGGATTGGTACAACCTGCCTGGACGAATGGCAAATCGGGATTCTCGGAATAGCTTCGGGTTTTACCTTGTTTTTGTCTGGCAGCGGACGCTATTCGCTCGACTATTATTTGCAGAAGAAAGATCATGCGATAACGAAACACAAATGGTTTAGCTGGCTTGGTTCGGGCGTTTTACCCATTCAGCTCACAAAACTGCACCGGCTTGTTTTTGCCGGGTCATTCCTCATTTTATTCATCACCTTATTTACCAACCAGCATTTTCACGGTGGGGTTTGGGGAAACCTGCACAACAAATCAGTCAAGCCTAAAATTGAAATTGCTGAAGCAAAAATTGCCAAGGATCAACTTTCATTTCAGGTGTTTCGCGTGGAAGGAGCCGATGTATACGGTTCATTCCTGATTGGGATTGAACTGATGGATGAAAGTGGACAGACCGTTATTGCGTTGGACGGTGATGATCTGGCTGCTTTCCCGGAGGAAAATATTAGTAATAACTATGTTGCCCGGGTAAAGCCCGGAAAGCACAGCTTGGTGATTCCATTGGGAGCAAAAGCGACTTTGAGCATTGAAAATGACCAGTTGCAACAGCTAATGGCCGGAAAATACGAGTTAAAGCTGCTCGACATTAGTGGGGCAAGCTGGAGTGCATTTGTGGAGGTAGAAAACTAGTCAAGGACTTGATCGTTCTGCTTGCCGAAGGCCTTTGTTTCACGACAAAGGCTTTCGGTTTGCCTTCTTTTTAAAGCAGCGCTTTGATAAATAAGTTTCATGTACTCATTCGTTTTAGTCATAAGAAAAGGGGAGCTGTACTTCTGAAAATTACAGCCACAAATAGAATATCACTAGTAATAGGGATTGTTAAGGTTTCGGCAGAAAACTATTTTTGTTTATTTGGAAAAGGATAGTAATGTCTGATTTATAAAAACGCTTGGAATTCAAGCTAACGAAAGAAAAAATTAAAGCATGATTGATTTAACAATTTCAACAATACAAGAGACCATTAACAGTCTGCGACCAGGTGAAAAGGGAATTATCGGAAATTTTGCAGTGGAAAAAATTCCGCTTAAGCTTCAGGAAATGGGATGCTTGCCGGGCAATGAGGTGCAGTTAATTCAACTAGCGCCGTTTCGCGACCCTTTGTTTCTGAATATCAATGGAAATAATCTGGCAATCAGACGTGAAACAGCTGACTTGATTGAAATTACCAAAGTGCTTTAGAGTAAAATGGGCAAACAATTGAAGGTCTCACTTATTGGGAATCCGAATACGGGCAAGACGTCCTTGTTCAATTTATTGACTGGTTTGAACCAGCAAGTTGGGAACTACCCGGGAATTACGGTGGAGAAAAAGGAAGGAACCTGCCGCTTGCCGGGAGGGGGAAAGGCGCATATTCTTGATCTTCCCGGAACCTACAGCCTGAATGCTTCTTCGGCGGACGAACAGCTGGTGGTTGAATCGCTGCTGAGAAAGGAGCAACCCGATTTTCCGGATCTGGCCGTGGTGGTAGCTGATGTGGAAAACCTCAAGCGCAACCTCATTCTTTTTACCCAAATTAAAGATTTGAAGATTCCGGCTATTTTGGTGATCAATATGGCCGACCAAATGGAACGGCGGGGCATAAGCCTGGATGTTGAGTTACTGGAGAAAAAACTGAACACCCGGGTTGTCTTGATGAGTGCTCGGAAGAAGACAGGAATTGATGAGCTAAAGAAACAGATTGAAGATTACCAGCAGTTGCCGGTTTCGCCCTGTCTATCTGTTTCGGAGTTGGATGCAACTTATTTCGAGCGATTGCAAAAGGCCTTTCCCGAAGAAGATTTATACCGCCTGTGGTTGTGTGTTTCACAGGATGTTGCGCTAAAAAAGATTGATGAGAGCTTGCTAAAAGCGAATGATTATTCGGAACGAAACACGCCCGAAATTAAACGTTTGCAACAGAAAGAAACCATTGCCCGCTACCTGTTTATCAATCGTTTTTTGAACGATGCCTACCAGGTTGATCGCACGAAAGCGACCGATTGGCGCAGTGTTTTAGATCGTATTTTGACGCATCGTATCGGGGGGTATGCCATTTTCTTTTTGATCATGTTACTGATGTTTCAGGCTATTTACAACTGGAGCAGCATCCCGATGGATTTCATCGATCAGTCTTTTGCGCACCTGAGCGGATGGACCAACAACCACTTGCCTGAAGGTCCTTTTACCAGCTTATTGGCCGAAGGAATTCTGCCCGGCATTGGAGGTGTCGTGATTTTTGTACCTCAAATCGCTTTCTTGTTTTTATTTATTTCCTTGCTGGAAGAAAGTGGCTATATGAGCCGGATTGTCTTTTTGATGGATCGTTTGATGCGTCGTTTCGGGCTGAGTGGAAAAAGCGTTGTGCCACTCATTTCAGGGACTGCCTGCGCCATTCCGGCGGTTATGGCTACCCGTAACATTGAAAACTGGAAAGAACGGATGATTACCATTTTGGTGACTCCTTTTATCACCTGTTCGGCCCGTTTACCGGTTTACCTGATCATTATAGCCTTAGTTATTCCCGATCAGACTTTTGTGGGCTTCAACCTGCAGGGGCTGACTTTAATGGGCCTGTATGTTTTGGGTTTTGGAATGGCTGTTCTGTCGGCCTTTGTGCTGGATAAGATCATCAAAAATAAGGCACATACTACTTTTGTTGTTGAAATGCCGGCCTATAAAGTTCCGATGGCAAAAAATGTGCTTTATACCGTGCTTGAGAAAACCAAAAGCTTTGTGCTGGTTGCCGGTAAAATTATTTTAGCCATTTCGATTGTCTTGTGGTTTCTGGCTTCGAATGGGTATTCCGATGATTTTTACCAGGCTGAAGAAATTGTTCGGGCACAACCTGAAAATACGATGCTGAGCGAGCAGGAAATGCAGACCGCTGTGGCTTCATACCAGTTGCAACACTCTTATATCGGTATCATTGGTCATGCGATTGAGCCGGTGATTCGGCCCTTGGGCTACGACTGGAAAATTGGGATTGCCCTGGTGACCTCGTTTGCTGCCCGCGAAGTCTTTGTGGGAACCTTAGCTACCATCTACAGTGTGGGTAGTGAAGAGGAAGAGACGATTAAGGAACGCATGTCGTCGGATGTGAATATTCGGACCGGGAAGAAGCTTTTTGATTTCCCGACAGGTATTTCGTTGCTTTTGTTTTATGCTTTTGCCTTGCAGTGTATGAGTACGCTGGCCATTGTCAAAAAGGAAACCAACAGCTGGAAGTGGCCATTCATTCAGCTGGTGCTTATGAGTGGATTTGCTTACCTGGTTGCTTTGGGAGCTTACCAGATGCTTGCTTAATTTTTAAACGATAAAGAAATTGACGATGTGGAGTTTGCAACATATTTTGGTTTATCTGGCTGTGGCCGCTGCGGTAGCTTATTTGGTGAAGAAATATTTTCTGAAACCTAAAAGTAAAAAAGAGCGGACTTGCGGCATGGACGATTGCGGATGCCACTGATTGGCTTACTTCGTTGCTCTAAAAGAAAAAGCCCCGGAGAAACGTTAAAGCGTTTTGCCGGGGCTTTTTTTCTGCGTTTACTTTATCCGTTTCTTAGTCTATTTTTTGAGCACGTTTACAATTCCATCACCAAATAGTGAGTGTTTTTGTCGAAGTTGTTGTATCTAATGAATAAAGTTATTCTTACTCATGTTGAGGTTTCTCCAGAGAAGTAATTGACATGTGAGAAAAACTATTTTAAATCTTCATTTTTAGTTGATGCGTTTGTGGCAGGTTCCTTGGGAGGGGAGCCTGCTTTTATGTTGGATAATATGCTTGGGAAACAGGATGGTACCGGAAAGTAGTAAATGAAAAACAGGCTAACTTTTGTACCTTGTGAAATGACTAGCTCGGAAGAAACTCATTCGCAATACCTAAAATAACCTAATTCTAAACCATCATGAAAAGACGAATTCTTCTGTTATTTATTCTTTCAATCAGTGTTGTTCCTTTAGTGGCTCAAGTGCAGGTTACTAATCTGTTGGTTGAAAACAGACAAGAACCTTTGGGCATTGATGATCCCATGCCCCGTTTAAGTTGGCAGCTACTTGCCGACAAACGAAATGTGATGCAAACAGCTTATGAAATCAGGGTCAGTCCGGATCTGAAAGCGTTGAAGCAAGGGAGAAAATTGAGCTGGCACTCCGGGCTTGTTCAGTCCGACCAGTCCGTATTGGTTCCTTACAAGGGAAGTGAATTGGCGCCGGGCACTCCATATTACTGGCAGGTAAGGGTTCGTGACAACAAGGGAAAACTATCGAAATGGAGTGATCCTTCTTTTTTTGTTACTGGTCTTCAGCAAGCTGCTAATTGGCAGGCTCAGTGGATTCAGGTTGGCTTTAAAGAGCAAAAGAGTCGGCCTTCACCTTTGTTTCGCAAGGAATTCACCAGCGATAAAAAGCTTGTGCAGGCCTTGGCTTTTATCACCGCCAAGGGTGTTTACGAGGCAGAAATTAATGGGCAAAAGGTGGGTGACCTTTGTTTGGCACCGGGCTGGACTTCATACAATAAACGGTTGCAGTATCAAACGTATGATGTAACTGACTTGATAAACGAAGGCAATAATGCCGTGGGCGTAACCTTAGGCAATGGTTGGTATCGCGGAAATATTGGATTTGAGGGGAAGGTGGATGCTTATGGCGACGAGCTGGCTTTGCTTTTTCAGCTGGAACTGACGTATGATGATGGCTCAACAGCAGTGGTTTTGTCCGATGGAAGCTGGAAATCATCGACTGGGCCTATCGTTTATTCCGAAATTTATCATGGCGAAACCTACGATGCGCGTCTGGAGCAGAAAGGCTGGTCTGAAGCCGGATTTAACGACAGTGGCTGGAGCAATGTGGAGGTGAAAAATTACTCCAAGACAATTTTGGTTACAACAGAGAATGAGCCCATTCGAAAGCAGGAAATATTCCATCCGGTAGAAATACTAGAAACACCGGAGGGAGACCAGGTGATTGATTTTGGACAGAATGTTGTGGGCTGGGTGCAACTAAAAGTGGCCGGAAAAGCAGGCGATAAAATTACCATTACCCACACCGAAGTACTGGATAAGGACGGTAATTTTTACACCGAAAGCCTGCGGTCGGCCAGGCAGCAAAATACCTTCATTTTAAAAGGGGAGGGCTTGGAAGAATTTGAACCGCACTTTACCTGGCAAGGTTTCCGGTACATTAAGGTTGAAGGTTATCCGGGAGAATTGAAGCCTGAAAATTTTACGGCAACAGCCCTTTATTCGGATATGGAGCTAACGGGTTCCTTTGAATGTTCGGATGACTTGGTTAACCAGCTGCAGCATAACATTCAGTGGGGGCAGCGAGGTAATTTTCTGGATGTGCCGACAGACTGTCCGCAACGCGACGAGCGTTTGGGATGGACAGGTGATGCGCAGGCCTTTGCCCGTACCGCAAGTTTCAATTTTAGGGTGCACAGTTTTTTCGATAAATGGCTGAAAGATGTTGCGGCCGACCAGTATGCAAATGGCGGTGTGCCTTATGTTGTTCCTGATGTTTTGAACAACAAGCAGGTTAGTCCGGGGTGGGCCGATGTAGCCACCATTGCTCCCTGGACCATGTATTTGGCCTATGGTGACAAGGAGTTGCTGGAAACTCAGTATGCAAGTATGAAAGCTTGGGTGGACTATATTAAGCATGTGAGTCATAAGGATTTGTGGCGGCCGAAACATTCTTTTGGTGACTGGTTGTTTTACCGTCCTTTTGATGATAACTCGGGCATGTCGGCCGTTACCGACAAGAGTTTAATTGCCCAGGCTTTTTATGCTCATTCCACCCAGTTGCTTATTCAGGCAGCGCAAGTGCTGGGCAAGCAGGACGATGTAAAAGTGTATCAGGATTTGCTAGCGCAGATTAAGCATGCTTTTACGCAGGAGTACATGACACCCAAAGGAAAATTGGTTTCCGGTACGCAAACAGCTTATGTGCTGGCACTTCATTTCGATTTATTGCCCGAAGAACTTCGGGATCAGGCGGCAAAACGCCTGGTGGATAACATTCGGCTTTACAACACTCACCTGACTACCGGTTTTTTAGGAACGCCTTACCTGTGTCATGTGCTTTCTCGTTTTGGTTATACCGATGTGGCTTACGAACTGTTGATGCAAAAGACCTATCCATCGTGGCTCTACCCGGTAACCATGGGCGCCACCACCATCTGGGAGCGTTGGGACGGCATTAAGCCGGATGGCACTTTTCAAACGCCGGGCATGAATTCGTTTAACCATTATGCGTATGGAGCTATTGGCGACTGGTTGTACCGCGTGGTTGCCGGTATCGATACAGAGGTTGATCAGCCGGGGTATAAAGCAATCCGGATTCAGCCGCAGCTTGGAGAACCATTAACCTATGCCAAAGCAGAACTGAAGACCTACTACGGTACCGTTGTGTCGGGATGGGAAAAAGGGGTTGATAAAGTGACCTTGCAGGTTTCGGTGCCGGTGAATACCAAGGCGATTGTTGCCATCCCGGCTTCTGATGCGGCCGCCATCACTGAAGGAGGTAAGCAATTCTCCGAATTCAAGGAAATAACACTAGTGGGCCAGGAAAACGGTCGGGTTTTGGTTCAAATCGGTTCGGGGGATTACCTGTTTGAATGGCCCAACTAGCATAAGCTCCAAGTCGGGAAAACTAAAAGCCGGCCTTGTTGTGATGGTGCGATTCAAGGCCTGCTCAAAAATGACCGGACTTTTCTGAAAAAAGTCCGGAGAGAAATTAAAAAAGTCCAGACTTTATTTAAAAATGTCTGGACTTTTTTCTGGAAATCTCCTGACCTTTTTTGAAAAACAACAGGACTTTTTCTGAAAAAGTCCTGTTGTTTTTTTTCCAGATCAGGATATTTTTGGGCTTAACTTAATACTGGCTTAAAAATGGCGTTAGTTGGAGCCCCCTGAATCACGCTGAAAAGTCAGCTTGCCGGAAGCATTGGACAGGGTCAGGCTTTGCTTGGCTTGTTTCACCTTCCAGCTTTGTTCATTCAAGGTTTTCAGAAACTCCGTTTCGTACTGATCATCAAAGCAGGCCATTTTTGTCGCCATAATCATTCCAAATTGAATGGAATCTCCGCTTAGTTCGAAGTTGCCGCCAATCCGGTTGCAGCCGCCAAAACCACTAAACCGGTTTGCGTCAAGCTGAAACTCGATATAAGGCGCATTCTCGCCTTCAACGGTGGTCGTATTCATTTGTGTCAGTATCCACTTTCCGCTCAGGTCAATCTGTTGGGCTGCCTTCTCCGATTTATTCAGAATATACCAGTCGGCATAGCCCGATTCAATGGGATTGCCATAAATATCAAGAATGACCAGTTGATTGTTTTTAATGACAAATTGTTTCAGTCCTTCGTGTTGGTCCTTGTCTTTCAGGTGAACGATGGTGTCGTTCACAATTTCAAAGGTCCCTGAATTACGAAAAGTTCCATCTTCCCGGTCCAGGTAAGTGGAGCTTTCCGAATAGGTACGGTCTTTATTCAACGAAAGCGAGTACATAATGCCCGGGCAATCGGCACAAGGTAACTCACCGGTATAATTGCCAACAGGCACAACCAGTTTTTTGCTGGCACAAGATTGCATGAGTGCGAAAACGAGGATTAACCAACTTAATTTTTTCATGATCATTCTGTTCTTATATGTTATAGGCGTTTCGGACGGCCAAGTAGATCGAACGGCTGAAAGCCTAAAGCGTTTAACGGATAACGTAGATGCTAAATTAGTAAAGAGGTTGCGTTGGGGCTTCAATTTCGGAAAAATTAACGATTATTAACAGTGGGGTAACAGTAATGTCATTTAACAATCGCTAACTAATTGACTATATTTGGCGAACTTTTATAGAATTTATTTGATATTTACTTATGAATAATTTAAAGAAGCACTTGTTGCTGGCATTAACGGCCTTGTTAATTGTTGGCGGAGTGAGTGCACAGGAAGAGGAGACGAAAGGCTACCAGTTTACAACGATCAAAGACATACCGATTACTTCGGTCAAGGATCAGCACCGCTCCGGAACTTGTTGGTCTTTTTCAGGTTTAAGCTTTTTAGAGGCTGAAATGTTGCGCATCGGAAAACCCGAGGTGGACTTGTCTGAAATGTTTATAGTATGGCATACTTACGACGAAAAGAGCATGAAATATGTGCGCTTGCACGGAAACCTGAACTTTTCGGCAGGAGGTGCTTTTCATGATGTAACAAAGATCATTAAACGATATGGGATTGTTCCGGAAGAAGCATATACCGGCTTAAACTATGGCGAAAATCAGCACGTACATGGTGAAATGGATCGTATCCTGAAAAATCAGGTGGAAGCCGTTATTCAAAATCCGAATAAAAAACTGAGCCCGGCCTGGCGCGAGTCTGTTCGGGGAACACTGAATTCTTACCTGGGTGAAATTCCGGCTAAGTTTGACTACCAAGGCGCAAGCTATACACCTATGAGCTTTGCTTCGGAATATACCGGTTTGGATATGGACGACTATGTGGAGGTAAGTTCGTATACGCACCATCCGTTTTACTCGAAATTTATTATTGAAGTTCCGGATAACTGGATGTGGGATGAAGTGTACAACGTGCCTTTGGATGAGTTGGAAGCAATCATTGACAACTCCATCGAAAACGGGTACACGGTTGCCTGGGCTGCCGATGTAAGTGAAAAAGGATTCAGCACCTCGAAAAAAGGAGTGGCTGTTGTTCCGGCAGTTGACAAGCAGGAAATGAACGATGCTGAAATTGCCCGTTGGGAAGAAATGTCGGAATCAGAAAGAAACAACCAACTGTATAGCCTCGAAAAACCTGGTTCGGAAAAGATAATTACGCAGGAACTCCGCCAGGAAGCTTTTGATAATTATCAAACCACAGACGACCATGGGATGTTGATTGTGGGTACAGCAAAAGATCAGAATGGAACGGTTTATTACAAAGTAAAAAACTCGTGGGGTGAATACAATGTTTACGATGGATTCTTCTATGCCTCGAAACCTTATGTACGCTACAAAACAATGAGTATTATGGTACACAAAGATGCCATTCCGAAGAGTATCCGAAAGAAATTGAATCTGTAAAGAGAAAAAGCTCCCAACACCTTGGGAGTTTTTTTTATGTCTTTTGTTCGGCGATGCTTATCTTTGGCTTTTCATTGGCACCGGCAATTCACAAGCTGCCCGAAAGCAGATTTCTAGCATAGTCCGTGCAAACATAAACGTAACTAAAAACAAATCAGGGCCGTCAATTCATGAAGCGTTGCTTGCTTTTTATATTAACTTGTTTTTTCGTGGGAAGTATTCATGCGCAGGAAGATTGGTCGTGGTGGAACGAAACGCACGGATGGGAGCCAGGGATGCCGGGCTGGCGGAGTTTTTTGATTATTAGTCCGGGTTACTTAGGCCCCAATGCTTTACCAGTGCCATCGTTGACCAAAGGTGTGCTGGAAACCGGCAAAAGCTTTACCCTGAGTGCTGATTTTCATTTTCGAAGTGGCGATCCGACTCAAAACATGGCCGGACGTTTCTATTATCCGTTTTCCGATCGGATTGCCATTGAGTTGTATGGCGTGCTTGTGGAGTACTATTCCATGTCGGACGAAGTTCGTGATGAGCGTGCTGCACGCGACCGTGATGGCAGAGGCCTGGCTACCGGCGATCTGTATTTCTCCACCTTGGTTCAGCTGGTGAAAGGAGAAGCTTTTCCAAACACGGTCTTGCGGATGACCGGTAAAACAGCGTCGGGACGCCGCTACGATGCTGCACGCTATACCGATAGTCCGGGGTATTATTTTGACTTGAGCTTTTCAAAGGAAATCCCGTTTCAGGGCAATCAATGGCAAGGACTCCCGTTTGCGTCGTTAGGCTTTTACTCCTGGCAAACAAACGATATGGACAACTTGCAAAATGACGCCTTCCTGTATGGCGGGGGAATGGAGTTGAGCAATGAAAAGTGGACATTTACAAATTCGTTAAGCGGCTATTCCGGCTACAAGAATGAACGGGACAAACCCATGGTTTATACCCTAACGGTGAAGCGGGAATTGAAAAAAAACGCCATCCAGTTTCAGTACATGTATGGAATACGCGACTGGCAATATCAAACATTTAAATTGGCTTATTCATGGCAATGGGAATAAAACAGACTGTTACTAATTTATATCGCAGCAAAGGGTTTACGGGTTTTTTGTATGCCTATGGCGTATTTCTGGTTCTTGGGATCATCGTTTTTTTAACCACCCAACATGGAGATGTTGTTTTATTTCTGAATCGCTATTCCCGAATTGAATGGGATGGTTTTGTTGAATTCTTGACAGACCTGGGACTGGGAACTTATGTGGCCGGAGCCATGGTGCTTCTGCTGTTCTGGAAAATTCGCTATGGCCTAACCGGCCTGGTAACACTTGGGCTGGTGGGTATCTTTACCAACTTGCTGAAAAAGGGTGTGTTTGACGAGCGGATGCGCCCGTTCAATTATTTTTACTACGATGATTTTCACCGGTTTATTTATACGGCGGAGCTTAATTATCATTACAGCTTTCCTTCGGGGCACACCATGACTATTTTTGCAGCCATGAGTTTGATGGCTTATTTTGCCGGGAAAAGATGGATTGGCCTGCTGTTTTTTGTGCTTGCTTTAAGCATTGGATTTTCGCGTATTTATCTGTTGCAGCACTTCTTTCTGGATGTGTATGTTGGATCGTTTGTTGGCGTTATTTGCACCGTTTTGGCCCTAATGCTATTGAATGGTCTGCTTCGGCTTGACCGTTACGCCTGGTTCGAAAAGCCGATCCACCGTATTCGATTTAAAAAATAAGATTGGAGCACGATATGGAGAGGTTTAGCAGAACTATTCGATTGTTCTGCTAAGCTGCTCAACTACCCGTTTCCCCAAGGCTGTTTTTCGGTCAATATGGTTGAGTGTTTCTTTCACAAAATCATTGCTCTCGAATTTGCCGCGTACATTTTCAAAATCCAGCTGTTTGGTTTTTTGATCTCCGTCTGTGCCAAATCCAGTCATCGATTCGAGCCGGAATTCTTTTTTGGCATCCAAGTAAAGCATCTTGTCAATCTCCACAACACTTTGCAGCCATTCGTTAATTAGCTGAATGATATCTTCAACCGAGAAATCAGCCAAAGGCTTGTCAAAGTAATGGGCGATAAACTCTACCGTCCAGTTCCATTCGTAATTGTAATAGTTGTCGTGTAAGGAATAGAAAATAGCTTCAATATCCCGCAGCTGGTTGATGCTTCCATCTTCTACGCCATTGAGCAACGCAGTTATTGAGTGTTTGGGGGCAATCAATCCGGCCAGGTCAATCCAACTTCCGGTGCCGGTTTTAGAATCCGGCTCTAAACATACTTTTACATCCTGACGTGTTTCCAATGTGCAGGAATTTAACCGGGTAATGATTGAGTTTCCGATGAACTTCAGAATAGCCATGTGGTAGAGCTCCATTCCCCGGATAAGTGCATGACGCCTGATTTTGGTGTTATTGTAGGAATAGAAATCGCTTGTTTCTCCTGAAATACGTTGAATTTCCTTCAGCTTTCTTATGCCTTTGGCCATTTTATGAATGGTAAACGGACTTAATAAGTTGAAGTTGACATGATCCATTTTTACCGGGTCTGTTCGCTTGTCCCGTTTGGGCCATTTCAATACGTCGCGGATGGTGCCAACACTTTTCAGGTTCACTCCGGGAATCAGCCAGCTTTCATCTTCATGTTCGATGAGGTAGGAAAACGGCATGTCGGAAGTGTCTGAGTTTTTATAGTGACGGCCCATAACCAAGGTAAAAGCCCCGATTTTTGCCGGCCAAAGCAGGTACGAGTCGCTGGTTGTTTTTGAGCCACGCTCCATTATTCCATGATGGATGGGACCTAACTTGTACATGTGGTTACTTTGGTTTGATCCGCTGCCTGCATTGCTGAATGAAAACATACCGGCAATCAGCAGGGTCGACTTATGGTGGGTAACCGTATAGGGGCCGGCAAACAAAGAACAGGCTTCGCCATGAAAGCCCTGAGAATTGGCAAAAAACAGCGAATTCTCGGCCGAATACTGCGTGCCCAGCCGGCAGCCCTGACCAATAAAGCATTTGTTGACAACAGCACCATCGGTCACTTGCGAGCCCGAAGAAATAATAAAGTCCTTCATAAGCACTTCATGCCCAATTTCCACCGGAGCCTCAGGCGTACTGTTTATCGAACCGTTTTCCAGCTTGCTGGCGCCATCAATCAGCGTGTGCGAACCAATTTTTACATTTTTAATTTCGCGGCAGTTGCAAATACTGGAATGACGACCAATAAAACCGCGGTCTGATTGAATCGTATTGGTATATTCCTCAATCAGCCTTTCCAGTTGCTCATTAAAAATACGACGGTGTTTATAAAAAGCCAGCATATAAGCCAGGTGAGCCGAAAGCTGATCGTAAATCATAACTTTTCGCCCGCCGGTTTCGTCTAAAACCGATACCTGCAGTCCATTGCCAAAAGTTGAAACTCCGTCTACTGCCAGCAAATCAGTATTGTCAATCACAACATGGTCTTCAATGTTGTAGTTGGCAATGTAGTTTTTAATTTGATTGACAAACACATTATCGCCCAAGTTGCAGTTATGAAAGTGCGTGTGGTAAAGTCCACAGGGTTTTTCAACTTGTCCGAAAAAAGTCATGGATTCGTTGAAAATACCGAGTTGGTTTTTACCGGAAAAATGGCAGTTCCTGACTCGCATAGGGTCGAAGCCGTCCTTAACGGTAATGTTAGTCCACATGTCGGCACTGGTGTTGTTTTTTTCCAGTTGATGAATTTCTTCTGCGGTTAATGGGCGGTAGGTTATGTTTGTCATGCTGTGGTCGTTTAAAATGTGATTTGCGCCATGTAATCAAAGTGGTCTCCTTTGAAAATCTGCTTTACCCGAAGATTATTCTGACTCGCTTTTTCTTTCAGCAAATCGGGATCTACATAAAGCCATGGAAATTTATGGCCTTTTTGGTTTTTATATTCTGTTTGAAACGTTAATTCTCCGTAATATTTTTCTGCAGCCAAGTCAATCAGGGCTGAACCGTCTTCATCGGTATACAAAAAAATGAGGTCGGAAGAATCGATTAAAATCTGTCCTTGCGGGTGCAGCAAGCTTGCCAGTTTCTGGAAGAGTTCATCCAAGCGGCTTAAAGTTCCGGCAATACCGGTTCCATTCATTAGCAGAAGAATGGTGTCGAATTGTTGCTGTGGCAACTGAAAAAAGTCCTGGTGGATAACGTTCTTAATTCCCCGGTCATTCATAACCTTGCAGCACAAAGCGGATTGCTCCAGGGCGGTTACTTCATGCCCTTTGTCTTGCAAATACAAGGCATGGCTTCCGCTGCAGGCACCCACATCTAAAATACGGCCATTGGCCAGTTGAAGGGCTTTTTGTTCCAGAGGCGGCATTTGCTTGAAACCACGAAAGAAGTAAGAGGGGAGCACCTCGTCGGGATCAAAATCTTCCGAATGAATAAGGATCGGTGAATTGTCACGATGGTAGTGATAATTGAAAACACCCAGTGATATGGGGTCTTCATCAGAATAATTTAATGGAGCCATTGCTTATTTTAAAAGAGATAATTCGGGCTCAAATTTAAAACAAGTTTCCTGTTTCTGCGAATAAATGTAGAAACCTTCAAATTGGCCTTCACCAATAATGAAGATTTTTAAGTCGGGATAAGCTTTGGAAACTTCCTTGACTTCGTCGAGGTTGATGTTTTCTTTCTGGAGCCATTGCGACGTGCTGAATTCTCCTAAACGAAGCCGGATGCCCATCGCATCAGCCTCTTTGAGACGTTCAAGCGATTCTTGATAGTTTATTTCTTTGAAATTGACCATCTTTTTTGTTTGGATGAGTTAATCAATTTACGACATTTTCCTTTTTCAGAGGTAACATGTCGTAAACTTTTTATAAGCACAATGGAAAAGCTGACGAATAAACATGAAAAACGCCGGAGATTCCGGCGCTTTTTATGTATTCAATATTTTTACTAATTATTAGAATCGGAATCCTAAGGTCATAATCACTTGGTCGTTGGTGATCTTGAAGCGGCCTAAATCAGATCCGCTATAAATTTCGGCGTAATTTTTATCTAAGCCATGTTTGTAGGCCACATCCAGGAAGAAACCACCCTGACGGAAACCTAGACCTCCTGAAATTGTTGATGAGTTTGCATCAGAGGTATCCATGGTTGTCGACTGGTAATTGCTGCGGATTGGACTCGGATAGTACTCGTAACCTCCCCGTAAGCTAAATTCTTTGGATAAGCGGTATTCTGCACCAACGTGCAGGTTGCCCACTGCTTTGTAGGCTGCTTTGATTTCCTCATTCTCATCAAAGAAGTTGTAGCCATCACCACCATCGTCTAACTTGATGGTGGAAAAATCAACATATTCGTAGTCTACGCTGATGATAGCCGATTTTCCGATAACGTAAGCTGCACTGAAAATGGCTTTCATTGGGGTCGTTAAATCGTAGTCGTAATCACCCAAGGGGGAGAGGGCCGAATACTCGCCATCACCGAAGTTGACCGATGAATACATCGAATTATCGAAGCTGTCATGCATGCGGTAGAAGGTTGGCGTGTGGAAGGCCAGCCCTAAGCGCAAGGCATCAATCGGCTTGTAAATCGCACCAAGCTTAACATTGAATCCTGTTCCTGTAGTTCTCAGGAAGGTATTGAATGTATAGTCATTGAAGTCGATTCCGTTATCCATAGATTCAAAAAGACTTGTATTTTCTTTGAATTCAACATTATGAATTCCGACAGTGGCTCCCAGGTAAAAACGGTGGTTGAAATTGGCTGCCATCGAAAGCAGGAATTCATCGATATGTCCTTTTTGGGAATAGGATTTACGCTGGTTTTGTCCGTAGCCTTCATTTTCAATAACATTGAAATACCCCAAATCATCTTCATGCAATAAATAGGTTTCCCAGGCCAGGTCTTCATAATAATCACTCCAGACATTGTTATTGGCATTGGCCGTGAAATCATCAAGTAAGGACGAGTTGGCATTGCTGGCTTCCACCATGCGCTTCATATCGA
Source organism: Sunxiuqinia rutila (assembly GCF_050589705.1). Lineage (NCBI taxonomy): Bacteria > Pseudomonadati > Bacteroidota > Bacteroidia > Marinilabiliales > Prolixibacteraceae > Sunxiuqinia > Sunxiuqinia rutila. Next base: position 175,973 of record NZ_JBNGOT010000005.1, read on the forward strand.
AGTTATTCAGTCGGTTATAACCTACGCCAAAGCTAAATCCAACCACGGAGCCTCCCGCACTCTGATCATTTCCCCAATTGCTGATGTAGCCAACATTGGGCAGACCAATCGTGTATTTGGAATCAGTCGTTGCTTGATTCAGGTAATTGGCTTCGACAGAAGTTTTTCCAAACGAAGGTGTGAAAACAAATTCGCTACTGCGGTAAACTCCCAAGCCCGCCGGGTTGATGCTGGCTGATGTGAAATCGCCCCCCAAGGCTCCAAAAGCATTTCCCATGGCAACTGAGCGAGCTGTTCCTTGAATGCGATAATCAGAATAACGTAAGCCATCAACCAGGTTTTGTCCTATTGCTGTTGTGCCGAATAAGAGCAATCCAGCAAGTATATATTGAATTTTTTTCATAACTGAATAAAATTAGATAAACACTTCTAGTTATAATTTAATAAGTTCTTACTGTTAGCGTCTTCCACTACCACTTGAGCGTGATGATGAGCTGGAAGAACTGCTTCGGCTGCTGCCACTGCTACTTGAGCGTGAAGGGCTGCTGTAACTGCTGCTACTGCGCGAAGGGCTGCTGTAGCTGCTATTGCTTCTGCTGCTACTTCTGCTCGGACTTGTTGCCCGGTAGCTTGACGTACTTGTACGGCTCGATCCTTTGCTGTAGGATGAACTCGAGCGATACGATTTTTGGGTATTGCTTGAGCTACTCTTAGGAGCCGTGTACGTCCTTCTCGAACTACTACTTGTGCTTGGCTTGCTGTAAGTCGAAGTCCGGGGTTTTACGTAATTGGTGCTGTTGTAGCTCGAGCGGGTAACCGTACGCTGCTTACTGTAGCTCGGCGTGTATGTTCGCTGTTGCGTTGTTGTCGATCTTCTGACAGCATTGTTTGAAGAGCCTGTTGTTGAGACTCCTCTTCTACCAGAGGAACTTACCTCTCCTGATGTCGTTCTCCGTCTTTCAAGAACGGTTGCATTTTTTGTGCTACCTCCATCGGTGGTTCGTCTGCTAATGCTGTTTGCAGAAGATGAGGTTGATCTGCGAGTGACACCTACATCCTGTGTTGAGCTTCTTTTTAGACGCGAACTTCCATCGGATGAAAGCCGGGTTCCTGAAGAAGATCTGTCCGAACGGGCAACATTGCTGTAGGATGACCGACGATGACCGTACTGATAATTGCTTGAATCGTAGCTGGGGTAATAAGGGTAGTGCGGGTCTCCCCAGTAGCCTCCATGACCGTGATGGTAGTGAGGCCATCCCCAGGAGTAATAAGGATCATACCAGCCGAATCCCCAAGAGAAATGAGGACCGTACCAGCCGCCACCCCATGGACTGTAGTAGCCATAGTATCCACCGTAATAAAACGGATCGTAGTACCAAGGATCATAGAAAAATGGATCATAGTACCAGCTGTGGGCATAATAAGAACCATAGAAAAATGGACGATGGAAACGGTAGATCCGGGATGTGAAATTCAGATCATCCGCATCGTAATAATTGTTGATGACATAGTCGATGTCTCCATCATTTTCATACCTAGTGGTATCGGAGCCCATCAATTCCATGTTTTCCATGTCGTAAACTAGTCCGTCTTCGTATTGTGCATCATCCTCGAAAATGTAATTTTTCAGGACTTTGGATCCGTCTTCATTTTCTTCCAGCTCGCTAACGATCTGTTGTCTTGAAACCACTTGGGCGTTGCGCTCATTGGTGGCCGGAGCTTCAACAATAGCGGGAGGCGGAACATCACCTGGTGTAAAGTAGATGTCATCGTACCTGTCGGTTACGTATGTCCCGGTGGTACATGCACCCAGTAAAAGTGCGAATGCCGAGAGAAGTGTAACTTTTGCTTTCATAACTTGACCTCCTGTATCTTTAAAAATAAATTATTTACTTTGTAGCTTCAAAATTCAATACAAAAGAAGCAAATACCATACCAAAACAAAAGATATGGCTAAAGAATTAACTTCAAGAAGTGAAAATTATTCTCAATGGTACAACGAATTGGTTGTAAAGGCCGATTTGGCTGAGAATTCTGCGGTTCGCGGATGTATGGTTATTAAGCCTTATGGCTATGCCATCTGGGAGAAAATGCAAGCTGAATTGGACCGGATGTTTAAAGAAACGGGCCATGTCAATGCGTATTTTCCGCTGTTCATTCCTAAATCGTTTTTTAGTAAGGAGGCTGATCATGTGGAAGGCTTCGCCAAAGAGTGTGCCGTAGTTACGCATTACCGCTTAAAAAATGACCCCAATGGCAAGGGTGTGGTGGTGGACCCGGATGCGAAGCTGGAAGAAGAATTGATTGTTCGACCTACTTCAGAAACCATTATTTGGAACACTTACAAAAACTGGATCCAGTCGTACCGCGATCTTCCAATTTTGTGTAACCAGTGGGCCAACGTGGTACGCTGGGAAATGCGCACCCGCTTGTTTTTGCGCACCGCTGAGTTCTTGTGGCAGGAAGGACATACGGCTCATGCCACCAAAGAGGAAGCGTTGAAAGAAACGGAAACCATGGTGAATGTTTATGCTGACTTTGCCGAGAAATTTATGGCTGTTCCGGTCATAAAGGGAGCTAAGTCGGAGAATGAACGTTTTGCCGGAGCCCTGGAAACATACACCATCGAAGCATTGATGCAGGATGGAAAAGCGCTGCAGTCGGGAACTTCACACTTTTTAGGTCAGAATTTCGCGAAAGCATTCGATGTGAAATTTGCCAACCGCGATGGGAAAGAAGATTATGTATGGGCAACAAGCTGGGGAGTATCCACTCGTTTGATGGGTGCTTTGGTGATGGCTCACTCCGATGATAATGGCTTGGTGTTGCCACCAAAGCTGGCACCTTTCCAGGTGGTTATTGTTCCTATTTACCGCAAGGAAGAGCAATTGGCTGAAATTAACGATAAAGTGGATGAGGTCATTGCCAAACTGAAAGCCAAAGGTATTTCGGTGAAGTATGACAACCTGGATACGAAAAAGCCCGGCTGGAAATTTGCCGAATATGAGTTGAAAGGGGTGCCTGTTCGCTTGGCTCTTGGGCCGCGCGACCTGGAAAATGGAACCGTTGAAGTAGCACGCCGCGATACGCTGACCAAAGAGGTTGTAAGCCTGGAAAACATCGATGAGTATGTAGCCAGTTTGTTAGAGGATATTCAACAAAATATTTTCCAGAAAGCCCTGGATTATCGGGCTGCTCATACAACTCCGGTTGACACCTATGATGAGTTTAAAGAAGTGCTGACCACCAAAGGAGGATTTGTGCTGGCACACTGGGACGGAACTCCGGAAACAGAGCAAAAAATCAAGGAAGAAACCAAGGCGACGATTCGTTGCATTCCGTTTGATGGCGAAAAAGAAGAAGGAAAATGTATTTATACCGGAAAACCTTCTTCGCAACGGGTGTTGTTTGCCTTAGCGTATTAGATTTTTCGTAAATCATGATAAAAGGAAGCAGTCAGTTTTGGCTGCTTTTCTTATTTTTAGAGAAAATCTAAAGCCATGGCAAAATCGGAAGCAAGACCCAAGCCCAAAGAAAGTGACCAAAACTACGAACTGATTGTAGCCAAGTCGAATATTAAACAACTGGCGTATACCAACACGCTTAGCTCGTTCAATCTGTTGAAGGAAGCCTTGAAAGAGCTGGTTGAAGAGTTTCGCAAAGGGCTTGAGGGTAAAGTGCCGGCTGAAGTGTTGCCTGTTTTTATTGAAAAAGGACCTTTTGAGGCCGAGTTTCAGCTGGCTGGCGACTTGCTGGTGTTTAGCATGCACTCCAATGTTTTTGTGTTTAACCGCGAGCATCCGATCTGGAAAATTGATTACGTGAAGGACAATCCGCTCAACTCGTATTGTGGAATCATTCACATCTATAATTTCTTGTCCGACTCGTTTAAATACAACCGGCTGCAGGATTTAGGCTACCTCATTGCGCGGATTTTCATTAACCAGGATAATCACTTTTTTGTTGAAGGGAAAAGACAATCCGGCGAGCTGGTGAAAGACTTTGGCAGCGATGTGGTGACCAAAGAGGTGTTGCGACAAATTTTGGAAACAGCCATTAAATATGCCGTTGATTTCGATTTGTTGGTCCCTCCCTATGATCAGGTGAAGATTGCTTCGGTGGAACAGATGAAAGATGAAATCAGCCATTCAAAAATAATAACCGGCAAACGTGTTGGTTTTAAGTTTAACTCAGATGATATTTAAGATATGGAAAAAGTAATTGATCGATTTATTCGGTATGCCAAAGAGTATACCACTTCAGATCCAAAAAGTAAAACCTTTCCCAGTACCGAGCGTCAGCATCATTTTGCCGACAAGCTGGTTGAGGAGCTGAAAGCTATCGGCATGCAAGAGGTGGAGAAAGACGCCAACGGTTATGTGATGGCCACACTTCCGGCCAATACCGATCAGCCGTGTCCGGTGGTGGGCTTTGTGGCTCACATGGATACCAGCCCCGACTTTTCAGGCGAAAATGTCAATCCACAGGTGCGTAACTACGAAGGTGGCGACATTATTCTGAATGAGAAAGTGAAATTGTCTCCCGAACAGTTTCCGGACTTGCTGAACTATGTGGGACAGGAAATTATTACCACGGACGGAAGCACTTTGCTGGGAGCCGACGATAAAGCAGGCTTGGCCGAAATTATGACCGCCATGGATTACCTGATTCAAAATCCGGAGGTGAAGCATGGAAAAATCCGGGTATGTTTTACGCCAGACGAAGAAATTGGCAAAGGGGCCGATCATTTTAATGTGGAGCATTTTGGAGCGCAGTTTGCTTACACGCTGGATGGAGGTGAAATGGGCGAATTGGAATATGAAAATTTCAATGCGGCCATGGCCACAGTTGTTGTTAACGGACGAAGCGTTCATCCGGGTGCTGCCAAAAATAAAATGATTAATGCCATTGTGCTGGGGAATGAGTTTTTGAGCATGTTGCCTGCCCAGGAGCGCCCGGAGCATACCGAAAAGAAAGAAGGATTTTTTCACTGTGTTGACTTTCAGGGAGGGGTGGACCGAACCAGCTTGACCCTGATTATCCGCGATCATGACATGGCCTTGTTTGAGAAGCGGAAAACCTTGGTGACCAAAGCTTGCGAATACCTGAATGCGCAATATGGCGAAGGAACGGTAGCCCTGGAAATGGTGGATCAGTACTACAACATGCGCGAAAAAGTAGAACCCGTAAAATATGTGGTTGACCTGGCGGAAGAAGCCATGCGTGAACTGGGCATTACACCAATAATCAAACCCATTCGCGGAGGAACCGATGGTGCCCGTTTATCATACATGGGATTGCCTTGCCCCAATATTTTTGCAGGAGGCCATAACTTCCACGGACCGTATGAATATGTGCCTACCAAATCGATGATTAAAGCCGTTGAGGTAATCATTCGGATTAGTGAAAAAGTGGTCAAGCTGGGCAATGTTTCCTGATTTGAAAAACTATATCGCCACGGAGCAGTTGTTGCTGCCAACCGACAGACTGGTGTTGGCCGTTAGCGGTGGGTGCGATTCCATGGTCATGCTTGATTTGTTTCGGCAAATGGAGCATGACTTTGTGGTGGCGCATTGCAATTTTAAGCTGCGCGGAGCGGAGTCGGATGGAGATGAAGTATTTATGCGCGATTACTGCGGGGAGCACGGGATCGAATTGTATGTAAAAACCTTTGAAACAAGGGAGTTCGCCTTGCAGGAGGGCATTTCGATTGAGATGGCTGCGCGCGAGCTGCGTTACCAGTGGTTTTACGAATTGCTGGATACGCTGAAATACGATTATGTGCTGACAGCTCACCATCAGGATGATTTGGTGGAAACCTTGCTGATTAACCTGAGCCGGGGAACCGGGATACGTGGTTTATCGGGCATTCACCCCAAAAAAGAGCGACTGGTGCGCCCCCTGTTGTTTGCTTCGCGGGAACAAATCACCAGCTACGCGGCTGAACACCAATTGCCTTATCGTGAAGATTCGTCGAACCAGGAGTTTGTGCACCAGCGCAATTTGATCCGGCATAAAATTTTGCCTTTGTTTGAGGCAATCAACCCGGCATTTAAAGCCAATGCGGCCAAAACAGCGGCCATTTTGAAAGACACCGAACAGGTGTATCAGGCCAAAATTGAAGAAGAAAAGGCAGCCTTTATTTCCCGCGAGGGCAGCCAGCAACTTTTTGATATTGCCTACCTGCAGCAATCGCCGTTTGCCGAAACACTGCTTTTTGAAACCTTGCATCCGTTGGGCTTCAATGCCGGGCAAGTGCATGAAATTTGCCAGGCGTTTACCGCAGATGCCGGAAAAGTATTTTATTCGGAAACACACCGGCTGGTAAAAGACCGGGAGGCGTTTATTCTGAGTCCGAAAACAACGGACGACTTATCGCGGTTCTACATTGAAGCCGATTGTCTGGAGATGGCCGAACCTTTTGCTTTGCAGTGTGAGAAGCTGGTGCGGGACGAGCATTTTCAGTTTTCGCGAAACCCGGCCGTAGCCGATCTGGATTTTGATCTGTTGGAGTTTCCACTGGTACTCAAGAAGTGGGAGCAGGGCGAGTATTTCCAGCCCTTGGGGATGAGCGGCTTTAAAAAGCTGAGTGACTTCTTTATCGATCAGAAATTTTCCATTCCGGAAAAGGAGAACTGCTGGATTTTGTCCAGCGCCGGCAAAGTGGCCTGGATTATGGGACACCGAATTGATAATCGCTTCAAGATTACCAAAGATACCCGGCATGTCTTTCGCATACGAATGACTTCAAAAGCATAAGCAATCAAGCGCAAAATCACCTGTTTTTGCGCTTTTTTCTTTTCTATATGCCGATGTCAACCCCAAAATCCCAACATCTAGGGATTGTGACAGCCAGCCTCAGCAAGTACTTTCGCAGTGTTAATCTAAAACGATCAGGACGAGATGTTAACGGAGCTTGCCGGGAAGGAGTAATCCTGAGTGATTGGCGCAGCGTCGTTTTAGTTTTATCGCAAAGAATTCAAACACTTATCATGAAAAATTCGACTATGAAAATGAGATGGTTACTTGTTTTGATGCTGGCTGGGACTTCAGCATTTTACGCTAACGGCCAAAACACGGCTGACAAATTATTGGAATCGGAAGACCGGTTGAGTATTGGAGGGTATGCACAGATCGATTACAATCAACCTTTGTCATCTGATGTACACCAAAACGGGAATATGGACATCCACCGGCTGGTGATGATGTTCGCGTATCGGTTCAACGAGCGTACCCAGTTTGTTACCGAAATTGAATACGAACACGTGTCGGAAGTTTATGTAGAGCAGGCATTTTTGAACTACCGGATCAACCCTTGGCTGAACTTTCGTGGTGGACTGCTTTTAATTCCGATGGGGATTATTAACGAATACCACGAACCGGCGACTTACAATGGGGTGGAGCGTCCGAATCTGGACAGTAAGATCGTTCCTTCAACCTGGCGCGAGATCGGGGCCGGATTTACCGGAAACATTCAGAACCTGAACCTGAAATACCAGTTGTATGTGGTGAATGGTTTCAAAAGTTACGACGATGGCGGCATTCTTCGCGGATCGGATGCCTTGCGCAAGGGACGCCAGAAAGGGGCTGAGTCAATCTTCACGCATCCCAACTTATCGGCCAAGTTCGATTACTATGGTGTTCCGGGCCTGAAGCTAGGATTAAGCGCTTATTTGGGAGAAACCCAAACCAGCCTGTATGATGGCATTGCCAAGGATGACGTGGCGATGGAAGCCATGGCCGACTCTTCGGTGATTGGCTTGAATATGGTAGGGTTTGATGCCCGCTACTCAACCAACGGCTGGGTGTTTAAAGGGCAGCTGAACTATGCTTCGCTGAACAATACCGATGAGTACAACGCCTTTACCGGCAAAGATTTGGGTAGTGCCTTGTTTGGCTACTACCTGGAAGCCGGATACGATTTGTTGAACCAGAAGGATACCGAGCAGAAACTGGTTCCTTTTGTGCGCTACGAAAAATACAACACCCATCAGGATGTTGAGGGAATTGCGAAAAACCTGGCTTACGACCGGACGGATATTACGGCTGGTATTGGCTGGTGGATGGCTCCCGGCGCAGTCTTAAAAGCCGACATGCAATGGTTCGGCAATGAAGCTACTGATGATTTTGATACTCAGTTAAACCTTGGAATTGGGATATGGTTTTAAGAAAACTTAGTATAGCAATGCTTGGCTTGTTGTTTGTCGCAACAAGCCAAGCCCCGCTTTTTGGAGCAGATGATGCCGGCTCTAAAAAGTTGCTGAAGCTTTTGAGTAAAGAGCTTCACCTGGAGCGTTCGGAACTGTCGGTTGAACCACTGGAAAACACCTGCCTGCAAAGTGAGTTTGTAGAAGATGTTTCGCGCGTTTTTCAGGGCGATAAAGCCATCGGTTTTGTGGTTTCGGCCGTGGGGAAGGGGCGTTACGATACTTTTAACTACCTGGTTTATTACAACGAAGACCGGGAGGTTGAACTGGTGAGTGTAACGGCTTATTATTCCGATCATGGCAACGAAATAACCTCCAGGCGCTGGCTGCACCAGTTTAACGGTTACGATGGCGGCGACCTGGATTATGGCGACGAAGTGCAGGCCATTTCCGGTGCAACTCTGTCGGCAAGTTCCATTGCCAAAGGCATTCGCGAAATTACCATGCTGTTGCAGGATTGCAACTTTTAGTTCACTTCAACTAAAGGACGATTTAGCACTTCCTTACTTCGTGTGGCGCTTGGCCAAGCTTTAAGCTGCAAGCGCTTTTGTTCGTGCTGGATTTTGTCCGTTTCTGAAATTACCTTCGGTTTATATTGTTCGGTTTTATGGGCGTAATAGCTGCTGCCAGGTTGCGGATTATGGGCGAAATAGGCTGTTGGAACCCGGATCAATTCCCATTGTTTCGCTCTTGAACAGGCTTGATATGACCTCTTTATAATCGTTCCAAATAAGTTTTATTCGCAAAAATATACTGATAAATATTGTATTTTGCATACGCTAAAAACGAACCATAGTTTGAAAGCGTGGATTTAGGTCCAGAATTCAGTTATACCTACTCTTCTGAAAACATGATGTTAACGAGGATGGCTCCTGGAGGCTTTCAAAAATAGTCGTTCTAAAATAGCGGGCAATCAGAATAGGCAATGTGCGGTTGAACAAGCCAGGCTAGTTTTGTAGCAATAGCATATCGGGGTATTTAAGTGAATAAACTATGAAAATATTAGAAGTTGCCTGGGAGAACATCTTAGTTGGAGTAATAACTGGTGGATTTATTGGAATCATGGCTTACCTGAAGAACTGGTATGCCAATTTTAGAATAGAAAGTAAGTTTCCTATTGCCGGAAGGTATTTGAGTAAGTTCGAGGATGAAATTGACGGGAATACGGTTGTTGTTTCTGCTCCTGCAGTTCTAAAGCAAAAGGGGCGGAAAATTTATGGTGAGACGTCCTTGCCTGATGATAACCGAAAATGGATCATAGATGCTGAAATATCAGCAGGCGGTCATATTCATGGCGTATATTATGCCGAAGACCCGCATGACAAGGGGATTGGTAATTTTTTCTTATTCATCAATTATAAAAAACATATGGAAGGGCTTTGGTCTGGTTTCGATTCGATTAATCAAAAAATTACCTCAGGGCGGTATTCGTTTGTTCCTGCGCTGGAGGACTTGCAAATTAAGGATGTTACCCGGTTGGAGTTAGCGCGCGTAATTGAAATAGCAGATAGTGAGTTGGGAAAAGATTACCTGGATGAAGGAATTAAAGATCAGATTTCACGACCCAATACCTTGTTCCGGGTGGCTGTTTCCAAAAAGGAAGGAATTTTGGGATTCTGCTATTCTTATATCTTAACGCCCGAGGAACTGGATGAGCAATTTGAATTAGCCGATTTTCCAAAGTCATTAAAAGTGTCTTCAAAAATAGCCGTTCTGAAGACGATTGCAGTAAAGTCGATTCACCAAGGAAAAGGAGTGGGAAGCATTCTGATGGACGATGCGCTGGAATTGTATAAGCAAAATCAGATTGAGTCCGTTATTTGTGTGGCCTGGAAAAGTAAGAATGGTGTGAACATGGGCGGGCTCATGAACCTGTATGATTTTAACCTGCACCAGGAGATCAATAACTTTTGGAAAGAGGGAAGCATCGAGGAAGGGTATTCCTGTCCGGTATGCGGAAACCCCTGTCACTGTTCGGCTTTAATCTATACCAAGACCTTGTAAGTTTGTGCCGCCGCATACTTTCTTCGTTTGAACAAGGCTGATTCACCCATTTTCCCCATTGAAAAAACAAGGGTTCGGCCTGCCCAAATCCGGGGGATCCGGGCATTTGAATAGGTATGCCCGGAAAGATGTTTTCGGATTTTCAGAGATGAAAACTGCTTTTAGGCTTTCTCACTCAATTCCAGCCAACGCATTTCCTTTTCGTCCAGCTCATCAGTTAGTTCCCCAAAACGTTTGGATTTTTCGGTGAGCTCATCGGGCGTAAGATCGCCGGAGTTGAGTGCTTCTTCCAGCTCGCTCTTTTCTGTTTCCAGCTGGGCAATCGCTTGCTCCAGTTGCTCAAACTCCCGTTTTTCGTTAAAGCTCATTTTGGTTGAGGCCTTTTTCTTAGGCTTTTCCTGAACCGGTTTGGGCTTGGCGGCGGTTTCCATTTTCTTGCGGGCTTCTTCTTCTTCCTCCATCTGGTTGCGGTAGATGGTATAGTTGCCCGGAAAGTCGCGGATGTTGCCATTGCCATCAAACACAAACAGGTGATCCACAATTTTATCCATGAAATAGCGGTCGTGCGAAACAATGACCACGCAGCCGCCAAAAGCTGCCAGGTAATCCTCCAGCACGTTCAGCGTCATAATGTCGAGGTCGTTGGTGGGCTCATCCAGAATCAGGAAGTTTGGGTTTTCCATCAGGATGGTGCACAGGTAAAGGCGCCGGCGTTCGCCACCGCTGAGCTTTTCCACCAGGTTGTATTGCGTTTCAGGTGGAAACAAAAAGCGGGTCAGCAGCTGGCTGGCCGTCATTTTCTGTCCATCTTCAAACTGAATGACTTCCGCAATGTTTTTGATGACATCAATCACTTTCTCGTCGGGCCTAAAGTCAATGCCTTGCTGGCGGTAGTAGCCAATGCGGATGGTTTGTCCCCAGTCAATGGTTCCTGAATCGGGCGTAATTGCACCGGTAATCACGTTGAGGAAGGTGGATTTGCCGGTTCCGTTTTTTCCAACGATACCTACTTTTTCGAAGCGCGAAAATTTGTAGCTGAAATCGGTGATGAGTTGCAGATCGTCGTACCCCTTGGAGACGTGTTCCAGTTCCAGAATCTTTTTCCCCATGCGCGAGGAAGCCATGTTCAGTTCCAGGTTATCATCCTGGCGGCTTTTGCTGGCTTTTTCTTTCAATTCATGAAACTGATCGACCCGGTATTTGGCTTTGTGGCTTCGTGCTTTGGGCATTCGGCGCATCCATTCCTGTTCAGTACGCAGCAGGTTTTTGGCCTTCTCGGTTGAGGCTTGTTCCTGCTCAATGCGTTCCTGTCTTTTTTGCAGGTAATAACTGTAATTCCCCTGGTAGTCGTAAGTCTGGTTTTGGTCAATCTCGATAATCTCGTTACACACCCGGTCCAGAAAATAGCGGTCGTGCGTGACCATAAACAAAGTGCAGTTGGTCTTTTCGAGGTAAAGCTCCAGCCACTCAATCATGTCCAGATCCAGGTGGTTGGTTGGCTCATCGAGCAACAGCAGGTCGGGTTCGTTTACCAAAACGTTGGCCAGCGCCAGACGCTTTTTTTGTCCGCCGGAAAGTTCGCCAACCGGTTGATCAAAATCCGTGATTTTAAGTTGACTCAGAATTTGCTTCACCCGCACGTCAAAATCCCAGGCGTTCAGCTCCTCCATTTTAACCGTCAGGCGTTCAATGGCTTTTTGGTCCTGGTGCTTGATGGCCGCCTCAAATTCGGCAATCACATCCAGCGATGGGTTGTCCGATCGCAAGGCCTCTTGCAGCACCGTCAGGTTGTCGTCCAGGTCCGGATCCTGCCGGAGGTAACCGATTTTGATGTCGTTGGTGCGGGTAATTTGTCCGCTGTCCGGCGTATCAAATCCGGCAATAATTTCCATCAAGGTAGTTTTTCCGGCGCCATTTTTAGCAATCAAGGCTACCTTCTGGTCCTTGAAAATGGTGAAGGAAATGTCTTCGAACAGCATCTGTTCGCCATATCTTTTCGATATCGATTCGGCCTGCAAATAGGGGATCATACACAATTTTCTTTGGCGCAAAAATAGAAATTATAATTGGCAATTAGGACTCGCCCCGAAAGCCACTGTCCGAATTCCGTATTTTTCCTGCAAATATGGCTTGGGAGGAGGAGAGAGTAGTGAGTATTGGGCAGGCGACTCCAAGTCAGCTGCTCAATAAATGGAAGGAAAAGCTACAGACGGGATCTCTCGAAATCATCTGATCGGTAAGATCCTCCAATCAGCTCCATTAGCATCGCTTAGTTATAGTTAAAAGCTTGCAAGGTCTTATGTGTTAGCGCATACGGAAATCAAGAAATTACAACAGCATACTTAACTATTTGCTCCATTTGTTGTTTTAATCGGGTATGGTTGTCTCTGCTGAAGTTGAAGAATATGCAGCCCAGAGGAAATAGAGACGCCAAAGCATAAACAAATAAAAATTTTAGAAGATGAATAAGAGAAATTTAGTATTGGTTTTTTTACTTGCATGGACAAGTCTAACATTTGCGCAAGAAGCAAAATATCAGTTGTCGAGCCATATTCTTGATATTACTCAAGGAAAACCGGCCTCAAATGTGAAGATTAGTCTTTCAAAGCAAGACAACACCGGGGTATGGACAACCATTGAAGAACGAATAACGGATGAGAATGGTCGGATCAATAATTTTTTGAAAGCCGAAAAAGGGATCAGTCACCAAGGAATTTATAAGCTGACTTACTACACCAAGCCGTATTTTAGCGCCTTAGATCAAGAAAGTTTCTATCCATTTATTGAGGTTGTTTTTGAGTTGAAAGACAATAGTCATTACCATGTTCCCATAACATTAAGTCCGTTTGGATATTCGACGTACAGAGGGAATTAGAAATTCACCCAACAGCCCTAAAGCAAGAGGTGTCTATAGTTATTGTTTTAGGTAGATCTGCTACTAATCGGATGACTCGAATTCATCCGATTAGTAAGTACTCTTGTTGTTCGGATTAGTAAAACGGCTCATCTGTAATTCCTTAGGTCGACTATTTTTGATTTCTGTCCAAGTAGGTATATTTTTTTTTTCGGTGATTTTGTTGTAACTTTTTTTTCCGGTTTAAAAACTAACACATTCCTCTGCCATAGTACATGGCACGTTTAAAGCTTGAGGCTTAAACGATTCCCACACAAACTTCCGCGCTGAATACAACTTGCAATTTGATGAAAATGCAGTGTATGTTTTATTTTTTTAATCCATTATTTAGTTAAGTAAGATGAGAAAATTGCGATTATTGAACAAACTGACCTTACTGATGGTGTTTGTTTTTACATTGTTTGTTGTTGGCTGTAACAAGGTTGACGACGGTATTATTCCCAATTCAATGGGGGATGAGAATTTAAAAAGTGGCAAAGCGATTAAAAAGGGTGACTTAACCATTGTTGAAATCGCGCTTGATTTTGCTGGTGATCCGGCAGATGCAGAGGGCGAATTCAATGAATTGGTTAAAGCGCTTCTCTTTGTCGATGCGGAGTTAGGAACCGGACTGGTAGGTGCCTTAAACGGAACCGATCAGTACACTGTTTTTGCTCCTACTGATGCGGCCTTTATGGCGCTTTACAGTGCCCTTGGGGTTGGCGGAATCGATGAACTCCCGGCAGAACTGGTTCGGGATGTGCTACTTTATCATGTTACGGATGGCCGACGGGCTTCCAACAGTGTTGTTCCCAAAATGAATGTTCGCACCATTGAAACCCTATTGGGAGTAACGTTTATGGTAGACACGACGCCAATGATTACCGCAGTTGGCAATACGGCTTATTTTGTTGATACTAATGTTTCAGCATCCAATGGAATTATTCACGTGATTGATACGGTAATTCTGCCTATTGTGCCGTAGCTCCTGCCTGCTCCTTGCTTGAGGATGGGAACGGAAATAGGCCTGATGCTCAGGTTTTCCCGCCTGCAGATTAAGCAGGGAGGCGAAAATACAACTACAGCCCGGATAGCTTGATGTTATCCGGGCTGTTAGCATCCCGCCGGTATGGCCAGAGAGTGGGTGAGCGAATTGATCGAAACTTGCCAGTTAGGGCTTCACTTCAAGTGAAACCCTAACTATCCAACAAGGTTTGCCGGATTTGCGTTAAAATCATAATTTGAAGCAACCAGTTTCGAATCAAACCGTGGAATTTGAAACCGGTCATATTTACCATGTTTTCAATCGGGGCAACAACTCGCAACGCTTGTTTTTTACCCGCGACAACTACTTGTTTTTTATTGAAAAGATCAGAACTTATATTTTGCCGCATGCCGATCTTTTAGCCTGGTGTTTAATGGCAACCCATTTCCATTTGATGGTGCATGTGAATGAAATTAGGATGCCGGTTAAAAGTGAGGACAATGCTTCATTCAGTAGCCTGCCAGTTAGGGCTTCACTTCAAGTGAAACCCTAACTATCCAACAAGGTTTGCCGGATTTGTGTTAAAGTCGTAATTTGAAGCAACCAATTTCGAATCAACCTGTGGAATTTGAAACCGGTCATATTTACCATGTTTTCAATCGGGGCAACAACTCGCAACGCTTGTTTTTTACCCGCGACAACTATTTGTTTTTTATTGAAAAGATCAGAACTCATGTGTTGCCGCATGCTGACCTTTTAGCCTGGTGTTTGATGCCAACCCATTTCCATTTGATGGTGCATGTGAATGAAATTAGGATGCCGGTTAAAAGTGAGGGCTATGCTCCATTCAGTAACTTGCCAGTAAGGGCTTCACTCGAAGTGAAACCCTCACTATCCAAAAAGTCAAGATCATTGAATGACTCGATTGGCATTATGCTTCGATCGTATAGCCGGGCGATTCAGAAACAGGAAAACCGAACAGGAAGCCTTTTCCAAAAAGCAACCAAAGCCCGCTGCCTCACCCAAACAGATGGCATTTCTCCTGCCTGGTTTCAATCCCGCTATGGAGCAATAATTAGCAGGGCTTTTGCAGAGGACGATTATCCCCAGGTCTGTTTTGATTACATCCATGCCAATCCGGTAAAGGATGCGCTGGTCGGGGAAATGGAGGAGTGGGCGTTTTCTTCGGCCCGGGATTATGCCGGCTTACGGAATGGAAAGCTGATTAACAAGGAACGAGCCAATGAATTTGGCTTGGTTTATCGCTAGTTTCGTTAGCCTTTGAGTAAGGGTTTCACTCCAGCCTGCCAGTAAGGGTTTCACTCCAGCCTGCCAGTAAGGGCTTCACTTCATTTAGCAGCTTGCAAGTTAGGGCTTCACTCCAGCCTGCCAGTAAAGACTTCACTCCAGCTTGCGAGTAAGGGCTTCACTTCAAGTGAAACCCTTACTATCACTCACCCTGCAATCCGCTTACCCTTCCGTTTTGCTGAGGGCTTCGTGGGCATCTTTGGGTTTGCCGGTTGGGGTGTCGTAAATGATGTAGTCGTTGTATTTGGCTTCGTTGGTATCTTCCCATATTTTTTTGCCGGTATTGCAGTATTTCACCAGCAGGGCATAAATCTCGTTGGCTTTTTCCACGCGATCTTCGGTGGCAATGTCGCGGTCGGCAATGGCGTCTTCCTGTTTGCTCAGGGCCTGTTCGTAGGTATCGATCCGGGTGTTCAGTTCGGCCAGAATTTCCGGTGTCAGTCCTTCACTTTCCAGCTGGGGTAACATGGCTGTGGCCACCCGATGCACCCGCCGGGCCACGTAACTTAGCTTGCCGCCGTCCAGATCGCTAACGCCCGAAAAGCCAAATTTCCGGTAGTTCCCCGATTGTGCACCAAATTTGTTTTCCACGCGCTGCATAATTTCCGAAACCGCATCGCGCAGCTGGATGGCCGCCTCGTCTTTTTCCTGGGTGGCGCCTACCTGCACACCCACCAGCTCATCGTCGGTCGGGATGTTGGCATAGTCGGTTAGCAACCCTTTGAAAGCGTTCAGCTTCTCTTCGGTCACCCCGTATTTGATAAACTCGACCAAATCGCGCAGCATAAAACCGACTTTGGTCATGGCAAGCGTGTAAAGTGCAGAGAGTGCAATTTTGAATTTTACGGTAACAGTCTTTTTTCTCATTGTTCTTAATTTAAGGTTTATAATTCGCAGGTCCGGTCGGACCACTTTTTTCAGATAAGTTTCATCGGTGGGATGGAGTTCGGTGTCGCAAATTCCGATTTGCAATTGATTATCCTGAATGTTGCGAGTAAGGGCTTCACTTCATTAGCCTGCCAGTTAGGGCTTCACTCCAGCCTGCTAGTAAGGGCTTCAGTCCAGCCTGCCAGTTAGGGCTTCACTTCAAGTGAAACCCTAACTAGAAAATGTCCAAGTCCGTCGTTTTTAGTTGAAACACAATTCCGAGCGGTTCGAACACTTAGCCGAGCGGTTCAAACACTCAGCCGGGCAGTTCAAACACCTGGCGGAGTGGTTCAAACACTCAAGCGAGCAGTTCAAACACAAAACCGAGCAGTTCAAACGCGTAACCGACGAGTTCAAACACAAAACCGAGCACTTGAAACACAATTCCGAGCAGTTGAAACGCTACTTTTTTGGTCGGCTGAGTATCCGGAGCTGTTTTTGGAGTGTCCGGACCACTTTTTTCGGTGTGCGGACTGCTTTTTTAAGTATCCGGACTGCTTTGGAGAGTCTTCCAAGGCCTTTTTCCGGTGGACAAAGGGCTCGGCCCGATGCACCAGGCGCCCGGTTGGGTATTTTAAGCCAAAGGGAAACTGTTTGAAGGAACAGCTTGATTTGTCAAAGAACTTCCAGGGGTGAATCCAGCGATTTTGAGAGTCATTCAACCCCCGGAAGCGGTCTCCAAAGTCCGGGGTAGGGCCGTTATACGAATCGGTACGCTTTAGAACTTGCTCCGGCCAATAACCGGACGATCCGAAACGACTTACTAAAATTAATGATTATGAATATAAAAGGGAAGGAATAAAGCCCACTGACTTGCGAATATTTTATGTTCTTCAGCATGATTTTGTTTATTAATGGTTTTGAAAGCTGTTGAAAACAAAGGGTATAGCAAAGATTTAAAACCGCTTAGTGCACCTTTGTTCGCGAACAAACAGCCTCCAAGCCCCAAAGCTGCCAATACACGTACTGTTTAGTTCGTGGAAATGAGTATCTTGGGGAGTTGGTGAGAATAAGCCTTAGGAGCGAGGAAGCTTAGTGAGTGGCGAAGGGGCTTGGATCATGGTCTTATTATAAACGGATACCACGCGATGCATTCGCGCGGTAGCTTGGGGCCGGCCAAAGAAGGGAAAGAACCTGGCCCCGGAACTAAACCTAAACAAATGAAAAACTATTTACTCGGATTTCTACTCTTGTTTTTTTTAATCGGTTGCTCTTCGATGGTAAATATGACCAGTGCGAATATGGACCAACTGGAACTCGGCATGTCCAAAGACCAGGTGACCACGATCCTGGGGAAGGGCTACACCATTGCCGAAAAACGCATGGCGGGTGAGGTGGTCATTGAGGTGCTGTCGTACCGTGATTTCTATGAAGACGATGAGTTCTACATGTTTTTATTTGAAGACAATCAATTGAAAAGATGGTACCGGGAATTGCTTCCGAACTACGAAAAAGTGAAGTGATAAGGAAGGATACAAAACCATGATAAATCAGAAGTCCATGAAATCGTACGTAATTATTTTACTTGCCTTATTTTTAGTGGCTTGTAGTGACGATCCTTTAGACCAGGAGTTTGAGCAATACACCGGACAGTATACGATTGTATCGTACAAATCGGATATAGCAGTTGATTTGAACAACGATAAATCAAGCTCAAACGAACTTACGGATGAAATCACTTCCTTCAACTTTGTTGACTTAGAAGTTAGGCCGCTCGAGAATTCGACAAATTCAGCTCAGTTGCTTTCATTTTTCTTTCCAAAAACATGGCTAAGCCCAGACGCCGAAACTGGTGGCTCTGAAGGTTGGGCGAACTATATCAGCTATGGATTTGGAACGACTTACCACTACGAAAACAACTCATTTGTATTAAAAGACAAAAGTTACCTGGAGCAAGGTTCTAACGGTAGGGAGGATGTCAATAGAACGGTAACAATCAATAGTGACTTGGAGGTTGTTGATTCGGATCATTTAAAACTATTGATTTCTAAAGAATACTACGACTTTAAGACAGGCTCCTGGATCATGTTGGACATTGAAATTGTTTATGAAAGGATGGTTTTTTAAGTCCCGTTATCGTTCTATTTTATTGTGTGTTTGAATGATGTAATGGATATAAACGGCTACCACGCGATGCAATCGCGCGGTAGCATGGGAATGAAGTTTATTAAATAAAAGCTTAGATCAGATACTGACAATCTTGATAGTAATTATTGAAAGGAGGTGTGAAATATATGTCTTATAAAAAACCTAAAGTAATGGCCCAGAGTACTGTGCAGATGGCGGATTGCCGACCTAATAGTAAGCCGAGTGGAAGACCATGTAATCCCCCAGGTCCGCGCGGTGGACGTTAGAGAATCCTATCAGGCGACAAGATATCTCGATATCTTGCCGCCTGATTACTAAAATGTAATTCTATGTATTTCAAGCAAAAATCTAATGTTATATTCCGAACCTATGAATCTTTTGGGTATATAACAGACAACCGAAATTTTGGATATAAAAAAGCGGATGATAACGAAAGTCATATCGGTGACAAAATTTTATCAGAAAGTGGGGCAGTTTTTTTGTCCGTTTTGGGCAGGCAAGCTCAAACCCTCGATGAACTAGCTATAAAGATTCACAAGCAATTTTCAGATGTTGACATTAAAACAATAAAGGACGATGCTATCGAATTTTATAGCATACTTGAACGAGATGGATTTATTGTTTCTGGAGAGAGCTTGCAGGAATGTGAAGAGAAAGATATAGGATTTTCATATAAGTCTTTAGAACCTGAAACAGAAGAACGAGATTTTATTTCAACAATTAGGTATCCTGAAAAATCAACTCAAGACTTTTTAGAAGAACACTTCAATGGCAAGCCTCAGCTTACAAGTTTACACATAGAAGTCATAAGTAAATGCAATGAAAGATGCGTACATTGCTATATCCCTCATGAAACTAAGACAAGTTATATTGAGCCTGATTTGTTTTATGAAATTCTTAAGCAATGTAAAGATATGAAGCTACTGCATTTAACCTTAAGTGGTGGTGAGCCAATGTTGCACAGAAGCTTTTGTGATTTCTTGAGGAAATGCAGAGAATATGATTTTTCAGTTAATGTACTTAGTAATTTAACACTGCTTAATGATGAAATCATTGTAGAAATGAAGAAGAATCCTCTTTTAGGTGTTCAAGTCTCATTATATTCAATGGATCCTCATATTCATGATGAGATAACTCAAACACAAGGGAGTTTTGAAAAAACAAGAACAGCTATTTTGAGGCTGATTGAAAACGATATCCCTTTACAAATAAGTTGTCCTATTATGAAGCAAAATAAAGGTTGTTATGACAAAGTAATTAAATGGGCTAGGGATCATGGGGTTTATGCAGGAGATGATTACATCATCATTGCAAGATATAATCATACAACTCAAAATTTAGGTTGCCGGTTATCAATTAGTGAAATTAAAGAAATTATTAAAGATAAAACTGCGAGTGATCCCAAATATCTGGAACAAATAGAAATTGAAGCTGATAAAAACAAAAACATAAAACCAGACGATTTCGTATGTAGTGTTTGTGATTCATCTATTTGCATTGCAGATAATGGAAATGTGTATCCATGTGCTGGCTGGCAAGATTATGTTGTTGGCAATATAAAAAATACGTCTCTCATTGATATTTGGGAGAATTCTGAAAAAGTTCAATATCTAAGAAACCTGCGCAAAAGAGACTTTCCAAGATGTATTCAATGTTCAGATAAAGAGTTTTGTACTATGTGCATGGTCCGGAATGCCAATGAGAACCCTCAAGGAGACCCCTTAGCAGTAAATGAATATTTCTGTGACATCGCTAAAATCAATAAAGAAATGGTTTTCGAGAGGAAATAATCAATGAATAAAACACTCAATAAAAAGTTAATTGAAAAATTCAAATATAAAGTTTGTCCAATCCATGGAAAAGCAGCTAGACTGGAGACTAAAAATAACATAATTGTTATTGGTGATTTTTGCTGTTCAGAGTTCTATGCTATTAGAAAAGTTACAAGAAGAAAGAAATAAACAAATATTTAGATTATTCTAGAATTAAACCTAAATGACAAAAACGAATTTTAATACCGTTCTTAGTATTGTTGCTGGATTACTCATCTTTTGGTTATTCATTGACAGAGAAAATAAAAACAAAAAGATAATAGCACTTGAGAAAGAGATTAGTGAAAATGAGAATCTTAACAAAAAAATTAAAAATCAATTAAAGGAACTAATTGAAAATAATTCAGAAATTGACCCAAGTGTTTCAAATGAATTAGGGCAAATTGCTGCTTTGATTGAAATTAAACAAGAAACAAAAGCACTAATGGCTCTAGCAAAAATAATAGAGAATTTATTGAAAAAGCTTTTCAAAGGAGATGAAAAGTTAAAAGAGATTGCATCTGAAAACAAACGAAAAAATCCTTCATTTGCGGACTATTTAGAATTGGCTAGATTAAATGGTGTTATTTCTACAGAGGACTATCATGTAATTTCAGTTCTCAAAATTATCCGAAATGAGGAAGCTCATGAATTGAATGTACAAAAAGAGCAATCACGAATAATTGCAACTTTTATTACAGGTTTTGCAACAATCCTTACTTTGACAAAAATGATGAAATCGATAATAACTGCCCCTAACTCACAAGTGACCGTTGGGCACAAGCAAAAAAAAGACAGATGAATTCAGATTACTACCAAAATCAGATTAATAAGATTGAAAAAGAGATTGCAGATTTGCAAAAGAAAATCGCAGACGAGAACAAAAAAGAAAACGACAAAAATCGACAAATCGATACTGTAAATAGATCTATTAATAAAAATACCTCGTTATCAACTTTACAAAGTAAACGAAGGCAAATAGATGGTTATCAAAGAAACATCTCTGATTGTAGGAAAAGAATAGCTGATTATCAAAAGAAGATAGCTGATAAATCCAAAGAACTTGGTAGAAAGAAACAAGACCTTCGTAAAGCTGAAATCCACGAGCAAAATAAATTAAGACAAGAACAACTTGACTTTCAAAAAAGACTAAGGCAAGATATTGAAAAGCAAAAATCTCAATTAGATTTTCTAATTAATCAAAATTATTCCTCAATAAATAATAATGAATCCCAAAATGGATATTCTAAAGAATTTGATTTTTTTATATCACATGCAACAGAAGATAAAGAAGAGATTGTTAGAGAATTAGCTAATGTATTAAAAGACAATGGATTTGAAGTTTGGTACGATGAATTCGAATTAAAGATTGGCGATAGCTTAAGAAAGAAAATTGACCAAGGATTATCAAAATCTAGGTATGGCATTGTTATAGTATCACCTTCATTTGTGAAAAAGAATTGGACAGAATATGAACTTAATGGCATGGTTGCTAGAGAAATGAATGGACATAAGGTAATTCTTCCTATTTGGCACAAAATATCAAAAGATGAGGTGCTAGAATTTAGTCCTTCTTTAGCAGATAAGATGGCATTAAATACATCAATACATACAATTGACGATATAGTAAAATCTTTAATAGATTTAAAATGAAAAAAGAAACATGTTTAAAAGAAATTCAAAAAAGGCTTCCTGAAGGCATTATTTTGGAAGATGAAACTCCTTTTGAATTTACAGACGATGAGTTTATAAGTATCCTTTCTTGGATCAAGTTTTTTAATGGTCATTATAAAGAGCATGGAAAAGAAAAACATCCTAATGTAACATTTCCAATAATTTCCAAAAGACTTCGTCTTGATTTTGGATTATATCGTTTCCCTAGTGATACAGAAATAAATAGAGGTAAACATGTAGTTTATCTTTCACAGAACGGAAAACTATTGGACGGCACAATAAAGAAAAATATAACTATAAAAGAACTAATTAATACTTGGCATCTTTGAGTCTTAAATAGATGAAAATTTAAAGCGACTGCCTAGCATTTTGGTTATTGCATTGCGGTGATAGAACTTCCGCTAGCGTAGATTTTTAATCCGGCCCTGCCTGCAAGACCTATAAATAAACAAGCGTTTAAGCCTCCATTAGCGCGGATTTATAATTAGTGCCCTGCTTGCAAGACCCGACATAATAAAAGAAGATGATACAAGCACTTGTTGTCCATATGAGTATAATTGGCATTGTTTTGCTCCTGCTTTTTGGGAAGCAATCAAACAGGGCCTACCTGCTCCATGTGCTAAGCTCAGCCGTGTTTATGTATCTCGTCTATGTTTACATTCCTTGGACAACTTATGGTTCGGCCTATTTAAAATACGTTTACCTGGTTTTTTACTTGCTGGCTTTGGGCCTGAGTCTTCGATACACCAAACGCGTTGTCCGAAACATGGCCCCTGGCTGGGTAAAAATGGGGGGCTACTTTTTTAAAGCAATGCTGCTTGGCTTGTTGATTATTCCTTTGCTGTATATCGACTTAAGTACGAGGCTTGAAAAGCCCTCGAAGGAAATTGACCTGCACTTTCCCTTTAAAAACGGTAACTATGCTATTGTAGGCGGTGGAAATAATGTTTTGCTGAATTACCATATCGAACTGGAGCAAGCCTATTACCATCGGGCTTTCGATTTTGTTAAGCTTGGAAAATTCGGGAATACTGGGTTAAGCTTGTTGCAACCCGATGCATTGAATGCTGACTCTTACATCTTTGGGGATAGCATTTTTAGCCCGTGTTCAGGAATCATCACAACTGTGGTAAACGATCAGCCCGATCATGAACCGGGCAAACTGGAAGATTTTGCCGATGACAGAGCCAATGTGGTGGCCATTAAAAACCAGGATAACTACATTATTTTAGCTCATTTCAAGCAGCACACCATCGTTGTTGACACGCTTGATCTGGTGGAGATGGGGGATTTTATTGGGCTTGTTGGAAATTCCGGAGAAAGTTCATCTCCCCATTTGCATATTCATGTGCGGGATGAAACCAACAGGCCGGTGGAGATTCTCTTTAATGGCAACAAGTACATCAAGAACGACATCATTAGAATAAAATAGAGATACAGATCAGGCGAACAAACCGATAACCACCAACAAACGGAACCATGGAAAAACTAAAACTAGCGAGTGCACAATTTGAAAACCGGAGTGGGGATAAAGATTATAACCTGGGTGTGATGGATCGGTTGGCCGGTGAGGCTGCCCGGCAAGGAGCCGATGCCATTGCGTTTCACGAATGTTCGGTGACGGGCTACACCTTTGCCCGGCACCTTTCGAAAGAACAGCTGTTGGATTTGTCGGAGTTGATTCCGGAAGGGGAGAGTGTGCAACGTTTGACTCAAATTGCCAGAAAGCACGGGATTGTGGTGTTGGCCGGCTTGTTTGAGAAAGATGCTCAGGATGAGCTGTTCAAAGCTTACGTTTGTGTGGATCAAAATGGTTTGGTGGCCAAGTACCGCAAGCTGCATCCGTTTATCAATCCCCATTTGAATCCGGGAAATGCCTATTGTGTGTTTGAGCTGAAGGGCTGGAAGTGCGGCATTCTGATTTGCTACGACAACAACATTCTAGAGAATGTAAGGGCCACCAAATTGTTGGGTGCCGATATTCTGTTTATGCCGCATGTAACCATGTGTACGCCGTCTACGCGGCCCGGAGCGGGTTTTGTTGATCCGGCCTTATGGGAGAACCGGGAAAATGATCCGACCTCGCTTCGCCTGGAGTTTCAGAGCATGAAGGGGCGGGGCTGGCTGATGAAATGGCTTCCGGCCCGGGCTTATGACAATGGCATTTATGCGGTGTTTTCCAACCCGATTGGGATGGATGACGATCAGCTGAAAAATGGCTGCTCCATGATTGTTGATCCGTTTGGGGATGTGCTGGCCGAGTGCCAGACTTTTGAGGACAGCTTTGCCCTGGCAACCCTTACGCCGGAAAAATTGCAGCAAGCCGGCGGATACCGGTATCTGCAGGCACGCCGCCCCGAACTTTACCGCGACATTATTGGGCAGGAACACCAGTCGGAACAGAAAGTGGTTTGGCTGAATCCGGGAGAAGAATAGCGTGAACCTTCCTTTGGGCAAGGGATGAAACGAAGGCTGTTGTTAAAGAACCTTTAAAGTTGGAATCGTTTATGAATAATCAGGCCTGGAAGGAAAACGATTATTTGGAGCTTGTTCGCGAAACCCAGGTGGACATTGTCCCCTTGGTGGATCGTGCCCGGCTTGATTGGGCGTTTCGCGACCTGGTGGTGCAGCAGTTGGTATCGCACCAACACATTAATGTGTATTTTCATTCTTACCGGATTATGCAACAGCTAACGGCAGCCGATCCCGTTGGTTGCTTTCGCTATTGGGATGACTTTGTTGGCTTGCTTCAGCATGCGAACTCGTATCATCGGAATTATGGCATGGACCTGTTGGCTGACTTGCTGTCGGCGGATTTACACAAACGCTTTGATGCGGTTTTCCCGGATTATTACAAGCAGTTGCAGGATGAGAAAATCTCGACACGAAAGTATTGCATCAGCTATTCGGAGCGGATCATCCGGCATCGCCCGGACTTGACGAACCGCATTGTGGGGGAAATGATCGCTTCGCTTCGGATGAATGAAAACAACGAATCGCATCAGAACTTTTTGCTGGCTGCTTTTTTGGAACTTCTGGTACAAAGCGGGCTTTCGCCCGTTACCAATCCGGAGCTTCACGGTTTTCTTCAGGAGGTACTGGACACCAAAATTCCTCCCAAGCTGCGGCGGGAACTGGCCAGGCTGTTGGTTTAGCCGGACTGAAGTCATCGATTCAGCATAATTTCCCGGCTGGCAACAAGCCCTGGACGGTGCTATTTTGGGTTTGTTAGCAAAATGTTTCGAAAGCGTATCCATGGGGTTTTGGTAGAAAGTCACTCAAAATATTTACTAACTTTGTGGCTCGAAAAATTAAAATCATGGAACTGAATTTATTGACCGCAATTACACCTATTGATGGTAGGTACCGATCGAAAGTAGAGAACCTGCAAAACTATTTTTCCGAGTATGCCCTGATTAAATACCGGGTACTGGTTGAAGTGGAGTATTTTATTGCCTTGTGCGAGTTGCCACTGCCTCAGTTGGCTGACTTTGACCACCAACTGTTTAGCCAGTTAAGGCAAATTGTAGCCGATTTTTCGGTTGCCGATGCCCAGCGGGTAAAGGACATTGAAAAGGTGACGAACCACGATGTAAAAGCGGTTGAATATTTTCTGAAGGAAGAGTTTGACAAACTGGGCATTCAGGCCTACAAAGAGTTCATTCACTTTGGACTGACTTCTCAGGATATCAATAATACGGCAGTTCCAAAGTCGATTCATGATGCGCTGGATAACGAATACTACCCGGCAATCAATGATTTGGTGGATACGCTGGATGAACTGGCCACGGAGTGGAAAGACGTGTCGATGCTGGCCAAAACACATGGTCAACCAGCTTCGCCAACCAACCTGGGAAAAGAGATTCGCGTATTTTCGGAGCGGATTAAAATTCAGTTGGAGCAGTTAAAAGCGATCAACTGCGATGCTAAATTTGGAGGTGCCACCGGTAACTTCAATGCGCACCAGATTGCTTATCCCGAAATTAGCTGGAAAGCTTTTGGAAACCATTTCCTGAAAAAATACCTCGGACTGGAGCGTGCTCAATTCACCACGCAAATTGCCAATTACGATAACCATGCTGCTATTTTTGATGCTTTGAAACGTATCAACTCCATTATTCTGGATCTGGACCGCGACTTGTGGACGTACATTTCCATGGAATATTTCAAGCAAAAAATTAAAGCCGGTGAAGTAGGTTCTTCGGCCATGCCGCATAAAGTGAATCCGATTGATTTTGAGAATTCAGAAGGAAACATCGGGATTGCCAACGCTTTGCTGGAACATTTGGCGGTGAAGTTGCCGGTTTCACGCTTGCAGCGCGACTTGACCGACTCAACGGTATTGCGTACCATTGGCATGCCATTGGGCCACACTTTGATTGCGGTGAGCTCGACCTTGAAAGGTTTGGGTAAACTGTTGCTGAACAAGGAAGCCATTGATGCTGATTTGGAGAAAAACTGGGCGGTTGTGGCCGAGGCTATTCAAACCATTTTGCGTCGCGAAGCTTATCCGAATCCGTATGAAGCGTTACGTAACCTGACGCGCACCAACCGGAAAATGAGCCAGGAGGTGATCCATGAATTTATTGACACCCTGGAAATCAGCGATGAACTGAAAGCAGAACTCAAAACAATAACACCACATAATTATACCGGAATTTTTAGTTAATTCCGGTTCAATACAAACGACCTCATTATTATGAAAGACCTTTACGGCCTGCTCAAACGGTTTGTTCCGCCTTACAAAGGGAAGGTAATTCTGAATATTCTGTTTAACTTTTTAGGCGCTTTATTTGGCGCCTTCTCCTTTGCCATGCTTATTCCGGCACTGGGTATCCTGTTTCGCACGCAGGAACTGGTGACTGAGAAACCGGTGCTGGATTCTTTTAGTTTGGATGGTGCACTGGAAATGTTCAATTACTTCATCAGCCAGGTGGTTATCGCTTCGGGTAACGAGCAGGCGTTGATTTACATTGGCCTTTTCATCATTATCATGGTGTTTTTGAAGGTGGGCTTTACCTATTTGGCCAGTTTTGTGATGGTCTACCTGCGCAATGGGGTTGTGCGCGACATTCGTTCGCAGATGTATCAGAAGATTTTGCAACTGCCTCTGGGCTTTTTCTCCGACGAGCGTAAAGGCGACATCATTGCCCGGATGACGGGTGATGTGCAGGAAGTGGAGAACTCGGTGATGAACTCGCTGGAGATGTTGTTCAAAAATCCGGCGATCATTATCATTTCCTTGGGAGCGATGGTGTATATGAGCTGGTCGTTGACCCTGTTTGTGTTTGTGCTGCTTCCGGTGGCCGGCTATATTATTGGCCGGGTGGGTAAAAGCCTGAAGAAAACCAGCATGAAAGGGCAGGATAAAATGGGGGATATCCTATCGATTACCGAAGAAGATATCTCGGGCCTGCGTGTGATTAAGGCTTTCAATGCCGAGGAAAAAGCCTATGAGCGCTTCGACCGGGAGAATGAGGCTTACCTGCACATTATGAATAAACTGATGTGGCGGCGGTTTTTGGCTCACCCCATGAGCGAGCTGCTGGGAACAACGGTGATCATTATTGTTTTGTGGTACGGTGGTGCTTTGGTATTGAACAACGAAAGTGCCTTGTCGGCCCAGGCATTTATTGGCTACCTGGTCTTCTTTTACAACATCATTAACCCGGCCAAGGCTTTTTCAACGGCGCTTTACAGTGTGGAAAAAGGCTTGGCTTCGATGAACCGGATTGACCGGATTCTGAGTCAGGAAAACACAATCAATGACAAAGCCGGTGCACAGGACAAAGCCTCGTTTGATGAAACGATTGAGTTCCGGAATGTGAGTTTCAAGTATGTCAATGAGAAGGTGCTGAAGAAAGTCAACTTGACAATTCATAAAGGGCAGACGGTAGCTTTTGTCGGCAAGTCGGGCTCGGGAAAAACAACCCTGGTTGATTTGCTGCCGCGCTTTTGGGATGTTTCTGAAGGCTCCATTCTGATTGACGGAAAGGATATTCGGGACATTAAATTGCATGACTTGCGCAACCTGATGGGAAATGTGAACCAGGAACCCATCCTGTTTAATGATACATTCTACAACAACATTGCTTTTGGGGTTGAAAATGCCACGGAAGAAGACGTGATTAACGCCGCGAAGATTGCCAATGCCCATGAGTTTATTGTTGCCACAGAGAAGGGCTATCACACCAACATTGGTGATCGGGGCGATAAGCTTTCCGGAGGCCAGAAACAACGGGTATCCATTGCTCGGGCTATTTTGAAGAACCCGCCAATTTTGATTCTGGATGAGGCTACTTCAGCTTTGGACACGGAGTCGGAAAGCCTGGTGCAGGAAGCCTTGCTTAACCTGATGAAAAACAGGACCTCGCTGGTGATTGCTCACCGCTTGTCAACCATTAAAAATGCCGATGTCATTTGTGTGCTTCACAAAGGCGAAATTATTGAGATGGGAACTCATGAGCAGTTACTGGAACAAAAGGGACGTTACCACAAGCTTCATCAAATGCAAGTGTTTTAGGGGTAGACAGAGGCTTTCTGAGTGGAAAAGCTTATCTTTGTAGCCCTGAACAATTAAATGAATTACCATGAGGCTATTAAGAATTTTTACAATCTCTTGCTGCTTGTTTATTGTCTTCAATCTATCAGCAGCTGCACAGAAAACAGCAACTTACAAAACCGTTGAATCCATTCAGTACCGTGAAACCGGTGAGCTGACTCCTTACATGGAAGAGCGCTGCAAGCTGGATGTATACTATCCGGAACATGTGGAGGGGTTTACAACCATTGTCTGGTTTCATGGCGGAGGCTTAACCGGTGGTGAAAAATTTATTCCAAAGGAATGGAAAAACCGGGGACTGGCTGTTGTGGCCGTGAACTACCGCCTTGGACCCAAAGTGAAGAACCCTGCTTATATTGACGATGCTGCCGCGGCAGTGGCTTGGGTGTTTAACCACATCGAAGAATATGGTGGCTCGAAAGATGCCATCGTGGTGTCGGGCCATTCGGCGGGCGGCTATTTGGCCAGTATGATTGGTTTGGACAAAAGCTACCTGGAAAAGTATGGCCAGGATGCCAATCAGATTGCAGCTTTGGTGCCGTTTAGCGGACATACCATTACGCATTTTACCATTCGCTCTGAACAAGGCATTGCAGGCACACAGCCTACCATTGATGCCTATGCACCACTGTACCATGTTCGTAAAGACGCTTCACCCTTATTCCTGATTTCGGGTGACCGCGAAATGGAAATTCTGGGGCGCTACGAGGAAAACGCTTACATGTACCGGATGATGAAAGTGGCCGGCCACGAAAGTACTTTTCTGTATGAATTGGATGGTTTTGACCATGGAGCGATGGCCATTCCTGGATTCGAACTGACCCTGCGCATTTTGAAAGAAATAGGCTTGAACTAGTTTAAGCATCAGATGGCTTTTGACAGGCTGCTTACCTTAGCCCGAACCAGCTCTTCGTAGATGGCCCGGATTTTGGTGGCTGCCTGTTCCCATCGAATTTTTCCCACCTCTTGTTTGCCTGCCTGAATCATCATTTTGGGCAAAGCCGGGTAACTTAACAGCCCATGAATGGCGTCAGCCATGGCATGCACATCCCAAAAGTCAACTTTAATGGCATGTTGAACTATTTCGGAAACACCGGATTGTTTGGAAATAATGGTCGGTACACCGTTTTGCATGGCTTCCAACGGACAGATGCCAAAGGGTTCAGAAACGGAAGGCATGATGAAGATATCGGATAATCTTAGGATTCGGCACACCTCTTCGCCACGTAAAAATCCGGTAAAAAAGAATTGATCCGCCATATGGGAACGCGCTACTTTTCGAATCATTTCCTGCTGAAGATCGCCACTGCCAGCCATCACAAATTGAACATCTTTCATTTTGCTTAATACCAGTTCGGCCACGCGAATGAAATACTCAGGGCCTTTTTGTAAAGTAATTCGCCCCAGGAAGGTGACCAGTTTATTCTTGTCTTTAAGGCCGGATAAAGGCGGTTCAGCGGACTGCTGAAGTTCAACCCCGTTATGTACGGTTTGTGTCTTTTCAGGAGGGATTTGATACTTGTCGATCACCGTTTGCCGGGTGCGGTTGCTCACACAAATCACACAATCAGCCTGGCTCATGCCTTGCTGCTCAATTTGAAATACCTGGGGATTGACCTTGTTCCCGCTACGGTCAAACTCGGTGGCATGAACGTGCACTACCAAGGGCTTTCCCGATACCTTTTGGGCTGCAATACCTGCCGGAAAGGTCAGCCAGTCGTGTGCATGAATCAGGTTAAAATCCGTGTGGCGGGCAATGTATTCACTGATCACGGAGAAGTTATGAATCTCTTCCATTAGTCCGGTGCCATAAGCGCCGGAAAACCGAATGGCCGATGAAGGGGGAAAGGAGGAACCTGGGGTTTGCTTTTCGTGCAGTCTTAACTGTTGTGTGGCGTACAGTCTGGGGTCAACATAGGGAAGCATTTGTGACTCGATACCCAGACAAGTTACCGGTACTTTTAGTCGCTCGGTGTGAATTTTACTTTTGATTAAGTCGATTTGATTGGCTCCAATTAGTGTGACATTGTCCTTAGCCTCGTTGCCATAAACTTTGGGAATGACAAAAGTTATTTTTGTGTCAAGAGCTGTCAAGCTTTTGGTTATTCCATAGCAGGCAGTTCCTAAACCACCCGAAATATTTGGAGGAAATTCCCAGCCAAACATCAATACATTCATGCTCCTTGCCTTACTGTGTCAACAAAGTCAGTGCTTGAACCCATTGAATTAACGATTTTCAATGAGCCGGAACCCAGACAGCTATAGATTCGAATGCTTGTTTTCGAAAATTAAAGAATAACCGATGGCATGAGGCGGGAAACCTGAAGTTACGGTTTTTTTAGATCTAAAGCCCAATAACAAAAGAGAGCTGCTTATTCCTTTTCAAACACTTCTTCGTGAATTTCCCACTCGACCACGTAGTCAAACTTATCTCCATCACACTGTAAGCCTTTTTCTCCGGGAAATGGCTTGTACTGACGACTGGTGTCTGTCTGCATGTTCTTGAGGCTACGGTGGCGTTCATGAATGATCAGGTTCTTATCTTTTTTGAATTCTTGCTTTTTCATTGGTTGATTGGATTTCATAAAATTGCAAAATATTTCCGTTTTGATGTACTGATAGTCATCGAATTGCGTCCATGCTGAGATCAAATTCGTAACTAGTAATGAGAGAATTAAGGGCTCAAATCGTGGCTTTTTTTACATACCACTCCATTTTAGACTACGGCAAAAAGTGGTAAATGTTTTTCTGAAAAAGAGTCAGGATTTATGTTCTTTAGAGTTTATGTGTCTGAATGTCAAGATGTACGAAGGTGTTGATCAGGATTGAGGAAGAGTTGTTAAAGTTTCCTAATTTAACGGGTTGACTGATAGACACAACGAGTTACCACCACGATGTTCGTTCATCGTGGAGCAAGCGGAAATAAGGTGTGAGAATGACTATTCTGTCCAGCCACTGGCCAGGATGTCTGCAATATGGATGGGGGTGATTGGAAGTTTGTTTTTCTTGATGTAAGCTTCAATGTTCAGCAAGCAGGATGATTCGGTAGAAATAATGTATTCAGCACCTGTATTTAAAGCGTGCTGTACTTTTTGCTCGGTCATGGCCGATGAAATGGCTTTGAATTTGGTGACAAAAGTTCCACCAAAGCCGCAGCAGGTTTCTGTTTCTTCCATCTCAACCAGTTCCAGTCCTTTCACTTTGGAAAGCAGTAAGCGCGGCTCCTGTTTAACGCCATACTCGCGCAGGGCAGTGCAGGCATCGTGGTAACACACTTTGTGGGGAAAACTGGCTCCAAAGTCGGTAAAGTTGAGCTTATTTACCAGAAAGTCGGTTAGCTCAAACAAGCGCTTTTGCAAAGACAGGTGCTGTTCGTAATCCTCATCTTCTTTTTTGAACAGATTGGAATAATAATTCTTGATAAAGCCTGTGCAGGAGGCAGAAGGACTGACAATAAGCCGATCGCCCGGAAAGTCGGTTACAAACTTATGGGCTAATTTTCGTGTTTCATCCCAATAACCACTGTTGTATGCAGGCTGGCCACAGCATGTTTGCTCCGGGTTATAGTTGACATCAACTCCGGCTTTTTTCAGCAACTTAATTACGTTAAACGCTGTGTCCGGGTAAAGCTGGTCAATAAAGCAAGGGATAAATAAATCTACTGTCATTTTTGAGGAATAGGGTTTAGGCAAAGATAGTAGCTTTTCCATTTATACAAAAAGGGAGTGAACGGCACTTGCCAGTTTTTTTCGGAATTAAATTAACGCTTGCCTGGTTGTCCGGTAATGCCTGTCTGAACTCCATTCACGCATTCCTCTGGTTTCTGTTTATTTAGCGGTTTCCTTCTAACTGGCTTTTTGTTGTCGAATTCGCTGTTAAGATGGAACTTGCGTTTCGGCGTTGGTACCGGACTTCGTTTGTTTGGGGGCGCAAGAAGGAGTTGCCGTTTTCAAATCAACAACTGTAAACTTAAGCATCCGGCAAAAAATAGCTATTTTTAGCGCCCAAAGGCCTGTGGGCTTTACCAAATTTCAAGATTTTGACCTATGGATTATCAACGAATAGCATACCTCTCGGAGTGCCTTACCCCGGAACGAAAAGAATTGTTTGAACGTGTGTTGGAAGACCGTACCCGTTATCTGACCGTTGTTTTGGAGGATATTTTTCAACCGCAAAATGCCAGTGCTGTGTTGCGGTCTGTCGATTGTTTTGGTGTGCAGGATGTTCATGTAATCGAAAACCGGAATGAATTTACGGTGGACCGTGAGGTGGCGATGGGCGCTTCCAAATGGCTTTCGGTGCACAAATACACGGGGGAGGAACACAACAGCTTGAATGCTATTCGCCATTTGCGTGAGCAGGGCTACCGCATTGTGGCTACCACGCCACACGAAGGAGATACGAACCTGGAAGAGTTTGATTTGGAGAAGGGAAAATGTGCCTTGATTTTTGGAACCGAGCTGACAGGGATCTCGGAAGTGGTGCAGAATGAAGCCGATGAGTTTTTGAAGATTCCCATGCATGGGTTTACCGAAAGCTTTAACATATCGGTTTCTGCGGCGATCATCTTACACCACCTGACTTTTCTGATGCGTGGCAATCCGGCAATCGACTGGAAATTGTCCGAAGAAGAAAAGGCAGCGATTAAATTAAGCTGGATCAGACGAACTTTGAAACGCTCGGAGCTGTTAGAGCAACGTTATGAAGAATTGAAAAAGGAAGGAAAATTATGAAAGTTTTTGCAGAGAAATTTGCGGACATTAAAATATTACGCTACGAATTGACCGGTTTTGACAAGCTGAGTCTTCATCAAAAACAATACATCTACTACCTGGGGCAAGCTGCCCTCTGTGGGCGCGATATCTTATGGGATCAGAATAACCGTTACAACCTCCGCATACGCCGGTTGTTGGAAGCCGTTTATCGGACTTTTTCCGGAAACCGGGAAAGCGAGCTGTTTCAGAAATTTGAGGTTTACCTGAAACGGGTGTGGTTTTCCAATGGTATTCATCATCATTATTCCATGGATAAGATTCAGCCTGGCTTTTCGGCTCAGGATTTCCGGACGCTGCTTGAGCAGGCTGACTTAGGCGGATTTGCTTATTTGGCCGATTTGGAAGAGCTGGTAGAGGTAATCACCAACCCGGATCGGGAAGCCAAAAGAGTGAGCCTGGATGCTTCAGCTGACCTGCTACACGCGTCAGCGATGAACTATTACCAAGGCGTTTCGCAGGCCGAAGCCGAAGCCTTTTACAAAGCCAAAAATCAGGTTGCTGGTGAAAATGCGCCTTCGTTTGGCTTAAACACCCAGCTGGTGAAGGAAAATGGCGACCTGCAGGAAAAAGTATGGAAGGCTGATGGTTGTTACGGAGAAGCGATTCAGCAAATTATTTATTGGTTGAAAAAGGCCTTGCCTTTTGCGGAAAATGAACTTCAGCAAAAAACAATTAACGAACTGGTGGCTTATTACCAGACCGGTGATTTAAAAACCTTTGATGATTATAGCATTTCATGGGTAAAAGAGCTGGAAGGACAGGTGGATTTTGTGAATGGCTTTATTGAAGTGTACGGTGATCCGCTGGGAATAAAAGGAAGCTGGGAGGCGATTGTCAATTACAAAGACGAGGAAGGCACCAAGCGAGCGACCATTTTATCAGAAAATGCGCAGTGGTTTGAGCAGCATTCGCCGGTGGCCGGGGCGTTTAAAAAGAAAGAAGTGAAAGGCGTTAGCGCTAAAGTGATTCATGTGGCCATGCTTGGCGGTGATTGCTATCCGCATACGCCGATTGGGGTTAATCTCCCCAATTCTGAGTGGATTCGGGAAGAATATGGCTCCAAGTCGGTAACCATTGAGAATATTACCAAATCGTACTTCCTGGATTCGCTGGGCAATGGCATGCTGGAAGAGTTTGCCGGCTCCAAGGAAGAGATTGAACGGGCACAAAAGTATGGCTATCTGGCGGGTAACTTGCATACTGATTTGCATGAATGCCTGGGCCATGGTTCGGGAAAAATGATGCCTGGGGTGAAGCCCGAAGATTTGAAGAACTATTATTCGACCATTGAAGAAACCCGGGCCGATTTGTTTGCCCTCTACTATGTGATGGACGAAAAGTTGCTGGAACTGGGTTTGGTGCCTTCCATGGAGTCGGGCATGGCCGAGTATGATTCGTACTTGCGCAACGGGTTGATTACCCAGCTTACCCGCATTGAACCGGGGAAAGATTTGGAGGAATCGCACATGCGAAACCGTCAGTTGATTGCCCGGTGGGCGTTTGAGCACGGCCAGGCCGAAGCAGTGGTGGAATGGGTGAAGCGAGATGGCAAAACCTATGTCCAAATTAATGACTACCAAAAACTGCGCAAGCTGTTTGGTGAATTGTTGGCTGAAGTGCAGCGTATTAAGTCGGAAGGTGACTTGAAGGCCGCTGCTGAACTTGTTGAAAACTACGGGGTAAAGGTTGACCCGGATTTGCACAACGAAGTGCTGGAGCGTTTCAGCCGGCTAAACATTGCGCCTTACGCGGGCTTTTTAAATCCGGAGCTGAAACTGAAAACAGCCGACGGTGGAGAAGTCGTAGATGTTGAAGTGGCTTATGCCGAAGATTTTGCCGGGCAAATGCTTGCTTATGGCCAAAACTTCAGCTTTTTGTAGGTTTCAGCATTTGCCTGATTTCATGCATCACAGTTTGGAATTTCTTTTCACTTAAGGCCAGCGGGTCCAAGAGACCGGGATTGTCCTGCAGCTGTTGGCAGGTGACGATATTTTGATTCAGCAATTGTTGTTTATGACTTTTGGTCAGGCTGTTCAAGACTGTTAAGGGATAAATCCTTTCGCGGTCAATCAGATCCTTCAAACTGTTTCCCAACGGGTAATCCCAGCTTAGTAAATGGAGCCCGCTGCATTGGCCATAATTAATGGCGTCGGAAGTAAAGCGGGTGTTGGTGACCACCCAGCCGTGAAATGAAAAGTCGCGGTATTCTGCTGATTCCTTTCGTTTTGAGATCAGGTCATTCACGCGGGAACGGATGTAAAGCGGAACTTTTACATTTTGAATCCGGTCGGGACTTTGCCCGTACTTGCATTCGACAAAGTGTTGTTCGTTACCACGTGTGGCGACTACGTCAACCTCATGCGTCACGCATTGTCCGGGTAAAACCTGTCCAACTTCCACGGTAAATCCTAGTGTTCCCATAACCTGCCCGATGAAATGCTCAAAGGGATAACCGGTTGGCCCAAGTTCCATAATGCCTTTTTTTAGCCTGTAACGCGATGCCGCTTGTTTTTCCTTTTTGCGGAGCATGGAGAAAGCCAGCGCATAAATTCTATGGGTGCTGATGCCATCATAAATCCAGTTTTGTATGTCTTGGCCTATTTCCTGAATAATGGCTTCTTCAGCTCCTGCATTGCGCAGAGAGCGGATAAGTTTATCAAGCGCGAAGGGTTCGTGCTCGCCGGAGGCTTTTTTTATTAAAATCGGTTGAGTGTGGTTTGCTTGCATCGGTTGTTGCTTGTTTCAATCGGTTAAGGCCAAGTGCAGTTCTGAACTTGGGTTGGTTTTTTGTGATGCTAAATATAGCTAAAAAATAGTGTCGAAGTACCGGTTTACAAGCAGGGCATTTCAGATGTTGATAAAGAGACTGTATCTTCTTTTCCTTTTGTATTGAGCGGAATATGAAAGGTGAAAGTTGTGCCTTTACCAACTTCGGATTTCAAGCAGATGGAGCCTCCCATCAGGTCGATGATTTTTTTGGAAATGGGCAGACCTAAGCCGGTTCCGCCATAGTTTCGGGTATACGAGTCATCGGCTTGCCGGAAGCGGTCAAAAATGCTGGTTTGTGTTTCCTTGTTGATTCCAATTCCAGTATCGGTAACAAAGAAACTGATTGTCTCGTTGGTTTGCTCCATAATTCCAAACTGAATTTTTCCTTCGAAGGTGAACTTAACGGCATTGCTTAGCAGGTTCATGAAAACCTGGTTAAACCGAACCTTGTCGGTGTATAGTTTTACCGAGCCTTCCGGAGCGATAAAGCTTATTTGAATGTGGGATTTGTCCTGCTCAGCCAGTCGTTGTTTAAATATGCTGTGAAGTTCTTTGAGTAGTGGAATAAGGTCAAATTGATCCTTGTAAATAGCCAGTTGCCCGGTTTCCAGTTTGGAAAGGTCAAGGATATCATTGATGATTTGAAGCAGGTTGGCCCCACTTTGCTTGAGGATGGAAGAAAACTCTTTTTTGGCTTCCTGGTCTAAGTCCTGTTCTTCAACTAACATATTGCTAAACCCAAGAATCGCATTCAGGGGAGTTCGAATCTCGTGGCTCATGTTGGCTAAAAAGGCGGTTTTTAGTCGGTCGCTTTCTTCTGCTTTTTCTTTGGCAAGCTGTAGATCAGCCAGGATTTTTTTCTTTTCCGTAATGTCCTCTTTGGCTTCAACAAAATGAGAAATCTCGCCTTTCGCGTCCAGAATGGACGAGATGGTCGCACTTTCCCAGTAAAGCTGGCCGTTCTTTTTCCGGTTTTTAATTTCGCCGCGCCATTCTTTTCCATCAAGGATTGTTTGCCAAAGTTGGGCATAAAACTCCTTGGAATGATAGCCTGATTTGAGAATTGCTGGTGTTTTGCCGATAACTTCCTTGCTTTGATAGCCCGTAATCTCAGTGAACTTGGGGTTGATGTATTCGATAATGCCCTGATGGTCGGTAATTACAATACCTGCCGGACTTTGCTCGGTTGATTTACTCAACAGTAGAAGCTGGTTTTCGGCTTCCTTTTTTCCGGTAATGTCGTGAACGATGGCGTGAAAGAAGATTCGTCCTTTGAACCTGATTTTACTGATGAAAACTTCCACTTCTCTGATGGTGCCATCAGCCAGTTTGTTTTGGTATTCACGTTGCCTGTTTTTCGACGCCCGGCTAAGCGCCATTTCTTGCTCAAATTCACCTTCTCCAAACTGGAAAATGTCCAGAACACTCATTTGCTTCAGTTGCTTGCGTGAGTAGCCGTAAAATTCGCGGGCCGCGCGATTTGCATCGGCAATGTTGCCGTTTTCGATATCAATCAGTAGCTTAATGGCCGCATCGTTTTTAAATAGGTTTTTATAGCCTTTCTCACTTTCCTTTAAGGCATCAAGGTTTCTTTTGGTTTCGGTAATGTCAATGATAATGCCTTGCAGCTTTACAAGTTTATTATCCTTGAACTCTGGGATGACACGATTCATAAGCCACTTGATTTCGCCACTGGCTAGTTGAATCCGGAAGCGAATGTCAACCGTTTGCTTGCTTTCCATGATGCGTTTTTCGCCCGCTTCAAGTTCCGGGAGATCTTCCTTCAGAATATAGTTTCGGAAGAAATCATAGGTTGGAAGTACCTCAAATGGAGTCAGTCCAAACAGGCGATAGCAGTTTTCCGACCAATAAGTTTCATTCTTTACCAAATCATATTTCCAGTGTCCCATGCGGGCAATTTCCTGCGCCTCTTTTAGTGATTGCTCGCTTTGAATTAAGGCGTCTTGGGCTTTCTTTTGTTCGGTAAAGTCCTGGTAGATGGTTAAAAATTCGGGCTGACCATCCCAAGTGATCAATTTTCGATAAACACGCAAGTTCCGCAGTTCACCATCTTTATGAAGGATCTCAATGTCGTACTCTGACTCGACGAAGAGGTTTCTCTTGCGTTTTTGTTTGCGCTCCTCGTGCTCAATGATGCTTTGCGTGGAATATCGTTTGCTTAGTGGCGTATCAAAATACTCCCGTATATTTTTAAATCCATAGATTGACAGCAAGGCCTGATTGACATAGCGAGTTTCGCCCGAGTTTGAAACAATGCGCATTCCAAAGGGAGATTCATCCATGGTTTGCTGGAAGTTTGCACGGGATTGCAGCAGGGCTTTCTCCGCCTCTTTTCGCTCGGTAATGTCGATAACAGTGCCAATATAGCCCAGTAGCTTGCCTTCGGGCGATAGTTCTGGTCCGGTTTCATCCAGCACCCAGGTCACGCGTCCATCAGGCAGTAAAAAACGGTATTCAAGCTTGCTGTGCATTTGCTTTACCGAGATGTTCTCCCATCGTCGAATAAGGAGCGAACGATCTTCGGGATGGATGGCTTCAAGCCAGCCTCGGCCAAGTGCTTTTTTGCAGTCCAGTCCACTTAGTTCGCAACATTTAGGGTTGATGTAATTGACATCCCCGTCAGGACGTGTTCGGAAGATTCCAACAGGCGACTGATCGGTAAGGGTATGGAATAAGTGTTCTCTTTTCTGAAGTTGTTGCTGAAGCTCATTGGCCTCTGTTTGGTCTCTGAAAACCAATACAACACCAGTAATGCTTCCTTTTTCATCCCGGATGGGAGCACTGTTATCTGCAACGGGTAGTGTTCGTCCTGATTTGGTCATCAGTATGGAATGGTTAGCTGTTTCAACCACTTTGCCTTGGTTGATCACTTTCTCCACAGGGCACTCGGTTTCAAGCCCGGTATCTTCATGGATGATTCGAAATACCAATTGGGCAGCTTGCCCAATGGCTTCCTTTTCACTCCAGCCGGTTAGTTGTGTGGCCTCCGGGTTGATAAAGGTAATTAGTCCTTGATTATCGGTGGTAATCACCGCATCGCCAATACTGCTCAAGGTAGTTCGGTAGCGTGCTTCGCTTTCGCGGATGTGATTTTCTGCCGCAATGCGCTTGTGCTCATTTCTGAGTAGCAGGCCAATAAGCAGGGTCGAGCCTGGAAAAATAAGCAGAATGGGCCACCATATTTGCCCAACTACACGAATAGCCGTTTCCCATGGTAAAATGAATTGACAGAGGAGCATCGCCAAATGGGTCAGAAATCCCATGGCGAGCAGGTTCAGCGGGCTTATGTTTTCGGGTTTGCTGCTCAGATAGCGTCGAAATGCCAGACCAATTAAAGCCGACACAATAATGGTGGCGGTGCCGGCTAACACGCCAATGCCACCAAGAATGATCCTGTAAACAATGGCGAGAATCGCCGTGATAGCAGTAACAAGGGTTCCGCCAAAAAGGCCTACAAGCGACAGGATAATCGATCGTCCATCGAAAAAGATCCCCGGTTGAAAATTGACGGGCATGTTCATTCCGATGATGGTAATGGAGCCAAATAATAGGCCTGCAACTAGTTTTAAGCCATGGCTGTTTGCTTTTTTAGTACGAAAGAGAAAACTGTATGAAACAGTCAACGTTATAAGTAAAGTTGCATTTTGAAGCAGGTCCGTTATCATCGTTTTTCGTTTGCTCTCTTAGCTTCTGTTAGCATGGCTCCACCTTTGAAGACAAGCGCATTTCAAAGGCTCAAAGATAGTATTTTTACAATATAAATTGTGTGAGCCTGCAACATTCATCAAGGGGAAATAGGCAATTCCGGATTGAGCTTGTGTTGCCCTGCCCACAAGTTAACCCGAGGTAAAGCTACCATTCCATTTGACAGAGTTCCTCGGTAATGGCAAACACTATCGGGCAAACTTCACAATTTTTATGGGTCAATTTTAGAATCTGGTAAAAACGCTTGCGATCGGTGTGCGGATATTCGCGGCAGGCGCGTGGACGGTTTTCATACACACAGCAGTAGTTGTCAGTTAGTAAAAAAGGACAGGGTGTCTGCTGAAAAACATAATCTTGATCCTCATCCATATACAAGTGTTGGCTGATAAAGTCAGCAGGTTTCATTTTTTGGTTTTTGGCCAACCGTTCCACATCCCTGTCCGTTACAATCGGGCTGATTCCTGAGCAGCAATTGGCGCAGTCGAGGCAGTCAAACTGATCAAAAGCCTCGTCGTGCAAGGCATGAACAACCGCATCCAGGTTTTTGGGCTTTTTCTTTTTCAATTTCTGAAACAAAAGACTGAATTCCTGCTTGCGGTTGGCAGTCATTTGTTTAAGCTCGTCTCTTTTGTAATACCGGATAGATTTCATGATTGCGTTTTCTACGTTTAAACTGGGCCAAAAATAAACCAGCAACTACTACGGTAATGCCCAGCAGTTTTTGACCATTGATTTCATCTCCTAAAATGAGAAAGGAGAAGACGGCTACGAACACTGGAATCAGGTTGATGAACATATTGGATTTGTTGATGCCAATGTGTCGGATGCTGTAAGTGAAAAAGATAAAGCCAAGGATAGAGGCAAAAACGGCCAGTTTTATAATAGCCATGAAGGCTTCCGGTGCAAAAGGGATGGCCAATGCCTCGCGTGCCTCAAAAATTCCCCAAAAGGGCAAAAACATGAATGTACCAATTAGGTTTTGATAGCTGATAATGGTGTAGCCATTGTAACGGCCTACCATTCTTTTGAGCACAACCGTATAGCCAATGGTGGAAAGAACCGCGATAAATTCGAGTCCAACACCAAGGGGAGAAGCCATCAAACCGGCCGATCGGTCGAAAACCACCAGGCTGACTCCGGCAAAGGAAAGCACCAGGCCAGCTAGGTTGGCGCTGTTTAGTTTCTCTTTAAAAAAATACCATGCTGCAAACGGGGTAAACAAGGGAATGGTAGCAACAATAACGGCAGCAACTGTTGGCGAGACATACTTCAACCCAAAACTTTCGCCCATGAAATAGAGGAAAGGTTCAAAGAAGGAAAGCAAAATCATCCAGGCCAAGTCGCCTTTCTGAAGGGCTTGAAGCTTTCCTGTAAGCCGGGAGAAAATAAACATAATGGCTGCTGCCAGGCTGAGCCTGATGAGTATTACTGTCATCGGCTCATAAGCCTGATAAGCGATTTTAAACCAAACAAACGAAAAGCTCCAGAAAAACATGGCCAGCAAGGCCGCCATGTAGTGCTTCAGTATGTTATTTTTCATGATATCCCTGGTGAATTGACCGCAAAAGTAGGGATAAATTTGATGATCTAAAACAGTTTTTAACGGCCGGTCATTTGCGCTGAGTTAAGGCCGCAAGTAGCAAAAAAACAACCAGCGAACTGGAAATTCCAAAGATAATCGGATCCAGCCCCAATGGAAGATCTGGGTTGAGAATGATCAGGCTGAGTGAGGTTCCGCCACCTGCAATCATGGACCAAAAAGCCGCCGTTGGATTGTTGTTGGGTTTGATCAGTGCCGCAACAACCGGAATAAACAGTCCGGAAACCATAAAAGAATAGGAGTGAAGCATGAGCTCGAGCACATTGGGCATTTTGAGTGCAATCAATAGCGCAGCGGCTCCCATCAGTAAGGTAAGGAATTGCGAAATCCGAAGGCTGGAAGGGTGATTGTGTCCCCGGAAAATATCAGTCAATACGTTGCCGGAAGCAGCCATCAGGCAGCTGTCGGCGGTGGACATGATGGCCGAAAAGTAGGCCGATAGCACAATGCCTGTAAGCCCGATGGGAAGAACGGTTTTGAGTAGTATGGGAAGCCCCATTTCCGAGTCGATTGCACTGCCAGCCGGAAAGCCGGCAACAGCAAGCATGCCGTTTTCAAAAGCCACTTTGGCAAGCATGCCTAAGAGTACGCCGGTAAAAGCCATCAATGGGTACTCAAACAAGCCAGCAATGAACCAGGCACGTTGGGCCGACTTAGGTGTTCGTGAGGCATAAATTCGCTGGTAAAGGGTCATCCCGATGAACCAAATGGGAATGACTGTTGCCATCCAATTCAGAAATTGCTGCCAGCTGATGTTGCGGAAGCTGAGAAACGAGGCAGGCAGTGTTTGTTGAATGGCCTCGAACCCGCCAACAGCATAGTAGCAAAGGGGAAGAGCTACAAAAATTAGTCCTCCCATCAAGATGATCCACTGAATGGTATCGGTGTAAATCACGGCTTTCATTCCGCCAATAACCGTGTAAATGACGGCAATGGCTCCCATGACCATCAAGGCAGTATTGAAGGTGAGTGCCGGAAAGGTAGCTGCTGCCAGTTTGGCGCCGGCCAGAATCTGGGAGCTGGTGAAACCGAGGTAGCCAATGGCCGATATGATTCCTGCAATAAGTGCCACTTTTTTGCTGTAGCTGTTCTGAAGGAACTGCGGGAATGTTAAGAGGTTTTGACGTTTGGAGAGGCGATGAACTTTGGGGACCAGCACGACGGCCGTGAGCCAGGCACCAATGAGCCCGGAGAACAGCAGCCAGCTGCCCGACAGCCCCATGACAAAGCCCAGGCCTCCCAGCCCGATTGAAAATCCTCCGCCAACATCAGTTGCCACAACCGATAAACCAATATGCAGGCTGCTCATCT
Organism: Sunxiuqinia rutila; assembly: GCF_050589705.1. Lineage (NCBI taxonomy): Bacteria > Pseudomonadati > Bacteroidota > Bacteroidia > Marinilabiliales > Prolixibacteraceae > Sunxiuqinia > Sunxiuqinia rutila. Next base: position 218,613 of record NZ_JBNGOT010000005.1, read on the forward strand.
GGCGCCCACCTACAAAATAGTCATCGGTATTTTTGTTTCGGCGCAGGAAGAAAAAACCTACGCCTAACATAAACATGAGGTAGACCACAAAAATGGTCAAGTCAATCCAATGCATTATTTAAGGTCAATATTTAGGGTGTAGTAGGGCGCTTTTTCTGTGTTGCTTACCCAGTTTTTATCTAAAAGTGAATTGAGATATTCATGGCCTTTCTGGTAACTTAACTTTAATCTCATCAAGATATCACCCATCATGAATTTCTCATTTTCACTTAGAAGTTTAATTATTGCTCTTTCCGTTTGATCTTCAATTTTGTTCAAGTCAATCTGTTCACGCATAGTTATTTTACTTTATAGGGGGTTGCTGTTGTCGGAATTGCCAGTCCTTCATCGGCCAGTTTAAAGCGTTCGCAATTTTTCCATCCTTTGTAGCCTCTGTTGCAGAAAACATTTTTAATCAAAAAAGAAGAGACACGCTCTATTTTTAATTCTTCCTGATAAACTGGGCAGTCTTTGGAGTAAGGACATAGTTTTCCCAAATGTCTTTGATTAATCATGGTTCAATGGTTTTATAGTACACATTCATGCTTTCGATTTGCCCTGAAATATTGGTGTTGTTTTTCAGGACGCCTGAAAAATGATACCCATGATTGATGAAGGTCTTGTTCATTCCGGGCGAGTTTAATCGGGCAATCGTGTATAATGTTTTGTATTCTCTTTTCTTCAGGTTTTCTTCCATCATGCTGAGCAGGAAGTAAGCCAGCTTATGGCCTCGGTAATCGGGCAGGACAGCGAAATCCGTCATCTCCGCATTCCTGTTTGCCGGGTCTACCTCAGCTGAAGAAATACCCACTAGTTTGTTCTGATCCCATACACCAAAGTAAAGTACCGATCCGTCTTGCATGGTTTGACGAATGTAATCGGGATTGGTGACCGGGAATGGGTAGGTGGCAAACACCTGCTCAAAAATTTTAGCCATCTCCGGCGCCTCATCCGGGCTAAGCTGATCGAGTTTAAAGCGATCTGCTGGCGAATCCCCATTTTGGCTGGGCGCCTCAGAAAGCAAATCGACCAGCGTTGAGAGTGCTTTGTTGGGGCTGGTCTGGCGATCCTCACTTAAAAACTTCGACATGAAGAAAACATCCTCTTTGCCTTGGTAAAAGGCAGGAATGAATGCTTCCTGGGTAAATCCGTCCTGCAGGAAAACGGGCTGTGCAGCCGCGGGAACTTTGGCGATAATCTTCGTGTATCCTTTGGCTTGTGCCAGTTCGTTGAGTCGTTTGGTTATGGTTGTGCGATCATTCGGGTGATATTTCAGCAGAAAAATCCGGTTGTTGAAAGTTCCGTGGTGTACAACCGAATGACCTATTTTTTCAATAATATCCATCTTAGTCTTCTCTTCTGTTATAGCGTTCATTGTTTTCAGGGATTAAGGAAATTGAATCGTTGGAGTCTGCCAGCAATCGTTCAATTCCGAGAGATTCCACTTCATCACTTTCCTGTAATTGCAGATCCAGGTTGCAGTTTTCGCAATCGCGGTCGCAAAAAATATTTTCATAATGATCCGGCTCCTTGTAGGTGGTAATAACGCCTTCGTAATTGCGCAGGACGACCTTGTGGGTGGACCATGAAATGATGTAGTTGGGCATAACCGGAATTTTGCCGCCACCACCAGGCGCATCAATAACATAGGTTGGCCGGGCAAATCCGCTGGTGTGCCCAATGAGGCTCTCCATAATTTCAATGCCTTTCCCGATGGGTGTGCGGAAATGCGACAGCCCTTCTGAAAGGTCGCACTGGTAAAGGTAATAGGGGCGTACCCGGTTTTGAACCAGCTTATGCACCAGGTTTTTCATGATTCTCGGACAGTCATTTACATTGGCCAGCAAAACACTTTGGTTGCCCAATGGAAAACCGCCATCGGCCAGTTTGCGCAAAGATTCTTTGGCAGAAGAGGTCATTTCGCGTGGATGATTGAAGTGCGTATTGATCCACAAGGGCTGATATTTTTTCAGAACAGCCACCAATTCATCGGTTATTCGGTAGGGAAGAACAACAGGCATTCTCGTTCCTATGCGAACAACCTCTACGTGTGGGATGCTGGTTAGCTCATTGAGCAGCCAGTCTATTTTGCTGTCCGGAAGCATCAGCGGATCTCCACCGCTCAATAGAACGTCTCGGATTTGAGGCGTCTTTTTAATGTATTCAATGCCTTTTTGAAGTTGCTCCTTGGAAGGAATAAAATCAATATCTCCTACTTTTCGTTTGCGGGTACAATGCCGGCAATACATGGCGCAGGTATTACTTACGTGAAATAAGACCCGGTCGGGGTAGCGGTGAGTGATGCCCTCTTCCGGGCTGTCCCTGTCTTCGGATAGCGGATCAGCTAATTCGGTATCAAGTACATTTAGTTCGTTGATGTTGGCAAATGATTGTTTGAAGACCGGATCGTTTTGGTAATTTTCTTTTGAAATGAGGGAGGCGTAATATGGCGTAATGGAAAGCGGAAACTTTTCCATCGTCTTGTTGAGTTCTTCTTTCTCTTTTGCGCTGAATCGTATTCCTGTTAGTCTTTCAAATTGTTCAACAGTGCTGATTGAATTTTTTAACTGCCATTTCCAATCCCTCCAATTAGAAACGGTTGATGTTTTGTTGATTTTGTTTGCAATCTCTTGTTGAGCTCCATTAAAAATATCCATAGTACATTTATTAGTTTCTATAGGAACAAATGTACGTTTTTAGCCGTCAACAGCCAAATGTAGACGGAATTAATCGCTCGCAGATAAAGGTAATCCGTGGGTGAAAACACTGAAAATAAGCTGATTGTATTTGTTGATTAAAATGACAATTAACTGTAACAGAAAAGGCCGAAGATTTCCGGGCACTTGGGGTTGATGTTGTGTATGTCGTTTCTAGTTAGCTGCTTATAGCTTATGCTCGTCGATTGGTTCATCGCTCGTCAGCATAGGAGAAGCCTCTATTTGTCCAATATTTAGCAGATTCACAAGTGTTTGAAGACTTTCTTGTATCTGTTGCAACTTCATATTGGGAAGGGCATCCAGCTTTTCAGTAAGTCGGTCGTGTAGAAGCGGTGGGATGCTGTTGAGCAATTCCGAGCCTTTAGAGGTTAAGGCGATATTAACAACACGCTTGTCTCCTTGTTTGGGCAAACGGGCCAAACAGCCTTTGTTTTCAAGCCGGTCAATGATTCCACTAGTGGTACTTGAATTCAAGTTTAGGAAGCGTCGGATTTCACCTTGTGTTGACTGAAAGTTTTTTGATGCATGCAAGTAACTTAAACACAAAATTTGAGGGATGCTCACGCCATGTTCCTTTTGAACCTTCTTAGATTCCAGGTTGATAGATCGGACAATTTTCCGAATAGTAATTAAGATTTCAGTCGTATCCATTTGAATTTGTTTCAACAGGACAAAAATAGATGAGATTTTGGATATAACAAAACCAAATTGCCTTTGCGATGGAAAGAAAGGCGGTGTTATTTTCTTTCAGCATTTGCCTGCTGAATGCTGTTGCGATTGGAGTAAGAGCTGCTCAGGAGCTGGAAAGCGGCGCTTAAGCATTTACTTCAAAAGGTACCCGAAAGTCGCAGCCATTTTTGAAGTTGGAGCACCCCCAGGCGGTTTTCCCTTTGAGTATTTTGCCGACCTCGCATTTGGGGCAGACAGAATCATCTTTGACCTGTGGTTGCAGTTGAATAGAAGATGTGTCTGTCAGAATCAGTTTACCATCCAGTTTTAAGCCTTCATAAGTAAAGCCTTTGATGAGTGGAGATTTCTTTTTGCTGACCAAGGTTTGAATTTGCTTGTCGGTTAGCTTTTTGTCGAAGCATTTGAATGGAACTTTGAAACGACATCCATTCTTCCACTCCGAGCAGCCCCAGGCCGACTTGCCTTTCAGTAGCTTGCCTTTTTCGCAGCGGGGGCAGGTTAAGTCCTTTGCCGCTTTGCTTGGTGCTTTCTTTTCGCCCTTTGCTTTGGCTTTTCCCTTAGCCGCGGTTTCTTCTTCTTCCAGAATCGTGATTTCTTTTTTACGCGAATTCTTCACCTGCCAGATGACTTCGGTTACCATGTTTTTAAGTTCGGCCATAAATTGAGCAATCTCCAGTTCGCCAGACTCAATTTCGCGTAATTTCTTTTCCCACATGCCCGTTAGTTCGGCTGACTTTAGAAGGTCATTCTCAATGGTATTGATCAGATCCATGCCGGTAGGGGTGGCTACCAGGCGTTTGCGTTCCTTGCGGATGTATCGTCTGCGAAACAAGGTTTCAATAATGTTTGCGCGGGTTGAGGGGCGTCCAATGCCGTTTTCCTTCATCAGTTCCCGCAATTCATCGTCATCCATGTTTTTGCCGGCTGTTTCCATGGCGCGCAGCAAAGTGGCCTCGGTATAATAGTTGGGCGGCTGCGTTTTTTTTTCCTGCAGTTCGGGCCGATGCGGCCCGTGTTCGCCGGAGGTAAATGCCGGCAAAATGTTGTCGTCCGACTGGCTTGTCTTCTTCTCGTTTTTATATACCATGCGCCAGCCGGGTTTCAGGATTTGCTTCCCTGTGGCTTTAAACTGGTGTTTTTCAATGTTTGCCTCCACTGTGGTGTTGGCAATTTCACAATCGGGGTAAAAAACAGCAATAAATCGTTTAACCACCATGTCGTAAACTTTCCGTTCGGCTTCGGTCAGGTCAATACGGGTCATTCCGGTCGGAATGATGGCATGGTGATCGGTAATCTTTTTATTATCGAATACTTTTTTCGACTTGCGGATTTTTCCGGCGCTTAAAACCGGCTGGGTGAGCTCCTCATAGCCTTTCAGATTTTTCAGGGTGGCAGGAACTTTTTTATAAATATCGTCCGACAGGAAAGTCGTATCAACCCTCGGATAGGTGGTCACTTTCTTTTCGTACAGCGATTGAATGGTGCGCAATGTTTCATCGGCACTGAGGTTGAATTTTTTGTTGCACTCCACCTGTAGCGAGGTCAGGTCAAACAGGCGTGGTGGGTGTTCTTTGCTGTTCTTCTTGGTGATTTTGCCAATGAAAAGGTCCATGCCGGAAATTTCCTGCAGTACTTTTTCGGCCTTTTCTTTTTGCTGAAAACGTCCTGTGGTGTAGGAAAATACCGCATCCCTGTACAGCGTTTTGATTTCCCAAAAGGGTTCAGGCTTAAAATTTTCAATCTCCTGTTGGCGATTCACGATCAAGGCCAGTGTTGGCGTTTGCACCCGCCCGATGGAAAGCACTTGCTTGTTTTGACCGTATTTTAGCGTGTACAGGCGTGTGGCGTTCATGCCCAGCAGCCAGTCGCCAATGGCGCGTGCGCTGCCTGCCTCGTAAAGCTTGTCAAATTCTTCGCTGGAGAGCAGTTTGTCAAATCCTTCGCGAATCGCTTCCTCTGTCAGGGAGGAAATCCATAACCGTTTGATGGGGGCTTTGTTTCCGGCTTTGGCCAGCACCCAACGTTGAATGAGCTCTCCTTCCTGACCGGCATCCCCGCAATTGATGATCTCATCGGCTTGTTTGATCAGGTTTTCCAGTATCGAAAATTGCTTTTTCACCCCTTGGTCATCAATAACTTTAATGCCAAACCGGGTCGGAATCATAGGCAGTTCGTTGATGTTCCAGTATTTCCAGCGAACGGTGTAGTCGTGGGGTTCTTTCAGCGTACACAAGTGCCCGAAAGTCCAGCTTACCTGGTATCCATTTCCTTCAAAATAGCCATCGCGCCGGCTATTTGCTCCAATAATCTGGGCAATCTCTTTGGCAACACTTGGTTTTTCGGCAATGCAAACTTTCATGAAACGAGATCGGTTGTCTGTTGTCGGTTATGGGGTTTAATTGAACACTTAAAGCAGTTTAATTCCGTTGTCTTCCAGCGAAATTAAACGATGCTTGTACAAGGAGCCAATGGCTTTTTTGAAATTCTTTTTGCTGATATGGAAGGTGGCCTGAATCAATTCGGGCGAACTTTTATCGGTTAACGGCAAGAAACCATCGTTGGCAGCCAGCTTGTTCAAAATGCCTTGCGAAATATCGTCAATTTTCTCGTAACCTTCTTTTTGAAGCGAAAGGTCAATCTTCTCATCTTCCCGGATGTTTTTGATAAAACCTTTGATTTTTTGTCCGACTTTCAGCGGCTGGAATACTTCGTTTTTATAGATCATTCCCCAGTGGCTGTTGTCAATAATAGCCTTGAAGCCCAAATCGGTTTGTCTGGCAACGATCAGGTCCACCTCTTCGCCCACTTCATAATCGATGGGAACGTTATCGACACATTTATCCAGCTTCGAGGTCGCAGCAATGCGCTGGCTTTCATCGTCGAGGTAAACGTAAACCAGGTAGGAGTGTCCAGCTTCCATGGTTTGTTGCTGCTCACGGAATGGAACCAGCAAATCTTTAGGAAGTCCCCAGTCCAGGAAGGCACCAACTCCGGTAACCGAAACAACCGGCAGAAAGGCAAATTCGCCAACCATCGCCTTGGGACGGTCACTGGTGGCGACCAAACGGTCTTCCGAGTCGAGGTAAATAAAAACACTAAGAATGTCGCCTGGTTTGCACCCTTCAGGCACATACCGCTTAGGCATTAAAATCTCACCATGCGGGCCACCGTCAAGGTAAACCCCAAAATCAACTTCTTTTACAACTTCCAATTCGTTCATCAAGCCTATTGCTGCCATTTCTTTGTGTTTTATTTGAACAGGCAAAGGTACGCTTTCGGCGGAAATTTTGGTAATAACTCTTCGATTTAATATGGAAAGTCAACTGGTTCAGGAGAAAAGGTTTATTTTTGACAGTCAAACTGAAAAAACTTACTTATGTCAACGGTTAAAATTGGATTTTTAGGTGCTGGAGGAATTGCCAAAGCTCACGCTTATTCATTGAATTCACTACGATATTATTACCCGGAAATGCCACCGGTTGTTTTTGAATCGGTATGCTCGCAGCGGGAAGAAAGTCGTCAGCAATTTGCCCGGGATTATGGGTTCCGGCAATCTCAGGATGAGGCTGATTTTTTGCAGAATGACGCCATTGATACGGTCTTGATTCTTGGTCCGAATAAGGTGCACGCCGAGCATTTGAAAGCTGTAGCCCAGATGCCCAATGTGAAACGTATTTACCTGGAAAAACCAGTTTGCTCGAGTTTGCAGGAGGAGCAGGAACTGGCCGCTTTAGCCTTAGCAGGTAAAAAAGTACAGGTGGGATTTCAGTATCTGCAAACGGCATCTGTGCGCGAAGCGATTGCTTTCTGGAAATCCGGAAAACTGGGCAGACCCATTCATTTCGACTTGAAATATTACCATGGCGATTATTTGCAGAAAAGTTATCGCGACAAGCGAAAAACCCGCTTAACACCAGCGCCTGATGGTGGTGCTATGGCTGATTTGGGCTCTCATGGCATTAGCTTGTTGCTTTCTTTTTTAGGCGAACAGCTCGAAATTACCAGCGCATTGCAGGGCGGTGATTTTGCAGATGTGCCCGGGGATTCAGATTTGTTTTCTTCGCTTTCGCTGGTTGACCCGGTTACACGGGCAGTAGGAAATATGTCGGCCAGTCGCATTAGCTCTGGTTCCGGTGACTTGGTTTATCTTGAGATTTATGCAGAAAAGGGAACCCTGCGTTATACCTCGCAGCGTCCCGAGTCTTTCGATTATTTTCTGGAAGAAACCCAGCAGTGGATTAATCAGCCTGTTGGTAGCCACTATAAGCCAATCAGTAGTTTCCCATCGGGGCATGTGCCTCCAGGCTGGTTGCGTTCGATGGTGCATGCGCACTATTTGTTTTTAGGTGGAGCTGATGAGAAAGCATTTGTTCCGGATTTGCAGCATGGCTTGGCGGTTCAGCGTTTGGTGCGCGAAACGGCCACCCACTTGAGTTCATTCCGAAAACAGGTATCCGTACATGTCAAGAAGTAGTGGAATACTGGTGCATATTAGCTCGCTTCCCGGAAAGTACGGGATTGGTAGCATGGGGGCCGATGCCTTTGCCTTTGTTGATTTTCTGAAAGAAACGGGGCAGAAGTGGTGGCAGATTTTGCCTTTGGGGCCCACGGGCTATGGCAACTCACCTTACCAAAGTTATTCTGTTTTTGCTGGAAGCGAGCTGTTAATTAGTCTGGGTAAGTTGGTGGAAGAGGAGCTTTTAAGCGAATCAGACTTGGCCGATTTGACCCGGCTTCCAAGCGAGAAGGTTGATTACGACCGTCTGGCACCTCACAAAAGAAGGCTTTTGAAAAAGGCCTATGAATGTTTTGAGGGGCAGTTTGATTACTTTAAGGAGGCGTATTATCAGTTTTTGGGCGAGCATTCGTGGTGGTTGGATGACTATGCTTTGTTTCAAGCGTTGAAAGAGCAGAATACGGAGTTGTTGTGGAACGAATGGAAGCTTCCTTATAAGAAACGCGATGTGCATGCGTTGGATAAAGCCCATTTGACTTATGTTGAATCGATCAATTTTCACCGCTTTGTCCAGTTCATTTTTTTCAAGCAGTGGTTCGAGCTTAAGGATTATGCCAATGAGAGCGGTATTCAGTTGTTTGGCGACCTTCCGTTGTATGTTGCGCTGGATAGCTCGGATGTGTGGGCTAACCAAGACTTGTTTTTGCTGGACGAGGAAGGTCGGCCTACGCATGTGGGGGGAGTTCCTCCGGATTATTTTAGCGAAACAGGTCAGATGTGGGGCTGTCCGGTTTTTGACTGGAGCCGCTTGGCTGAACGAAACTACGACTGGTGGATGGCACGCATGCACTTTTGCTTGAAAATGTTTGACCGGGTGCGGATTGATCATTTCCGGGGACTGGAATCATTTTGGTCGGTGCCTGCGGGAGAGACGACGGCTATTCATGGGGAATGGTGCCCGGCCAAAGGCTATGAAATGCTGAAGCTGTTGAAGTCGCAAATTGGCGATTTTCCGGTAGTGGCTGAGGATTTAGGAGTCATTACGCAGGAAGTGGAGGCGTTGCGGGACGAGTTTAAGCTGCCGGGAATGAAAGTGCTGCAGTTTGGTTTTGCTTCGGATGCGGCCAATGAGCACCTGCCGCATAATTATGGACGAAACTTTGTAGTTTACACCGGAACGCATGATAACGACACGACTTTGGGTTGGTTGAACTCGGCGACAAGTGTGGAGCGCAGAAACATCCGACGTTACTTTAAGCGTGGCAGGCGAAGGGCGCTTGACGCGATTCTTGAAGCTACTTGGGGTTCGGTTGCCGAATTGGCTATGATGCCCATGCAGGATTTGCTGCAGCTGGACACCAAAGGGCGGATGAATGTTCCGGGGGTGGCTGCCGGAAACTGGGAGTGGCGCTTTGAGTGGAAACAGATTCGCCCCGCTCGCCGTCGTTTTCTGAAGCAAATTACGGAAAAATACAATCGCTGTTAATCGCTTAGATAAACTGCTCCAGGGCTTCCATGAATAGCTGGGGCTGTTCGGCATGAAGCCAGTGTCCGGCATTGGGAATGGTTGTAAGTTGTGCTTCCGGATAAATTTCCTTGATTTTTTCCTCGTCCTCTTTCGAAATATAAGGAGACTGTTCGCCTTTGATAAACAGAACAGGGTAGTTTAAAATGGGCATACGGTCTTCAAGCCACCGGTAGTTAACCCCGCTGATTACTTCGTCCAAATGGTCGTAAAGCACATCGACATTGATCCGGCAGTCAAACTTTTTGGTTTCCTTGTTGCGGTATACATTTTTTAGCAGGAACAGAACCAGTCCTTTGTTGTCGAGCTGTAGTTCGAGGAAATCGCGGATTTCCTCGCGTGTCTCAAACTGGTGTTTGCGCACCTCTTTCAACGATTCCAGAATATATTGGTGCTGGTAGTATTGGCTTTTATCCTGTAGTTCAAAATAATCTTTCGGAGCAATATCGGCAACAATCAGTTTGTCAATTTTCTCAGGATATTCTGAAGCAAAAAACATGGCTGTTTTTCCACCCATACTATGACCGATTACGGTGGCCTTGTCAATTTGGTGCTCGTCAAAAAAGTTGGCCAGGTCGTTGGTCATGTCTTGGTAATTGTGTGCATCCGCATTGGGTGAGCGTCCGTGGTTGCGCTGATCAATCAGATACACATGATGCTTCTTGCCCAGTTTTTTTCCAACAGTCAACCAATTGTCCGACGAGCCGTAAAGCCCGTGGACGATGACAATGGTTTTGGGGTTTTCTTTGCCTTCTTCGCGGTAAAATAACTTCATGATAGATTCCAAAATGCAGGGTGCTGTTCTTTTTAACTAATCACAAAGGGAAACAGCCAGCCGTATGTTTTGTTCCCAGTGCTTAGGGGCGAATGCAGTCCAGGTACTCGTGAATGGTGTTTTTCAAGCCCAGGTAAAGTGCATCTGAAATCAAAGCGTGGCCAATGGAAACTTCGTCGATGTAAGGAATTTTATCGATCAAAAACTTGAGGTTTTTCAAGCTTAGGTCATGTCCGGCATTGATGCCCAGGTGCAATTGCCGGGCCAGCTCAGCTGCTTTTATGAACGGAGCAATGGCTTTATCCGGATCCTCCGGGTACATGGTCGCGTAGGGTTCGGTGTAAAGCTCAATCCGGTCGGCTCCGATTTTGGCTGCTGCTTCAATAATATGCACATCAGGATCGACAAAAATCGAGGTCCGAATGCCTTCGGCTTTTAGCCGGGCAATCACATCAACCAAAAAGTCGTGATGCTTGATGGTGTCCCATCCGTGGTCCGAAGTCAATTGTCCGGGTTGGTCGGGCACCAATGTGGCCTGGGTTGCCTTTACATCAGTTACCAGTTTGATAAAATCTTCACTGGGGTAGCCTTCAATGTTAAACTCGGTGGTAATGTGGGGCTTAATGTCGTAAACATCCTGACGGGTAATGTGCCGTTCGTCGGGACGTGGATGTACGGTAATTCCTTCAGCACCAAACTTCTCACAGTTGATTGCAGCATCAAGTACACTGGGGGTTTGGCCCCCGCGCGAATTTCTTAATGTTGCTATTTTGTTTATATTTACACTTAGTCTTGTCATATCGAATAAATAGAGGGCTGCAAGTTACAACATAGAATTGAAACAAGTAAAAAATTGATTGCAAAAGAACTCATATCGGACGTTATTCCTTCCTTACGCCTGACCGATGACGGGCAAAAAGCGCTGAACTGGATGGAGATTTTCAGGCTCTCTCATCTTCCGGTTGTTGATAAAGGAGAGTACATTGGCTTGATCTCGGATAAAGCAATTTATGATTTGAATTTGATTGAGAAAAAGATGGACGATTGCCGCGAGCATCTGGTCCATCCGCATGTACATTCCAATCAACATATTTATGAAGTGGCTTCCATTATGTCTGAACTGAAGCTGAGCCTGGTACCTGTGCTTGATTTGAAACACAATTACCTTGGGTGTATTTCGGTGATGGATTTATCCCGGAAATTTGCCACGCTGGTTGCTGTGCATGAGCCGGGGGGGATAATTGTGTTGGAATTGACGCCAATAGACTATTCGCTTTCGCAAATTGCCCAAATTGTAGAAGGCAATGACGCTAAAATTTTGAGTTTATATACCTACAAGGAAGAGGATTCAAAAGAATTGTTGGTCACCTTGAAAATAAATCAGATTGATCTTTCACCAATTATTCAGACTTTTGTGCGATACGACTATTCAATCCGGGCGGTTTTTATGGATGAGGCAATCCTGAATAACCTGTATGACGACCGGTTTAATCAGTTGATCAAGTATATGAATATTTAGCACAGGCAAACCTATGATTATTGCAATTTTTGGAATTAGCACAGACCTAACTTACACCCCTGATCTGGCCAAATTATTTTCCTTGTTGAAAGAGCGAAATATTAGTACGTACATGTACCGGCCGTTTTTCGACTTTGTGCAAAAACACTGTCTGATCCGTCCGGAGGTGGCCGGCCTGTTTAATTCGGGCAAGGATTTACCCGATGACGTTAGTTTCCTGATTAGTATTGGTGGTGACGGGACTTTCTTGCAGTCGGTCTTAACCCTGAAAAACAAGTCTATTCCGGCAATTGGACTCAACCTGGGACGCCTTGGGTTTTTGTCGGATATTTCGCGAGAAGACATGCAGGAGGCGATCGATTCCATTTTGCAGGGAAACTATGAAATTGAAGAGCGCTCTTTGCTTCAGCTAAATGAACATGAGCACTTGTTTGGCGATTTCAATTATGCCTTAAATGAAATTGCAATAACCAAGCTCGATACCTCTTCGATGATTAGTATTCATACCTATCTGAATGAAGAATACCTCAGTACTTATTGGGCCGATGGATTGATTATTGCCACACCAACCGGCTCAACAGCTTATTCGCTGAGTGTGGGTGGTCCCATCTTAACCCCGGATTCCAAAAGTTTAATCATAACACCTATTGCTCCCCACAACTTAACGGTTCGCCCGATTGTGGTGCCCGAAAATATCACCCTGCGCTTGCAGGTTGAGGGGCGGGGGCACCAGTTTCAGGCTTCACTTGATTCACGCTCCGAAGCCATTAATTTTCCGGGTGAACTGCGCATTCAAAAAGCCGATTTTCATGTGAAAACATTGAAACTTCCCGGGCATGGTTTCTTTAGCACCCTCCGCAACAAGTTGATGTGGGGCGCAGACAAGAGAAATTAATCAATTTAGCTTAACAATTTTTAACCTCTATTTCGGTTTTATAATAGGCAGTCGGTAAGATGTTTTCAGAATTATATTACTTTTGTAGCTCTTGAAAGGAGTTATGTTTTAATGTTGTTGTTAAATGCCAGAATATTTTACGATACTGTCTTTTTATTAGCAACCTTTCAATGAAAACGATAGTCGATGAAAAGATTTTTTTTAATCGTTTGTAGCATCCTGACTTTTAGTTCAATTTCTGCTCAGGAAACAGCAGATATTGGTATATGGGGTGGCGTTGGCAGTTACTTGGGAGACATGACTCAGATTGATCAGGCAAGTTCTTTGAATCCAAATGTGGGAGTATTCTTTCGTTATAACTTTAATTCACGGCTGAGTTTACGGACCAGTCTGATGGCGGGAACGATTGGGGCTACCGGGAAATATGAAGCAGATCCCTGGGAGTTTGACAAGTTTATGACGGATGTTTCTGTCATGGGCGAGTTCAATTTCTTTCGGTACATCATCGGAAGTAAGCGGCATTCAATGACCACTTATTTGATGAGTGGTTTAGGAACCAGTTTGTACAAGTATACTTACGACCCGGCACTCTTGTCACCCATGGTGTACTACCTGAACAATGAGCAGTTAGGTATTGTCCCTGCGGAAATTCATGATGAATTAATTCTTGAAAAAGAGGAATCGATCATTGGGTTGAATGTGCCGATTGGCTTTGGTTTCAAGTTCAATATTGGCGAACGCATGGGGATAGGAATAGAGGCGATTTTGAGGAAGTATTTCAACGACAAGGTGGATGATCTGGATGATCCTCGAAAATTCTATTCATTGACTGATGGTCCGAACGGGAGTTCGCAGGGAGCCTGGAAAAGCTATAACACCTTTCTGCACAATAACGATTTTACCTATCATTTGGGAATTCATTTGACCTATCGGTTTTATAGGGGCGACCAGGAATGCCCGGTGTATGAAAATATTAAATAGACTAAATGACCATTAAAGATAAAATACAACAAGCCAAGCTACCTAAGCACATCGCGATCATTATGGATGGCAATGGGAGATGGGCAACTCAACATGGCAATCAACGAGTTTTTGGACACGAACATGGCGTAGAATCCGTGCGTTCAACCGTTGAAGGGGCAGTAGAAATTGGTCTTGAATATTTAACCCTGTATGCATTCTCAACTGAAAATTGGGGACGACCTCAGGCGGAAGTTAATGCCTTGATGGGATTGTTGGTTCAGGCGATAAATGAGGAGACGGCTAAGTTAAAAAAGCAAAATGTTCGTCTGACCATGATTGGAGATTTTAACAGCTTGCCCGAAGAAGTTCAGGTGAAACTGAACTGGTCCATCAACGAGCTGAAGGATTGTACCGGACTAACCTTGGTGCTGGCCTTAAGCTACAGTGCGAAATGGGAAATCACCGAAGCAATTAAAAAAATAGCCTATGAAGTGGTGGATGGCACCCTCCAAATTAACGAAATAGATAAAAACCTACTTGATAAATACCTTGCTACAGTTGGAATACCAGACCCCGAATTACTTATTCGGACAAGCGGCGAGAATCGGGTGAGTAACTTTTTACTTTGGCAAATTGCTTATGCCGAGTTCTATTTTACTCCTACACTTTGGCCCGACTTCCGTAAAGAAAACCTATTTGAAGCCATCTGCGACTTTCAAAACAGAGAAAGAAGGTTTGGTAAAACCAGCCAACAATTAGTTAGCTAATTAATCCCAGAAAATGCGTAAACTGAAATTTCTTCTAATTTTATTCCTGTTCAGTGTAAGTGTTCACGCCCAGGTAAATGAAAACACAAACTTTACAGTCCGGTATTCCAGTGCCCAAAACTACACGATTGCCGGCATTGATGTGGTCGGTATTCGTTATCTAGACTCGGATGTTTTAATCCAGATTTCGGGACTAGCTGTTGGCGATGAGATTACTGTTCCGGGCGACAAAATTACCGCAGCGATTAAAAAGTTGTGGGGACACCAGATGTTTTCGGATGTGAAAATTGATGCAAGTAGAGTTGAGGGTAATAAAATTTGGCTGGTGATCTCTCTACAGGAACGCCCCAAACTTGCCGATGTTAACTTCTATGGCGTTTCCAAAGGTGAAAAAGATGATATTACCGAAAAGGTGCTGTTGCTGAAAGGCAGTCAGGTGACGGATAATCAGTTGAACAACGCTGAGCGGGTTATCAAAAATATTTTCCTTGAAAAAGGCTTTTTGAATACAGAAGTCAACATCGTACAACGTGACGATACCGCTTCGGTAAACAGTGTCGTGCTGGATATTCATGTTGACAAAAAGGAAAAAGTTAAAATTGATGAGATCGAATTTCATGGCGTAGATCAGGTGAAAACGAAAGTGTTGACCCGAGCCATGAAAAAGACCAATGCGAAAAAGCTGAGAAACTTCTTTTTGACCAAAAAGTTCAACGAAGAGAAGTACGAAGAGGATAAGCAAAATATCGTTAGCAAGTACAACGAAAAGGGATTCCGTGATGCGATTGTGGTCAAAGACAGCATTACCAAATTGGATGATGACCTGATCAAGCTGGACATCTGGGTTGAAGAAGGTAACAAGTATTACTTTGGCGATGTGAACTGGGTGGGAAATACCATTTACCCTGGAGAGTACCTGGATGCTTACCTTGGAATTAAAAGAGGAGATGTTTTTGATCAGAAGCTGTTGAACAAGCGTCTGACCGAAGATGATGACGCTGTTGGAAACCTTTACCTGGATAATGGTTATTTGTTTTTCAACCTTGATCCGGTGGAAGCACGGGTTGACAATGATTCGATTGATTTGGAAATGCGGATCTACGAAGGTGATCAAGCGACCATCAACAAAGTGCTGATTGAAGGAAACACCAAAACCCACGAACATGTGGCCCGTCGCGAGATTCGGACCATTCCGGGTGATTTGTTCAGCAAATCGAAAATTATCCGTTCAGTTCGTGAGTTGTCGCAATTGGGACATTTTGATCCGGAAGCGATCAATCCCAATGTAATTCCACATCCTGAAGACGGAACGGTAGATATTAAATACGAGTTGCAGGAAAAAGCCAACGACCAGATTGAACTTTCCGGAGGTTGGGGAGCCAACATGTTTGTTGGAACAGTCGGATTGCGATTTTCCAACTTCTCGGTTCGCAACATTCCTAATAAGGAAGCCTGGCGTCCGTTGCCAACGGGTGATGGTCAAACCTTGAGCTTGCGTGCTCAAACCAGTGGTAAGTTTTACCAGTCTTACAGTGTGTCATTTATTGAGCCTTGGTTAGGTGGTAAAAAACCCAATTCATTCTCCATCTCGTTTTCGCACTCTCGCGTAAACTATTCAGCTAATAATTATTACAATAGTTCTTATAGTCCTTACGGATCAGGATACGGTGGTTATGGTGGCTACGGTGGTTACGGAGGCTATGGCGGTTATTCACCCTATGGTTATTCACCTTATGGCTATGGTGGTTACGGCTATGGTTATGATCCGGGTGACTATTACCAATATAACGATGATGAGACAACGGATGATGATCAGATTCAGGTGACCACTTCATTTGCCTTGGGATACGGTTACCGTTTGTCATGGCCCGATGACTTCTTTACGGTTTATCACGAAGTTTCATTGGAGCACTACAAACTTCAAAATATGTCAAACTACTACTACTTCCTGAGCGACGACGATGGATCGGGTGGTGGTGGTTTTAACAACCTGAGTTTCAAAACCGCTTTTGGTCGTAACTCGGTTGATAACCCATTGTATTCACGAAGCGGTGCCGATTTCTCATTAACGGTACAGTTAACTCCTCCATTCTCTTTGTTTAACGATGTGGATTACAGTAATCCTGATTTGACCAGCGAAGAGCGTTACAAATGGATTGAGTATCACAAATGGAATTTGAAAGGAGCTTGGTTTACACCGCTTTCACGCGACAGAGACCTGGTGTTGCACACCAAATTTGAATATGGATTTCTGGGGTATTACGACAAGAACCGACGTTCTCCATTCGAACGTTTCCGCGTTGGAGGTTCTGGAATGTCAGGATATAACTTTTACGGAGCCGATATCATTTCATTGCGTGGTTACAAAGACTACAGTTTGAGTCCAACAACCGGATCAAATATGTATAATAAGCTGACCATGGAAATGCGCTACCCGGTTACCTTGAAACCATCGGCTACTATTTATGTCCTCGGATTTATGGAAGCTGGTAATGCCTGGATGGATTTTGAAAATTACAACCCTTTTGATTTGAAACGTTCGGCTGGTGCCGGTGTGCGAATCTTCCTGCCTATGTTTGGTTTGATGGGAATCGACTGGGGGTATGGATTTGACAGTGTGAACGGTGATAAATCAGTTGGAGGAAGCCAGTTTCACTTTGTTATCGGACAGCAGTTCTGATGATTACAAGCTTGGCTCGGTATTTGTTTTGTGTGGAAATAGTATGAATTTAAATTGAATTGCCATGAAGAAGAAAGTAGTATTATTTGTTTTTCTGATTGTTTTTGGAACAGTTGCAATGGCCCAGAAATATGCCTACATCGATACCGAATATGTTTTAGAAAATATTCCTGCCTACATTGCGGCTCAGGAACAATTGGACCAGATCTCCAAGCAATACCAGAAAGAACTGGAAACTATGCATGCTGAAATTGAGCAAATGTATCAGGATTTTCAGGCTGAAGCAGTCTTGCTTTCCGAAGACATGAAACGGAAACGCGAGGATGTAATTATCAGCAAAGAAAAAGAATATAAAGAATTGCAGCGCAAGTATTTTGGGCGCGAAGGCGACTTGTTTAAAAAGAGACAAGGGCTGATCAAACCCATCCAGGATGATGTTTTTAATGCCGTTCAGGAACTGGCAACCGATGGAGGTTATGCCGTGATTTTTGATAAGGCCGGAAGCCTCACCATGCTGTATACAAATCCCAAATATGACCTAAGTGACCAAGTCCTTGAAAAACTTGGTTATAAAAATTAATAAACTATATTTGTCACCAAAATTTTAAAATCCGAAAACGATCATGAAAAGTATTTTCAAAATTTGTTTAATAGCTGTCTTATTCCTTTCAGCTGGAATGGTAAACGCGCAAACTTTAAAATTTGCACACATTGATTCACAGGCGTTGATTCAAGCCATGCCTGAAACGAAAACAGCTCAGGCTTCAATTGAAAAAGAAGCGAAAGGTTTGGAAGATCAAATGGATGCTTTGCAACAAGAATATCAAACAAAATTGGCTGATTTGTCAGATAACCAAGATTCATTAACGGAGATTGTTTATCAATCAAAAGTTGAAGACCTGCAAGCTCTTCAGCAACGGATCCAAAACTTCAATTCTTCTGCACAACAACGCATACAGCAGAAACAAGGAGAGTTGATGCAACCTATTTTTGCAAAAGCGAACGAAACGATTGAAGCCGTAGCCAAAGAGCAAGGTGTGATTTATGTTTTTGACGCCAATGCTGTTTTGTACAAGTCGAATCAAAGTATTGACTTACTTCCTTTGGTTAAAGCCAAATTGGGTATTCAGTAAGCCATAAGAAATAAGATATCAAAAGCCATTCGGGAATCCCGGATGGCTTTTTTGTTTACTTTTGTTTTCAAAGCAACTTTATGGCAACAAGCAATCACCCTATTGGTGTTTTCGATTCTGGCTACGGAGGCCTGACTGTTTTAAAAGAGTTTATCAATCAAATGCCCGAGTATGATTTTGTGTATTTGGGCGACAATGCGCGTACTCCATACGGTACTCGCTCGTTTGATGTGGTGTATGAATATACCTTGGAAGCGGTAAAGCGTCTGTTTGATGAAGGCTGTCACCTGGTTATTCTGGCTTGCAACACAGCTTCAGCCAAAGCGCTTCGCAGCATTCAGCAGCGCGATTTGCCGCGGATTGCTCCGCACAAACGCGTGCTTGGGGTTATTCGCCCCAGTGTTGAAGAGGTGGCTCAAAGTACGCAAAACGGGCATGTGGGGGTCGTAGCCACTTCGGGTACGGTTGCTTCCGACTCGTATCCGATTGAGTTGGAAAAGTGGTCGGAGGGAAGGGTGAAGCAAACCAGCCAGGAAGCCTGCCCCATGTGGGTGCCGATTGTAGAGAACAACGTGATGAATACGCCCGGAGCTGATTATTTTATCCAGCAGAATTTGGAGGCTTTGTTTCAGAAAGATCCTTTAATTGACAGCCTGATTCTTGGTTGTACGCATTATCCTTTGCTGATCGAAAGCATTCGAAAATTTATTCCACAGCAAGGGGTTCGCGTAATTGAACAAGGTAAAATTGTTGCTCAAAAGTTGCAGGATTACCTTTATCGCCATCCGGAAATAGACGCCAATTGTACCAAAACTTCAGAACGGAAGTTCTTAACTACGGAAGAAGTTCACTTTTTTGAAGCCCGTGCTGCCCAGTTTTTGGGGTATCCGATTCGGGCAAGGAAAATCGAATTGTAATCCCTGCGATCGGTCATTCCAAAAGTTTTCCGTTTAAATCAAGTCCTGTTCTATTTTTTCTTCTTGAGCAGGAATTTTAGGTTTTGCTCCGGCCCTGAAATCAGATCAGCAATTAAGCGGGTCTTGGGAAACTGTTCCAGAATAATTCGAAGGAATACCGTAATGGGAATAGACATGATTAAGCCCGGAATGCCCCAAATAAAGCCCCATAGCATAAGCATGACCAAAATGGTAATCACATTGATCGAAAAGGTTTTTCCCATGAATACGGGCTCTAAAACCCCTCCCATGAGTACCTGGACAAGGGTGATGCTGAGAATGAAAAACAGGAGCGTGCTGGTTGGATCAAGCTCTATGAAGGCAAATACGGAGAGAAGAACCACTGAGATGACAGAGCCGATCATCTGAACAAAATTGATCAGGAAGGCCAGTAAGCCCCAGAAAATGGGGTAACTCACGTCAAAAAAGATACAGGCAAGACTAAAGCCGACTCCGGTGAAAAGACTGATCAAAAACTTCACTACGACAAACTTGATGATGTCTTTTTCAATTTTCATGAATATTTTGACCGAAGAATATTGTTGTTTGAAGATGGTGTCGTTCAGGACCTTTTGAAAGTTGATGGAGCCTGATAGTAGCAATACGGTAAAAAACAGGGTCATTAAAGTCATCGTAAGCGTATTGCTGATGAAATCGACCGTTGAGCCAAAGTTTTTCAGGTTGCCGGCATTTTTGAAGTAATGCGACAGGATGCTTTCGCCCTGAGTTCGCTGAAAACCAAAAAACTGCTCAATGGATACGATTAACGCGGTGAGTTTTGTTTCTGCTTTTTCCAAAAATTGGCTGTCGGTGGTCATGATTTCATTGCTTGATAATTGAATCAATTCGCCACCGGCTTTTAAGCCTCCAATGATTATCAGAATAACCAATAGAATGCTGATTGGATTAGGCACATGCTTTTTATTCAGCCACCGCATCAAAGGCAGAAACAGCAGGGCGATAAACATGGATGCAATGAGTGGGATAAAAATGAAAGCCAGGATTTTCAGTAAATAGAAAAACAGCGGAATGGCAATGGCCAATAACAGCTTATTAGTTGTTCGTATGTCTTTGAGGTTCATTTGATGAAGTCTTCATATTAAATGTAATCCTAAACAAGAATCCAGGCTTAAAGTTTCGCTTGGATGATGCAAAATTTCAAGCCTGAAAACCGGTTAGAATATGCTCTTTGCTATAAGGGCAATGTATTAGTTAATCATTTCATAATGAATGCCCGCATCGGGTCCCAATGGCAGACCAAACAGGAGCCAGCCAACCAGCAGGACGATCCAGAAAAGCAGGAAAACGATGGAATAAGGGAGCATGGTTGCAATGATGGTTCCAATGCCTGCCTTGGCATCGTATTTTTGAACAAAGGCGATAATGAGCGCGAAAAAGCTCATCATTGGCGAAATGATATTGGTCACACTGTCACCAATTCGGTAAACCACCTGCGATAGCTCCGGAGAATAGCCCATAATCATAAACATGGGGATGAAAATAGGAGCCAGAATAGCCCATTTGGCCGAGGCGCTACCCATTAGCATGTTAATTGAGGCTGACAACAGGATGAACAGGATCATGAGTGGAATGAGGCCAATATCTGCTGTCATAAGCAGCTCAGCACCTTTTACGGCCAAAATCATCCCCAGGTTGCTCCATTTGAAATAAGCGACAAATTGTGCGGCAAAAAACACAAGCACCAGGTAGGTGGCCAGGGTTTTCATGCTCTCAGCCATGCCGTTCATTACGTCGGCATCGTTGCTAAAGGCTTTGGTGGTAAATCCGTAAGCGAGTCCGGTGGCTCCTGCTGTGACAAAAAGCATGGCAACCACGCCTTCGATGAGGGGAGAGCTCAGGAAGCCGCCATCAGTTCCGCGTAAGAACCCATCAGCCGGAATAAGGCCGGTAAGGGCGATGGCTGTGATGCCCAGGAAAACGATTAAAGCCCAAAGCAGGCCTTTTTTCTCCGCTTTGGAAAGTTTGTCAAACGAATGATCATCGTGCGGGTTATTACTTTTGTAGGTTCCTAAACGCGGTTCCACAATTTTTTCAGTCACGAAAGTACCGGCCAGCGCAATGATAAAGGTTGAAGCAACCATGAAATAATAGTTGGCTGTTGCGTTGACCATGTAGCTGGGGTCGAGAATATGTGCGGCTTCCTGCGAAAGACCTGCCAGCAGTGGATCGATGGTTCCGAGTGCGAGGTTGGCGCTAAAACCGCCGGAAACTCCGGAAAATGCCGCGGCCATACCGGCAATCGGGTGGCGGCCCACAGCTGCAAAAATGACGCCGGCCATCGGTATCAGCAATACATAACCAACATCAGAGGCAATGTTGGACAGGATTCCCGAAAACACCAGTACGAAGGTGAGCAGATGCCGTGGCGAGTTGAGAACCAGCATGCGAATAACTGCAGAAACCAAGCCACTTTGCTCGGCAATTCCAATTCCGAGCATGGCAACCAAAACGATTCCCAGTGGAGCAAAGCCGGTAAAATTTTCCACCATTTCAAGTAAAATTCGATGAATCCCTTCAGCAGACAACAGGTTTACAGGGCGGATGATTTCTTGTGTGCCGGGGTGAATGACTTCCCAGGCCATAAAATGGCCAATGGCTGAAAAGACCAGGGCAAACAGGGCAAACAAGGCAAATAAGGTGGCCGGGTGGGGCAGGGCGTTTCCTGCGCGCTCGGTCCAGTTCAACATCTTCTGAAAAAATCCTACTTTGGTTTTTGCGTTATTCATGAGCGTTCTACTTGAAAAAATTCGTAAACAATTCAGGACTGGTTTTATTTAAACCAATCATTAACTTAAATGATGTGCGGCTTTATGGATATAAGGTTCGCCGCGTTGAGTTTGTTCTGTTTTTGGGATTGAAACGATAGATGAATATGGACTATTTCATACTCATCTATCGTTTGTTGGCATTACCAGAGCTTTTCAGGATAAGCTCCTTGTTGGGTCAGTTGCTGTACTTGATCAACAACATAAGCTTTGTCTTCCGGATAAGTGACACCAAACCAGGGCGAGCTGGCGCGGAGTACTTCTGTTTTTACTTTGCCCGACTGAATGAGTTCAAATACGATGCTGGGAATGTAAAATTCCGATTTTGGAAGGTGCATCTTTTCATCCAGGAAAGCTTTGAACTGACTTTCGATATGTTGAAACAAGCTGGGGTGAAATCCCCAGAAGTTCATCGAAGCAGGAGTGTCCTCTGCTACCGGAACTGTGTTGCCATTGTCATCGGCAAAAGTAATTTGGGCACCTGTGCGGGCAATTTGGTGACGTTCGGTGATTTCAACCAATTTGTTGTCCGAATCAACTTTACAAATTCCGCGGGAAACAGTACCGAATTCAGACAGGGTGTTTTTGAGCTGGTAGCCAACCATGCTGTAGCTATCTTCAGCAACCTGGCTGGTCAGAAAATCAGCAGCTACCTGAAAAGCTTCCTGTCCGTAGAAGTCGTCTGCATTAATAGCGGCAAATGGTTCGTTTATAACATCTTTTGCCATCAAAATAGCGTGTCCGGTTCCCCAAGGTTTTTCGCGTCCTTCGGGTAGGGCATAGCCTTCAGGAAGTTTGTCCAGTTCCTGATAAACATATTCAACCGCTATTTTATCGCTTAACTTATTTTCAAAACGTTTTTTAAACTCTTCTGCAAAGCTATCGCGAATAACAAAAACAACTTTACCAAAACCCGCCCGGATGGCATCAAAAATGGAATATTCCAGGATGGTTTCTCCGTTGGGACCAATGGGCTCAATTTGTTTTAATCCGCCATAGCGGCTTCCCATGCCTGCGGCTAAAATTAATAGTGTAGGTTTTTTACTCATAATTATTTGTTGATCGTCTGTGTGTGGAAACTGGAAAATTCGCAGCTTCCGTTATTTTTTATCATTGATTTCAGGTGAAGGTGAAATCCTCATTCTTCTTGTAATCGGTCTGCTTCAGGGGTTTATCAGAAGGCAAGCCGATCACGTATAACCGTCAGTCAATTTTGAGCCTGAAAGATAGGAAGAATATCTCATTCTGAAGAAGTCCGTCCTTCTCTTTAGCTGGCAACCGAATGGATTGTGCTATTCTTTGTACCAGCTGGCATACATGTGGTATGCATTGGCAATCCGGTGAATTTCTCCTTCCAGCAAATCTTTGCCCAGTGCTTTCACCTTTTTGGCCGGAATTCCGGCATATACACTGCCCGATTCAACTCGGGTCCCTTTGGTAACCACCGAGCCAGCTGCAATGATGGAGTTACTTTCTATAATTGCATCATCCAAAATAACCGCATTCATACCGATCATGACGTGGTCTTTTATCGTACATCCGTGGACAATCGCTCCGTGAGCAATGATGACGTTATCGCCAATGTTGGTGGGCGATTTTTGATAGGTGGCATGAATGACGGCACAATCTTGCACATTGGTATTGTTTCCGATTCGGATGGAATGAACATCGCCGCGAATGACTGCGCTGTACCATACACTGCTGTTGTCGCCAATTTCAACATCGCCAATGATGGTGGCATTTTCTGCCAAAAAGCAGTTTTCGCCAATTACCGGAGTTTTTCCTTTGAGGGGTTTTATTAGAGCCATTATCTATATCCATTTTAAATTGAGAACAAAGATATTAAAAGCTATAAATAATTATATGCTTCTGATTTTCCTTGTTAATTATTAATTATTTTTGCTCGATGACCATGGCTGCGAGCGCTATTCAAAATGGTTCCAAAGTTATAAATTGTTATTTTAGCGGTCGTTTTTTTAGAATTTATAAGGAAAAATCCAGCTATTTTAAAATAATTGTCAAATGAAAGACACAAAAGTTATTGAGTTAGAAGAAGTGAGCATTCGATTTTCCGGAGATTCTGGTGATGGAATGCAGCTTACGGGTACTTTGTTCTCTGACGCGACGGCGTTATTTGGGAACGATATTTCAACTTTTCCAGATTATCCATCTGAAATCAGGGCTCCTCAGGGAACTGTGGGTGGCGTTTCGGGTTTTCAGGTACAGTTTGGTCATAAAGAGGTGAACACTCCTGGAGATGATGCGCATGTTCTTATTGCGATGAATCCCGCTGCGGTAAAAGCCAATGCTCGCTTTATCCGCCCCGGAGGAACCATCATTTATGATGTGGATTCTTTCTCTCAGAAAAATTTAGACAAGGCAAAGTTCTCAACCCAAGATCCTTTTGCAGAGTTGAACCTGGAAGACTACGAGAAAATTCCGGTGCCAATTACCAGCTTGACACGCGAAAGCCTGAAGGATTTTGGAATGGATAATAAATCTGTTCTTCGAAGCAAAAATATGTTTGCCCTGGGATTCATTTGTTGGATGTTTGGCAGACCCATGGACTACATTGAAAATTTCATCAAAACCAAATTTGCTAAAAAACCGGTGGTGGTTGAGTCCAACCTGAAAGTTCTTCACAGTGGCTACAACTATGGCATGAACATGCAGCATATGACTCCCCGTTACCTGGTGGATGCAGCAGCCATTGAAAATGGAACTTACCGCAACATTAACGGAAACCAGGCTACTGCCTGGGGATTTTTGGCAGCTGCTGAAAAAGCCGGGCGGAATCTTTTTCTGGGATCGTACCCAATTACTCCGGCCACTGATGTATTGACAGCCTTAGCTGCGCGTCGCGATTTAGGGGTTAAAACTTTTCAGGCTGAAGATGAGATTGCCGGAATTTGTACAGCAATCGGTGCGGCATTTGCCGGCGACCTGGCGGTAACCAGTACTTCTGGTCCTGGATTAGCGTTGAAATCAGAAGCCCTTGGCTTGTCTGTGATGGCCGAACTTCCTTTAGTGGTGGTGAACGTACAACGTGGAGGCCCGTCAACCGGACTACCTACGAAGACTGAACAATCGGATTTATTGCAAACCTTATACGGACGTAATGGTGAAAGCCCTGTCGTAGTTATTGCAGCAAGCACACCGTCCGACTGTTTCTACTATGCATACCTTGCCTGCAAAATCGCATTGGAACGAATGGTTCCTGTGGTGTTGCTGACGGATGGTTTCCTTGGAAACGGAAGCGAGCCCTGGCGTATTCCTGCCATGAGTGAGCTCCCTGAAATTAAGCCACGAATTGCCAAAGACAGCAGTTCATTTAAAGCGTACAAACGCGATGCTGAAACCTTGGCACGCGAGTGGGCATTCCCCGGAATGGCTGGATTCCAACACCGTATTGGCGGATTGGAAAAGAATGTTGAAGGAGCAGTAAGTCATGATCCGGAAAACCATCAGGAAAACTGTGCGATTCGTGAAGAAAAAGTGCAGAAAGTGGTTGGGATGCTTCCTGAGCTGGAAGTGTTTGGCGATGAAGATGGAGGTGATGTATTGGTTGTTAGCTGGGGTGGAACCTATGGACATACGGTTAGCGCAGTTCGCGAATTGCGCAAGGACGGTAAAAATGTGAGTCTGGCTCATTTCAATTTTATTAAACCGTTGCCGGCCAATACCCGTGAAGTATTTAGTAAATATAAGAAGATCGTTGTTTGTGAGTTGAATCTGGGACAGTTTGTGGCTTACCTGAGAGATCGGGTCCCCGGATTTGAGTATCATCAGGTAAACAAGTTGAAAGGATTGCCTTTTACGGTTACCGAATTGAAAGAAAACATCGAAAAACTACTGGAGGACTAAGACATGACAGAATTGAATTATACGATAAAAGACTTTAAAAGCGAGAACGAAGTACGTTGGTGTCCTGGTTGTGGTGATTATGCCATTATGAATGCTGTTCAGCGCACCATGGCCGATATGAATGTGCCACAGGAACAATTTGCGGTGATATCCGGAATTGGCTGTTCTTCGCGTTTCCCTTACTATATGAGTACCTTTGGCTTTCACTCCATTCACGGTCGGGCAACGGCTATTGCCTCGGGAGTGAAATGCGCCAACCCTGACCTGAACGTATGGGTAATTACGGGTGATGGTGACTCCATGGCCATCGGAGGAAACCACTTTATTCACTTGGTGCGTCGTAATATCGATTTGAACGTGATCCTGTTCAACAACAAGATTTACGGACTGACCAAAGGACAATATTCACCAACAACTGATCGCGGGTTTATCACCAAAACGTCGCCATTCGGAACAGTTGAAGATCCATTTGTTCCCGGACAGTTGGTGCTGGGATCAGGCGGTAGCTTTTTTGCCCGCGCAGTTGATTCGAACGTGAAACACAATCAGCAGGTATTTGCCGAGGCTGCCAAGCATAAAGGAACCTCGATTGTTGAAGTGCTGCAAAACTGTGTGATTTTTAATGACGGAATTCATGAGCAAATTGCTGATCCGAAACACCGGGCCGAGCGCCAGTTGTTCTTGGAGCATGGTAAGCCCATGATTTTTGGCAAAGAAAATGAAAAAGGTCTGGTGCTGGAATGTGGTCGTCTGAAAGTGGTGACAATCGGCGAAAATGGGGTGACCCAGGACGATATTTTGGTGCATGATGCCAAACAGGTTGATTTATCCATTCATATGCAGCTGATTCAAATGAGCTTGCCGGAATTTCCAATTGCGATGGGCGTTATTCGTGCCGTTGAAGCACCGGTGTATGATGAAGAATTAGTGAAGCAGGTTGAAGAGGTCACTGCCAATCGGAAGGTTAACTCGATGGATGAGTTGCTGTGTTCCGGAAACACGTGGGAAGTGAATGAGCCCAACAGCAGCGAGCCTGTTCCTTTCTTCAAGAAGAAATGCCCGATCAGTTAGTGTCGAATTAACAAGGTCCGAAATGTCCCCGCAAGCCGGAGATTTTGTCGGGCTTAAAAATAATGCAGAGGCCGTTCCAAGTTTATTTGGAGCGGCCTCTTTGTTTTGTTGTGGGGGCAGTGAACGAATTCTTCCAGTCGAAAATGAATGCTGATCGTGTGTTGTGAGAATAGGTCTGATGAGTGATATGTTTAAGAAAAGGGGCTGTTCATCCCCTTTTTTTGTTGCGGGCAACCGGATTTTACCTAATTTCAAACGTTCAATAATGTAGCGAATGGAACTTCTGGTTTTACTGGATGTTGGTATCCAGTGCTCTTGAAGTAATGATTACACAGGAGTTCAGAAAAATAGTCATATGGATAATTTAGATAGCATATCTCTTTCGTCGATTTATAAGCGCAAAAAGAGTGATCGGGATATTTTTGAAGAACTGATGCCTACCAAGGTGAAAGAGGTTTTGCTGGTGCCCACTTTGTACGATAGTTACTCCATTGTTCGGGAAGGACAGTTTACCGATAAGATTTTTGGTGAGTTCTTGCAACTGAACCTTTACACCTATCCCCGTTTTACCAGTGTTAATTCCGAAGAAGATGCGCTAAAAATGATGAAAGAGCGCGACTTCGACCTGGTAATCATTATGGTAGGGGTGGACAAGGATATTCCGGTAAAAATGGCTGATGTTATCCATGATGCGAACAGCCAGGTACCCATTCTTCTGTTGGTAAACAACAACGGCGATTTGCGCTATTTTCAGGAAGCAGCAAACCAGTTTGAGTCAATTGACCGGGTGTTTGTTTGGAACGGAAATTCCAATGTGTTCCTGGCAATGGTGAAGTACATTGAGGATAAGAAGAACATCGAAGCGGACATCAACAATGGAAATGTGCGCATGTTGCTGCTGGTGGAAGATTCAATCCAGTATTATTCGCGCTACCTGCCTATGTTGTATACCAACATTATGACCCAGACACAAAACCTGGTTCAGGATGAATCGACTGACGACCTGCACATGATTTTGAAAATGCGGGCTCGCCCCAAAGTTATTTTGGTGAGTACTTATGAAGAGGCCATCGAAATGCTGAATAAATACCGCGATTATCTTTTGAGCGTAATTTCCGACGTCCGGTTTACCCGCAATGGGGTGGACGATCCGGAGGCGGGCATTGAGCTGCTCAAGTATGTGAAACAGATTTTGCGTTTTCCGGTACCTTTCCTGCTGCAGAGTCACGATGTGAACAATGCCTCACGTGCCCGTGAAATAGGTGCTGAATTCATCAATAAAAATTCGGAAAGTTTGTCGATGGACATTCACAATTTCATCTACAAACGGTTGGGCTTTGGTAGCTTTGTGTTTAAAGACATGGCGGGAAATCCCATTATGGTGGCCCGCAACCTTCAGGAGTTTCAAGAAATGTTTAAGCTGATTCCTGATGAAGCCTTGTCGTATCACGGCAAACGCAATTCATTTTCAACCTGGCTAATGGCCCGGGGCGAAATTAATATTGCCGAGCAACTGTTGCCCTATCGCTTTGAAGATTTTAATAGTGCCGAAGAGTTGCGTAATTTCTGCTTGGACGTGTTTGAAAAAGTGCGGGTGAAGAAGATGCGCGGCCGTATCATTAATTTTGATTCGGCCATTGTTGACAGCGACCATTACATTGTACGCATGGGAAAAGGTTCGCTGGGAGGCAAGGGACGTGGTATGGCCTTTATGAGTAACTTCATTGAAAATATTGACTTTAAGAAGATTATTCCCAACATCAATATTCGCATTCCGGCAACGGCGGTTATCGGAGCCATCGAGTTCGATAAGTTTTTGGAACTCAACAATCTTTATGAGGAGATTTATTGCAACAATGATTACGAACATATCAAATCGATTTTTCTGGAGTCGCATTTGAGCGAGGGGTTGAAAGCCAAGTTGTTCCGGTATGTCGAAGTGATGCATGGACCTTTAGCTGTGCGCTCTTCCGGCTTGTTCGAAGATTCGCTGCTACAGCCTTTCTCGGGCGTTTATTCTACCTACTTGCTGCCCAATAATCACCCGGATAAGTACGTGCGCTACCAGCAGTTGATTAATGCCGTTAAGCTGGTGTATGCCAGTATCTTTACGGAGTCAGCCATTTCTTATTTTGATGCGGTGAACTATAAAATTGAAGAGGAAAAGATGGCCGTTATCATTCAGAAGGTGGTTGGCCATGAGCACAATAAGCGTTTTTATCCTTCCATTAGCGGAGTTGCTCAATCCTACAATTACTATCCGGTGGCTCATATGAAACCGGAAGATGGTTTTGCGGTGGCTGCTGTTGGTCTGGGGATGTATGTGGTTGGTGGCGAGCAGGCCTTTCGGTTTTGCCCTAAATATCCGATGATCAACCCGACACTGGTGCGCGACCAGGTGCGCGACTCGCAAAAGGAATTTTATGCGCTGGACATGTCGCAGCCCAATGTCAACATTGTGAGCAATGGGGAAGATGCAGCCATTAAGAAATTCAAAATTAAGGAAGCTGAAAATGATGGCTTGCTTCAACACTGTGCCTCGGTGTACGATTTTGAAAACGACGACCTGGTGCCTGGAATTAGTATGAAGGGGCCGCGTGTAATTGACTTTGCCAATATTTTGAAGTACAACTACATTCCATTGGCGGATACCTTGCGCTTTTTGCTGCGTTTATTTCGCGAGGCTATGGGATCGCCGGTGGAAATGGAATATGCCGTTGATTTGGAAAAAGGGTCTGATGGTTTGCCAACATTTCACTTGCTTCAAATTAAGCCATTGATCCGTCGGGAAGAAACACTTAGTATTGATCTGGGGCAGGTAGAGCAGGATAAAGTGATGCTTTTTGCCAAGCAGGGCATGGGCAACGGTGAGATTTTGGGTATTCGCGATGTGATTTTTGTGAATCCTGAAACCTTTGATAAAATGAGCACCAAGGAGATTGCCCGAGAAATTCATCAAATGAATAAGAAACTGGATGCAGCAGACAAAGATTACATTTTGATAGGTCCCGGACGCTGGGGAACGAAGGATCCGTTTACCGGCATCCCTGTGGTGTGGTCACAAATATCGCGTGCCCGGATTATTGTTGAAATGGGCTTACCCGAATTTCCGCTTGATGGGTCGCTGGGGTCTCACTTTTTTCACAATGTAACCTCCATGAATGTTGGCTACTTCTCGGTAAAACATGCTTCGCAGGATGAGAAAATAAATATTGACATGCTGAACGAACAGCCGGTGATTGAGGTTCTGAAGTATGTTAAGCATGTTCGGTTTGACCAGGATTTGAGCATTTTGATGGATGGGCGAAACCGTCAGGCTTTAATTAGCTTGGGAGAACCCAGTGATGAAAAATAAGAAAGGCTGTCCAATAATGAAATGGACAGCCTTTTTTAAAGTCTTTTTAATCTCTTGGATTAAGCTTCAAAAGCGCTTACGCCGGCAGTTTGAGCTTGGCGGTCAACTTTCTTAATGAGGCCTTGCAATACTTTGCCCGGTCCAATTTCTGTAAATAAGCTTGCTCCGTCTTTGATCATATTTTGAGCTGTTTGGGTCCATTTTACAGGAGCTGTCAGCTGGTCGATCAGGTTTCCTTTGATTGTTTCAGGATCGCTAACCGGTTGCGCATTCACATTTTGGTAAACCGGACAGCTAGGGGGGGTGAAGCTTGTGGCTTTGATGGCTGCAGCCAGTTCTTCACGGGCAGGCTCCATCAGTGGTGAGTGGAATGCTCCGCCAACTGGGAGTTTTAAGGCGCGCTTGGCTCCTTTTTCGGTTAAAACTTCACAGGCTTTGTCAATACCAGCAATCGATCCGGAGATTACTAACTGTCCGGGACAGTTGTAGTTGGCAGGTACAACAACTTCGTCAATAGAAGCGCAAACTTCTTCTACAATCGCGTCTTCCAGTCCAACAATAGCAGCCATGGTTGATGGCTCTAGTTCGCAGGCTTTTTGCATGGCTTGGGCGCGTTGTGACACTAAGCGTAAACCATCTTCAAAGTTTAATGTTCCATTGGCAACCAAGGCTGAAAATTCACCCAATGAGTGACCGGCAACCATTTCAGGTTTGAAATCAGGCAATGTTTTGGCCAAAATTACGGAATGCAGGAAAATAGCTGGTTGGGTAACTTTGGTCTGCTTCAGGTCTTCGGCAGTGCCGTTAAACATGATATCGGTAATGCTGAATCCAAGTATTTCATTGGCTTTATCAAATAATTCTTTGGCAACAGGCGAGTTTTCGTACAGGTCTTTCCCCATTCCCGGAAACTGGGCACCTTGCCCTGGAAATACATATGCTTTCATATTAAACTCTGTTTAAGTTAAAATCGCGGCAAAGTTAAAACGTTTTTTTTTGCGCAAAAGGTTATTGAAGTAATTGAACAAAAATAGTTTGACTTTTTTAATACTTCTTATCGACTATTGAAATTGAATGTTCAATAGTTTTCTTCTTAGCGGTAAAAAGTGGCTTCATACTTGGTCGCGTTGCCTTTGTTGTCTGTAACCGTCAGGTTGAGTTGGTGTTGCTTGCCAAACTGAAAACGGTCTTTGTCAAAAGAATAGGTAATCAGACTGTTTTTGGCATCGTATTCAAACAATACCCATTGGCCATCAATTTCTCCCCGGTAACTGTCGATGCCTGAAAAATCATCGCTTATTTTAAACCGAATGCGGTTTTTCTCGGTCAGGCTTTTTCTGCCCTGAATGCTGAGAGGACGAATGGTTGGAGCCACTGTATCCACACTGATGGCAAAAGTACCCATCTGCCGGATACGGGCCGTTACCCAGCCATCTTTGTATGCCCCGCCTAACGACCATTTCTTGCCGCTTTTTTCATCAATAACTGCAATTAGGCTTTTGGACTGAAGCGAGTCTGGTAGTTCATCCGCCTTTATTTTCAATAAGTACGAGTGGTGCACTGGCAGCCGGTCGTTGTGTAGTTTATGCAGTGGCGAGTAGTAAAGGTTATTGGCCGGTTTATTTGCATATTCCAGGTTGAAGTCAGAATAAAAAGTTCCGGCAGTAAAGTGAGCTTCCACGCCAGGCTTTTCGAAAATGGTTTCTTCATCAAATGAAATCAAAGGCCCATTTTTTTCCGGTTTATCAAGAGCGCTTGCCCGCGATTTCACCCGGAAAGCAAGGGTGCTTTTATTACCATAAACATCCTTCACAACATAGTTAATTTGATGAGATTGTCCATCCGACAAGTTTACGATGCCTTGGTTTTCGAGGGTGGGGTAGTTGCTTAGCTTATTGCCTTGCTCCACCCAGTTTCTTTGGATTCGTCGTGCGTGCTGCCGGTAATGGGCATAATCGATATGGCTGTTTAAATAGCGGGTTTCGTCAAAGCTGAACTCATCAAGTCGAAAGGAGTAAATCGGCTGTTGATCGACGGAAAGGCTAATTTCATAAACCCCGCACTTGCTCCAACTGCCATTGAGGTAGTCCAGTGTTTGCAGGCCGAAGCCAACCTTGCCGTAAACAGGAATGGTCGGGTTACCTTTTAAGTGGTAAGCGCCATCATAATACACCGTCTCAATGAGTCGGCTGTCTGGCTTGCCGTAAACATGAGCATCTTCCGAAAGCGGATAAATGGCAACAGCCAGAATTTTAGGTTTCATGTCATCAATAACAGGAAATTTGTAAAGTAACGGATTTTGCGGTTTCTGACTTTCGGTATCCCGGATTTCGAAATGCAGGTGTGGCCCTCCCGAGCTTCCGCTGTTTCCACTGTGAGCAATCAATTCTCCCTTTTTTACCTGAAAGGTTCCTTGAGGAACCGCAAGATCTACGGCAAAGGATTCACGTTCGTATTGTATTTTTTTTGCGTAAGCCTGAATGTCATCCCGGAAACTTAACAAGTGTGCGTAAACCGTTGTTTTCCCATTGGGATGATCCAGGTACAAAGCCAAGCCAAATCCTGAAGGCGAGATTTTTATGCGTGAAACTTCTCCGTCAGCTGCCGCATAGATGGGGAGTCCGGTTTTCCCCTCAGTTTTTATGTCAATCCCGGAGTGGAAATGGTTGGAGCGCAGTTCGCCAAAATTGCCCGATAATTTGATGGGAATTGACACAGGAGTGTGAAAGTCTTCTGGCGCAGGCGCTTGTGCGTATATGAGGTTTGAAAGCAATAAAAACAAAATCAAAAAGCGAGTAGACATAAATTAAATCATTAGATGGTTTGTGATTAAAACCGAACAATGGAATTTTTGTTGTACGGCAGTTTGCAATAAGCAAAATAAAACTATCTTCGTATTAACTATCGGCCAAAAATATTAATTTTGTCCAAGAAAGTACGCAGGAATGACCGAGCAAGATCAATATTTGATTGATGAATTTAAAGTGCGACTCAGGCTGCTGATCAACAAGCAAAATAGCTTGAAAAACGAGAATAAACAACTTTTAGATCAGTTGGAAGGCCTTCAGGATGAATTGACGAGGATTCGCAAAGAAAATGAAATGCTGGTTAAACAATACGAAAGTCTTAAATTAGCTAAGACGTTTACTGCTTCGGATGATGAAAAGCAAAATGCGAAGCAGACGATAACAAAAATAGTGCGGGAAATTGACAGGTGTATTGCTCAATTAAATGTGTAGCAAATACTGAGATAAATGACAGATAAGCTTTCAATAAATATCAATATCGATGGACGAATTTATCCGTTGACCATTGTTAGGGACGAGGAGGAGAAGTACAGGAAAGCTGCGAAAATACTAAATGATATAATTCTTCAATACAAGAAAAAATATGCAGACCATGATTCGAAAGACTTTCTTGCTATGACTGCCTTTCAGTTTGTACTGAAGAACTTAGAGTTGGAAAATCGAGCAGATGAATCTCCGTTTATTGAAGAAATTAAGAAACTTAATGAAGTATTAGGTGATTATTTGTCGGTACACCAATAGAAGAGATAAAGATCGTTGAAGCCCGCTTTTGATTCAATCCCAAAAAAATGTTTGGGATCGAATCCATAGGCTGGCTTTTTTGTTTAATATATATATAAAGTAATACTTAATTGAACTATGGAAATTATATACATTATTTCCGGTTTTCTGCTTGGAGGAGCTGTTTCCTATTTCTTATGGGATAAGGCGCTGAAAAGTAAGAAAGGAAAAATTATAAAGGAAGCCGAAGTCGAAGGCGATGTGATCAAGAAGGATAAAATTCTTCAAGCGAAGGAAAAGTTTTTGCAGTTAAAAACCGAGCACGAGAAGTTTATCAACGAGAAGAATAACAAGGTTGCTTCGATTGAAAATAAGCTTAAGCAAAAGGAAAATGCATTTTTGCAACGTCGGGATGAACTGCAGCGAAAAGTCAAAGAGTTTGAACTGACTAAGAAAGATGTTGAAGCCATTCGTGAAAATCTCACCAACCAGTTAAACATGGTTCAGCAAAAAGAAGAGGAGCTGGATAAAATGCATCGGCAACAGGTTGAGCAGCTGGAAGCAATTTCTGGGTTGTCTGCTGAAGAAGCTAAAAATCAGCTTGTAGAGTCGTTGAAGGGTGAGGCCCAGACAGATGCCATGTCTTATATCAATGAGATTATGGAAGAGGCTAAGTTGACTGCCAACAAAGAAGCGAAAAAAGTGGTTGTAAAAACCATTCAGCGAGTGGCTACTGAAACAGCTATTGAGAATGCAGTTACCATTTTTCATATTGAAAGCGATGAAATTAAAGGACGGATTATTGGTCGCGAAGGACGAAATATTCGTGCTCTTGAAGCAGCTACCGGAGTTGAAATCATTGTGGACGATACGCCTGAAGCCATTGTACTGTCAGGCTTCGATCCGGTAAGAAGAGAGATTGCCCGCTTGGCCTTGCACCAGTTGGTTACGGATGGTCGAATTCATCCGGCTCGCATTGAAGAAGTTGTTTCAAAAGTGAAAAAGCAGGTTGAAGAAGAGATTATTGAAACCGGTAAACGGACAACAATTGACCTTGGCGTTCATGGTCTGCATCCTGAATTGATTCGCATGATTGGTAAGATGAAATACCGGTCATCTTATGGACAAAACCTGCTGCAACACTCGCGTGAAGTAGCTAACCTTTGTGCCATTATGGCTTCAGAGTTAGGTTTGAACCCAAAATGGGCGAAACGTGCCGGACTGCTGCATGATATTGGTAAAGTGCCTGACGATGAGCCGGAATTACCACACGCAGTACTGGGAATGAAACTGGCTGAGAAGTTCAAGGAAAAGCCAGACATCTGTAATGCGATTGGAGCACACCACGATGAGGTTGAAATGCAAACTTTATTGGCTCCTATTGTTCAGGTATGTGATGCCATCTCTGGTGCCCGACCAGGAGCTCGTCGCGAAGTGGTTGAATCGTATATCAAGCGATTGAAAGCACTGGAAGATTTGGCACTGTCTTATCCTGGAGTTCTGAAAACGTATGCTATTCAAGCCGGACGTGAGTTACGGGTAATTGTAGGTAGTGATAAGATTTCGGACAAAGAGTCAGAGCAATTATCGTACGATATTGCTAAGCACATTCAGGATGAGATGACTTATCCGGGGCAGATTAAGATTACAGTCATTCGCGAACTACGTGCTGTAAACTACGCCAAATAGAGAAAATTTCTGATACAGAATAAAAGCAAAGCGGGAAGTGATCATCACTTCCCGCTTTTTGCTTTATCGGATATTGTATACTGATACTTAGATTTCCACCAAATCATTTTTTAAGGCGTAGATAATGACCTCGACAATGTTTTTGGCTCCGGTTTTTTCCATCAGACTGGCCCGGTGTTTTTCAACAGTCCGGTCAGAAATGGAAAGTTGGTCGGCAATAATTTTAATCGGAAGACCTTTGCAGGACAAGTTCAGTACCTCTTGTTCTCTTTTGGAGAACACCGATTTGGCCACCATGGTTGAGGTGCTTTGTTGATGGGGACTGTGAGATACGGAGGCATCAAAGGCCTGGTGAAGCTTATTAGCCAAGTTGCCGGAAATATAGATTTTTTCTTCTTCCAGTATGTTGACCAGTTTTTTGTATTCGAGCTGAGCTGATTCCCCCTCTTGCTCTTTGGGGGCAAGCAAGCCGATCAAAAGGGTAAAACCATTGTATTTTTGACTTGGGGAAACATGCAAGACAAATTTTTCTTTTGTCCCTGATGCCGTTTTAAGTTCAATTTCTTCACGGAAGTTACCCAGCAGTCCGTTGGCGCATTTCATTATTTTATTTTCAACTTTCTGATATTCTTTGTCTGAAATCAGTTGGTTGAAGGATATTTTCTTGACCTCGGCCTCCGATAAGCCCAATAGATTGAGAAAAGCTTGATTGGTTTCATAAATCGTTTCGCCATCAAAAACAAAAACACCATTGGGTGACAGGTTCAGAAGGGCTTTGTAGTCATTCTTCCCGATATTGACCAGCTTTTCGTACTTCTCAAGTCTTACCTTAATTGATTTTAGTAAGTCTTGATTGTCAAATGGCTTTACAATGTAGTCGTCAACTCCAAGTTCCAGTCCAAAGCGGATGTCATTCAGCTGCGATCTTCCGGTAATGAAGATAAACGGAATCCGGCTGGTTAATGCGCTATCCTTTAGTATGTTGTATACCTGGTAGCCATCAATGGGCTTCATGTTTATATCGCACAAAATTAAGTCGGGGCAATATTCATAGGCTTTTTGAATACCTTCGGCACCAGATTCGGCCAGGTCAACCTCGTAGTCATTAATCTTCAATACATTTCGGAGCGTCTTACCCAACGCTAAATCATCTTCAATAATCAGTATCTTCTTAGCGTTCATCTGAAAGAATTTTTAGTTTGGCAGTTGTCCCTTTTGAAAGAGTACTATCAATTATTATTTCACCATTCAAACAGTTGGCTGCTTTTTGGGCAACAGATAATCCCAAGCCTGTTCCACTTAGCATTTTTACATTTTCGCACCGGTAAAAAGGCATGAAAATAAATTCAATTTGATCCGCCGGAATACCAACACCCTGGTCCTGTATTTCAATATTTAACTGGTTTGCACCATTGCTAACTCGCAGTGCAATTTCTTTCGCCGAGAACTTATACGCGTTGCTAAGCAAATTGGTAATGACTTTGGTTAATAATGTTTCATCGGTCTTGAATACCAATGCTTCCGACGGGCTGAAAACATGAATCCTGTTGGAATTGTAAAAGCAGGTGTTCTTGGATTCGAGAACCTTCGCAATTAGTTGATTGATGTCAACATCTTGTGGGGTTTGCTTCAGTTCATTTTTGTTTGAAAGGTTTATAAAGTGAATATCGTCAAGAAATCTGGAGACAGCGGTCAGGGCTTCTTCGCATAGCTGAAAAGTTTCAGCACGTAGAGTCGGATCCAAGTTCTGATTACTGCTCTTCAGTAATTGAAGGTTAGAGCTTAGGATTGTTAGCGGAGTCCTTAATTCATGCGATAAGGAACTTATAATTTGACCTATATTCTGATCTGAAGAATATTCCATATTGTCTCCTGTTCTTGTGCTAATTGCTTTCTTGTGTTATGGATAATCTTATTCTTTTAAAGAACTAGAATATCCTCTACAAGTTAAAACATATTCGCTTTTAATTGGTAATAATTAGTAACTTATTTCATGAACTGCGTGTTTCAGCCTCAAAAAGCCGTCTCTCAGCCTATGAACTGCAAAATTGGCCTTACAAGACATGCATTCTAAATAATTTTATAAATTATTTAAATAAACACAACAAGGCGAAATATGTTTTTATCAGGAGGGATTTAAGTGTGTTATTTAATGGTTAACAGATTGTTAATAATTTAAAGACGGCGAAGTGATATACAGGTATTTTTCTATTTTATGAAAATCTGCAAAATAATGGAAGCTCTGTATCTGTCTAACATTGTAGGTTAAAAATAGTTTTAGCAAGGATGGTCGCTATTTTGTGTCGTTATTGCGCAGTGAAGACTCTCTGACAACAAGTTCACTTGGCAGGGTTATCGTTTGATAGTCTTGTGTCGTTTTATTTTCTATTTCGCGAATAAGCATTTGTGCAGCTTTGGCCCCCATTTCCTGTGCGGGTTGTTTAAGGGTAGAAATGGAGGGGGTAACTACTTCCGAGAAAGGCTCATTGCTGAATCCCACAATTCCAAAATCTTCAGGAATGCGAATGCCTTGTGATTTTAAGTACACAATCATACTTAATGCAGAGGTGTCATTTCCGCAGAATACCGCATCCGGTGGGTTTTTTAGAGCCAATAATTGTTGAATGGCCTGCTGTCCATCCATTCGGGTTAACCGGTTGCAAATGATCAATTGATCTTCCACGGCTAAATTATTCTTACGGAGTGCTTCTTTGTAGCCTTCCATCCGGTCATGATAAGTATTGAGAACGGTTGGTCCGGCTAGGTGTGCAATACGCTTATAACCTTGATCAATTAAATGCTGGGTTGCTTTAAAACCGCAGGAAAAGTCATCAATGACAATCTTGTTTGCTTTCAAATCAGGGGCTACTCGGTCAAAAAAGACCAATGGAATATTCTTATTCGTAAATAGCTGGAAATGGTCAAATTCATTGGTTTGCATACTGAGCGAGGTAATTAAGCCATCGACCCGGTTTGAAAACAAGGAATGCACAATTTTTTTCTCTTTTTCCAAGAGGTCTTTCGACTGAGAGATAATAACATTATAACCTGCTTCAAAGGCCACATCTTCAACACCGCTGATAAATGCCGAGAAAAAATGCCGATTGATAAGGGGCACAACAATGCCGATTGTATGCGTTTTTTGGGTTCGCAGGTTGGAGGCAATGGTGTTGGGTTGGTAGCCAAGCTTCAGAGCCAAGGCTTTAATTTTGTCCTTGGTAGCTTGACTGATCCGTGGGTTGTCATTTAAGGCTCGGGATACGGTTGAAGCGGAAATCTTAAGTTCCCGGGCAATATCGTGAATGGTGACTGATGTTTTTTTATCCATTTTATTTGAATCGGATGAAATGCTGCTATTCATTTGCTTTTGGCTGCAATCAATGTACAAATATGATAATTATTTTTCAAAAAAATGAAAAGAAAATGCAATCGATTGCATAATTGCTTCCTTTATCTTAGATTTGTGCTTCTAACTAATTAATGAAATTTAAAATGAAACATAGAAATTTAATTCTAATCAGCCTGGTGTTTATTGCAATTCAGGCTTGCTCTCCCCAAAAGGCTAGCAATGAGGACTTGACACAACGGCTTTCCGATCAGTTGAACGTGTTGGTGCAGGCAACCGATGATTCGGAGAAACTGCCTCGTTCATGGACTGAAAAAGATGGGTACAAAATGATTGGCATTCGAGACTGGTGCAGTGGTTTTCCACCAGGAATGTATTGGTATATGTATGAGTTGAGTAATGATGAGCAATGGAAAAATACTGCGATTAAAACGACGGAGAAATTGGACGGAGTGCAGTTTTACACTGGAACGCACGACTTGGGTTTCATGGTGTTTTGCAGCTATGGAAATGCTTACCGGCTAACCGGTGACGAAGCGTACAAAGAGGTAATTTTACAAGGCGCCGAAAGTTTGGCTTCGCGCTTTAACCCGGTTACTGGAGCTATTCGTTCGTGGGACTGGGGGAAATGGCAATTTCCGGTTATCATTGATAATATGATGAATTTGGAAATGTTGTTTTGGGCATCCAAAGTTTCCGGTGATAACCGTTTTCGGGATATTGCCGTAACTCATGCAAACACCACATTGGAACATCACTTTAGGGACGATATGAGTTCGTACCATGTGGTAAGCTATGATACGATTACCGGAGAAGTGGAGCGCAAACAGACTCACCAGGGATACAGCGACGATTCTGCTTGGGCACGTGGACAATCTTGGGGACTATATGGCTACATTGTTTGTTATCGGGAAACAGGTGATCCGAAATACCTGAAAGCCGCAGAAGATATTGCTGCTTTTATTATTCCGAACCTGCCGGAAGATTTGGTTCCTTACTGGGATTACAATGATCCTAAGATTCCAAATGTAAAAAGAGATGCTTCAGCAGGAGCCTTGTTGGCTTCGGCTTTTTATGAACTGGGAACAATGGTGGAAGACGGGCAGCGTTATTTCGATCTGGCAGATCAGCTTTTGGAAACGCTTTCTTCCCCTGAGTATTTAGCAGAAGGAGGAGCCAATGGCGGATTCTTGTTAAAACATTCAGTGGGGCATCTGCCTGGAAATTCAGAAATCGATGTTCCTTTGAATTATGCCGATTATTATTATTTAGAAGCAATTAAGCGAAAACGTGAATTAAAAAAATAAGAGAATTATGACTACAAATTTTGAAGAACGCTATGCGTATCATCCGGACGATTTTAAAACCTATGATACGGAGAAAATCAGAAAAGAATTTTTGGTAGAAAAAGTGATGGAAGAGGATACCATCAATTTAGTGTACTCACACATTGAGCGCTACATTGTAGGAGGAGCTGTTCCGGTAACTAAAGCATTGACACTGGGAACGGTTGATGCATTGAAAGCAAACTATTTCTGCGAGCGACGCGAAGTTGGAATCATCAATGTGGGTGGCATAGGAAGTGTGAGTGTTGATGGAAAAGAATATGTGCTTGAGTTTAAAGATGCCCTTTACATTGGAAAAGGAGCGAAGGAAGTGGTATTCAAATCGGCTGACAGCGCGAAACCCGCTCGTTTCTATTTCAACTCGGCACCGGCTCACAAAGAATTCCCAACCAAACACGTGACTTTAAGGGATGCCAATGTATTACACCTGGGCTCTCTGGAAACATCCAACGAGCGTAACATCAACCAGCTGTTGATTAACACCGTTGTTGAAACATGCCAGTTGCAGATGGGAATGACCGAGCTGAAACCCGGAAGCGTCTGGAATACCATGCCTGCGCATACTCACAGCCGCCGGAATGAAGTTTACTTTTACTTCAATGTACCCGAAGACCAGGCCGTGTGTCACTTCATGGGACAACCTCATGAAACTCGTCACTTGTGGATGAAAAACGAGCAAGCTGTAATCTCACCAAGCTGGTCGATTCACTCGGCGGCGGGTACAAGCAACTACATTTTTATCTGGGGGATGGCCGGCGAAAACCTGGATTACACCGATATGGACATTATTAAACCAACAGAATTAAAATAACCTTTTTGCAATACCCCTTCGAGGGGTATTGTTGTCTTTCTGACAAAATACCTAGAAGATGAGAAGAAGAGATGTTTTCAAATACTTGTCATTAGCGGGACTTTTGCCACTTAGTGGAAAAGCAACAGCTTCTGTTTTTGCTGCAGATGAACCAACCAATCATCGTGAATATTGGGTGCACGTACTAACCAGTATTTCTTCTCCATTATTGGAGGCATTAAGCAAAGGCGAATTAAAAAAGAATATGCCGGTAGAATGCAAGCCGGGAATGAAGGCGAACAGGGAAGAGGTTACCTACCTGGAAGCTTTTGGTCGACTTTTGGCAGGTTTGGCTCCTTGGCTTGAATTAGGGGCTGATAACAGTCGCGAGGGAAAGCAGCGCAAACACTTCATTGAGTTGGCCCAGAAGAGTCTGAAAATGGCGGTAGATCCGGATTCTCCGGATTTTATGAACTTCACCAAAGGCTATCAACCATTGGTTGATGCTGCTTTTTTAGCACATGCTATTTTAAGAGCACCCAATGTGCTTTGGAAACAGTTAGATAAAACGACTCAAAGGCAGTTGGTTGAGGCGATGAAAAGTTCAAGGGAAATTACCCCTTGGTATAACAATTGGCTCTTGTTTAGTGGCATGGTTGAGGCTTTTCTGGCTTTTGCAGGCGAAGACTGGGACCAAATGCGTATTGATTTGACCATTAAAAAACACATGGAATGGTACGTTGGTGACGGGATGTATGGCGATGGTCCTCAGTTTCACTGGGATTATTACAACAGCTATGTTATTCAACCCATGATGGTCGATATTTTAGCGGAGACAGTCAAGCATAGCAAGCGATACGAGTCTACCTATGAGACTGTTTTGAAGCGAGCTACCCGTTATGCGGCTATTCAGGAGAAATTGATTTCGCCGGAAGGAACTTTTCCCGCAATTGGCCGGTCATTACCTTACCGTTTTGGAGCATTTCAACACTTGTCACAAATGGCTCTTCAACATCATTTGCCCGAATCCATTAAGCCGGCTCAGGTGCGGTGTGCACTTACTGCCGTTATCAAACGAATGTATGAAGCCGATGGTGTTTTTGATGCCAATGGCTGGTTAACAATTGGTTTTGTTGGCCATCAACCGGATATTGCTGAAAGCTATATCTCAACCGGAAGCTTATACCTGTGTTCGGTAGGCTTACTGGCCCTTGGTTTACCTGAAGATGATCCGTTTTGGGCTGATCCGGATACAGATTGGACGGCGAAAACAATTTGGGGAGGCACGAATTTCCCGGCCGACCATGCATTGAAAGATTAATAATAAAGATATTGAAATACGACTCATAATGAACGAATTATTTGATTTAACAGACAAAGTAGCCCTGATTACGGGAGGAACTCACGGAATTGGAATGGCTATTGGTAAAGTCCTGGGTAAAGCCGGAGCAAAAATCTGTGTTAACGATTTATCAGGCGATAAGCTGGAAAGCTGTCGGGCAGAATATAAAAAAGAAGGCATCGATGTGTTTGCCTTGAAATTTGATGTGACCAGCGAAGAAGATGTTGATCGCGGCATTTCCGAAATTGAAAAGGAAGTGGGGGAGATTGATATTCTGGTTAACAATGCCGGAATTATCAAGCGAATCCCAATTCTGGATATGCCCATTGCTGATTATAAGCAGGTGATTGATGTGGATTTGGTGGCTCCTTTGATTGTTTCCAAGCGTGTGGCGCCTAAAATGATTGCCAAGCGCAGCGGAAAAATTATCAATATGTGCTCGATGATGAGTGTGTATGGCCGCAATTCGGTTTCTGCCTACGCTTCAGCTAAAGGCGGATTAAAACTGTTAACCGCCAACATGTGCTGCGAGTGGGCTAAATACAATTTGCAGATTAATGGTATTGGACCTGGTTACATTGCTACGGCGCAAACAGCTCCTATTCGTGAGGGCGGACACCCTTTCAACGATTTGGTGATGACCCGTACTCCTGCAGGCCGTTGGGGGGAACCTGAAGATATTGGTAATGCCGCACTTTTCCTGGCTTCAGCAGCAAGTAACTTTGTCAATGGACAGGTGCTTTATGTTGATGGCGGAATCCTGGCCAACTTCGGCTATGTTAAAGGTGAAAACGATTTGGACTAAGGTTATGAAAAAGCTAATCTACCTATTATTTGTTGCTGGACTTTTTTCCTGTTCAACACCGAACAATCAACTTACGATGAAGAACCCGATGGATACAGACCGTCCGGATGAGACCATCCTGATTGAACGAGTTGACCTGGAACAAAAAATCGGCAAAATTGAAGCTGGACTGGCTCCTGTTTTGAAACGCAACGGACAGTTGGTGCCGACTCAGGCTGACGATATGGATGGCGATGGTAATTGGGATGAACTGGTTGTTAATCTCGATTTCCTGGCCAATGAAACCATTACTCTGCAGCTTGAATTTGTTGCGGTAGCCGATTATCCTGACTTTGAGAAACGCACCAACGTACGTTTGGGAATTGTTCAGGAAGATCATTCTTTTAAGGAAGTGGATCAGTACTTTGCTCCTCAGGGACTGGATGGATTTCCAACCATTGCTCAAGGGGAAAGTGTCAACTGGG
This sequence comes from Sunxiuqinia rutila, assembly GCF_050589705.1. Taxonomy (NCBI): domain Bacteria; kingdom Pseudomonadati; phylum Bacteroidota; class Bacteroidia; order Marinilabiliales; family Prolixibacteraceae; genus Sunxiuqinia; species Sunxiuqinia rutila. Next base: position 262,113 of record NZ_JBNGOT010000005.1, read on the forward strand.
AAAACGACAAAATGGGTTTCCGCAATTATTTTGATTGCCGGAATGTGAAAGACCTGTTTGGAAAACTTCAACCCGGTTTGATCATCGATAAAATTCATACGCCGGAAATGGGCGACTATCACAAGTTGGCCGACTGGGGAATGGATGTCCTGCACTGTGGAAGTAGCCTAGGATCCGGAGGTTTGGCCATGCTCGAAAATGATTCGCTTTTTCGACTGGGCTCCACCGATGTTTATGAGTATCAAAAAGTCGTTGAAGGTCCCATTCGCTCGGTGTTCGATTTGAAATACAAAGGATGGGATGTGGCCGGCCAAAAGCTGGATGCAGTTGAGCGGATCAGCATCTATCCAGGCAAATATTGGTTCCAGTCGGATGTTACGGTGACGGGGTATACCGGTCAAAAGCAACTGGCAACAGGCATTGTTACCAGCTTATTGAAAAACGAGCCCTATTCGTTTGATGCCGGTAAAAACTTTGCCGCCATAGCCACCCTTGATGTGCAATCGCTAAACCAGGATGAGCTTGGAATGGCCGTAATGGTTCCGAAAGATGAGCTGACAGCCATTGACCGGACAACCGATATCAACTTCTTTAAAGAAGGCTACCAAACGGTGCCGGCAAAAAACTTTAGCCACGTTATTTCTGAAACATATTATGTGGCACAGACGCTTGCCAATGAGCAACCAACGCGTCATTATTTCTTTGCGGTTTGGGGGCTTGAAAATCCCAAATGGAAAGAAATTGACCATTTTAGAAACTACATTAACGAAGAGGCTGAAAAGCTAAGTCATCCCATTGACGTTATTATTTAGGAAGGATCGTTTTTCGTTAAATGCAAAGGAGTCATGGCAACATGGCTCCTTTTTTTTGAATTGAAAATTACAGCTGGGCTGAACGCCTCAGTGTAAGCTTATGTTGTTTAACAGTTAAGTCAGGTAACGTTAGGTAGATCAGGAGGAATTGTGCTCTGTTTTGAAAATGAGACTGTTCTATAATAGCAAAATCCCTTCTTGTATTTCAACAAAACTTTCTATATTTCGTTAAAATAAAACTGCTTATGTTGCAGTTTTGTTTTTTTGTTGTCCGATATACTCCTAAACTAACGAAGATGAACTATGCCAAACATGGATCAAATCTTATTTTCACGGGTAAAGTTTCATAATGATCAGAATGCTTTTGAGTATATTTTTGATGCCCACTATGCTGCACTTTGTGCTTATGCTTCGGGCATATTAGGGAGTCATGAAGATGCCAAAGACATTGTCAATGACTGTTTCCTGGAATTTTGGAATAAGCGGCAGTCGATTGAAATTACCAGTTCATTAAAGTCTTATTTGTACATTGCCGTCCGCAATTTGTCGATTAACCAGTTGCGCAAGCGGAAGCAGAAAGTGAGCCTCAGTTCGGAACTGACTTACCCGTTTTACAAGCAGGAAGAAGTCTCAGCCAAAATCGAACAGCTGCAGCAAATGGATAAGCTTGAAGAACGGCTGAAAGAGGCTATTGACTCCCTTCCAAAGCAATGTCGTTATATTTTCTTTTTGAACCGATTTGAGCAAATGTCTTACAAGGCCATCGCCAGGAAACTGAATTTGTCGGAAGGCACGGTGAAAACTCAAATTGGCCGCGCCTTGAAAAAAATACGCCTTGAATTTGAAGGTGTTAAGACAAAAGGTGAAATTTTCTTGTTTAATCTTGTATGCCATTTTTGAATTTCATTGTCATAGAGGTAAAAGTTAGTTTACACATCGGCTATGAGCATGAATTCAGAGATTGATGTCCTTATTCTGGACTATGTAAATGGAACGCTAAGCAAACAGCAGGAAGCTGAGCTTTTTGAATGGGTGGAGGCTTCAGAGCAAAATGCCGCGTATTTTAGTCAGTCCGTCGCCTACATCGAACTTTCCCCGACGGCTTTAAAATCCGAACGATTCAATACCAAAAAGAATTGGAACAAGCTTTCCTCTAAAATTAACCAACGGGCGAAGCTTGTGCATATGAGCATTGAGCTGGCCAAGATTGCTGCCGTATTTGCCATCGCTTTTATTTTGGGACATTACTATTTTCAGTTTAATCCATCCGAAGAAGTTAATGAATTACGGGCTGATTACATAGTCACAGAAGTTCCATTTGGAAGTAAATCTGTGGTGACTTTGCCCGATGGATCGCGCGTTTGGATCAATGCGGGAAGTTCAGTGCGGTACCCCATAACTTTTGATGAGAGCCAACGATTGGTTTGGCTGGACGGAGAAGCATTTTTTGATGTTGTAACCAATAAAGAACGCCCCTTTTATGTTGAAACCGCAGGGGTGAAAGTGAAGGCCACTGGTACGCGTTTCAATGTCAGGGCTTATAGCGATGAGGGATTTATTGAAACTCTTTTGGTAGAAGGTGAAGTGGCTGTAAATCGTGCGCTGGCTCCCCAGAAGGACGATGTGGTGCTAAAACCCAACCAGGTACTTACCATTTATAAAAATAAGAATCAGCAAAAGTGTGATCAGCAATTGGCTGACCAAAAAACTCAAGAACATTCAGACTGCCAGGATAAAGCACCCCTAAAGATTGAAAAGGCGGTGCTGACTTCCGATGTTCGAACGGATATTTACACTTCGTGGAAAGAAAGGGAGTGGGTGATTTATAAAGAACAGTTTGGCTCACTCATGAAGAAGCTTGAAAAGCGGTATGATGTAAGCATCAACATAAAAGATTCTTCATTATTTGACCTGGCCTATAGCGGCACACTGATGGATGAAAACCTGAAGGAAGTATTGGATGTGCTTAGCATCACCTCTCCAATTAATTATACACTCGACAATAAAAATGTAAGCATATGGTATAACCCTAAATTCTAGTAAATTAATAAACGTTCTCAAAAAAAAGAGTAACAGGATGGTACCAGCATCCTGCTACTTTATTAAACAACAGCATACGTAAGTATGTATCGTCTAACTAATTATTTGTAAAACTATGAAAAAAAAACAGTTCTTTGAATCCCCCTGGGATCAATTGAAAAAACTTTTTCTATTTATGAAACTAACAGCCTTTTTTTTACTGCTGGGATTAGTTCAGGTAAGTGCGGAAGTTCATTCTCAAAACACCAAGCTTAACCTGGAAATAAAAAATCAATCCTTACGTTCTGTATTGAACGTTATTGAACAATCAAGTAATTTCCGTTTCTTCTACTCGGAAGACGCTTTATCGCTGGATGAAACAGTCAATATTGATGTTCGGAATAAAGATGTCAATGAAGTTCTAAATGAACTGTTCGAAGGAAAGGACTTGGCTTATAGCTTTCAAAACAACAACTTGATTGTTTTGAAAGCCATGAATTCAGAGCAACAAGATGAACGTGTTATTACCGGTGTTGTAACTGGTAGTGATGGTACTCCAATTCCTGGTGTTTCGATTGTTTTTGAAGGAACAACAACTGGAGTAATTACTGATTTGGACGGAAAATTCAGTTTGAAGGTTCCCGAAGGCGCTTCAGCTGTGGTGGTTTCTTATATTGGTATGATTACTCAAACCGTTGACTTAGGCAATCAATCCGCATTCCAAATTACGATGGAAGAAGATGTGATTGGTGTTGATGAAGTGGTGGTGGTTGGTTACGGTTCTCAACAAAAGAAAACAGTAACCGGAGCAGTTTCTTCAGTTAATGCTGACGAACTGAGAGCCGTTCCCGTAGCCAATGCTGCCGCACGATTGCAAGGTCGCGTTTCTGGTGTTACCATTACAACCGACAATTCTCCGGGTGGAGATGCCACTGTACGTGTTCGTGGTTTTGGTTCTGTTAACAATAACGATCCGTTATTCATTGTTGACGGGGTTCCAACAACAGGAGGTTTAAGTCAAATTAACCCGAATGACATCGAGTCGATGACGGTTTTGAAGGATGCTTCTTCGTCTGCGATCTATGGTGTACGTGCCGCAAACGGTGTTATTATTATTACAACCAAACGCGGAAAAGCTGGCGAGCCCAAGATTTCTTTCGATGCTCGTTACGGTGTCCAAAAGGCGATCAATAAGATGGACTTGATGAACACCCAAGAGTATGGGGAGATGTTATTTATGGAAATGCGTAATGCCGGATTGAAGCCAGGTGATGCTGGTTGGGGTACGGAGCAGTATGGGAATGGTGCTGAGCCGGTTATTCCAATTTATGCCAAGCCAGTCGGTAATACAGTTGATGAAAATACTTACAGCTACCCGAATAATACGATCTATCGAGCCTCTGTGCCTGGAACCGATTGGTATGACGAAATTTTTGATGCAGCACCTATTCAAGAATATAACTTTTCCATAACAGGAGGAACGAATAAAGGAAGTTATTCGGTTTCTGCGGGCTATCTGAACCAGGAAGGAACAGTTGTTTACACCGGTTTTGAACGCTATGCCGCTCGAATGAATGCCGATGTTCAGTTAAAAGACTGGTTGAAAATAGGAGAGAGCATTGGTGTAACTTATACTGATCGCGTTGGTTTTGAAAACAACCGGGAAGGGAACCCAATTTCATTTACTTACCGCATGCAGCCCATTATACCGGTTTATGATATTGCCGGAAATTTTGCCGGAACAAAAGCACCAGGAACTGGTAATGGAGATAATCCACTAGCAATGTTGTACCGCGACAAAGATGATCATAACCGTCAAATGCGGATTATTGGTAATACCTATGCCCAAATTGATATCATGGATGGTCTGTATGTCAAAACTCTGTTTGGTGTGAACTACGAGAGTCAGCGCTTGCGGGATCGTAATTTGAAAAACCCGGAATTTTCAGAAGCCAGACCTACTGACCGCTTGACCGAGAATTTTGATGGGGGCATTCAATGGAACTGGTCAAATACCTTGAATTATACAAGAACCGTTGCGGATAATCATAAATTTGACTTTTTGGCTGGTACAGAAGCTGTGAACAACTACTGGGAGTTTTTTGATGCAGGTCGGGCCTCTTACATCTCGACTGATTTGGATTATATGGTGCTTAATGGGGGAGAATCTGATCAGATCTCTTCCGGTTCGTTTGATGAGTGGGCAACCTTCTCCTATTTTGGACGTCTGAATTACAGTTATCAAGGTAAATACCTGGCGGAAGCTGTTATGCGTCGTGATGCCTCTTCGCGTTTCTCGGAAGACAATCGTTGGGGAACCTTTCCGGCTTTCTCTTTAGGATGGCGAATTTCAGAGGAAATTTTTATGGGAAATAGCGAAACTTGGCTGGATGATTTAAAACTTCGATTTGGTTGGGGACAAAATGGTAACGACCGTATCGGAAATTACAATATTTACAGTACTTACCGTGCGAACATCGATGAATCATTTTATGATCTGAAGGGTTCGGGTACATCTACCCAGTCCGGATTCCACAAATACAAATTGGGTAATCCGGATGCCGTGTGGGAAACCACAACCACAACAAACCTTGGATTGGATGCTACTTTGCTGGGCAACCGCCTGGAGGTTAATTTGGATTGGTATACCCGGAATACAAGCGATATGCTTTATGGCCAACAACTACCCAATACATGGGGTGAGTTGCAACTTCCTGACGTGAATGTAGGAGAAATGAAAAATACCGGTTGGGACTTGATGTTAACCTACCATGGCGAAGTAGGTAATGATTTGACGTTTGATGTACGTGGAAACATTTCTCATTATAAGAATGAAGTGGTAAAATTGAATGATAATGCCAATGAGATTCTTTATGGAGAACAGCTGCGGCAAAATGTTTATACGGCTTCTACGACGGGACAACCAATATCATCATTCTATGGATATGTTGTTGAAGGTTATTTCTCTCCGGATATGTTTGACAAGGTTGATGTATTAGACGAGGCCGGTGAGGTCATTAGGCAAAAAGACCAATTGAAGCCAGGGATGCATGCTCCTTACAATACCGAGAATGTTGAAGATGATACCTATAGTGGTCCTGGTAAGTTTATGTATCGTGATATTTCTGGAGATGGAAAAATTGATGGCGATGATCGTACTTTCATCGGTTCTCCTCATCCTGATTTTACATACGGCTTGAATATTGATGTGAATTACAAGAATTGGGATATGACCATGTTCTTTCAGGGAATGCAAGGCAATGACCTGGTGAATTTTGTGAATCGTTGGACCTTATTTACCAACTTCCAGGGAAACCGCGACCCAAGAAGATTGTATGAATCCTGGACGGCAGATCGTTATGCATCGGGTGCAAAAATAACCATGCCAATTGCCCTTCAAAATGATGGAGAAATGCAAAAGAACTCCTCTTTCTTTGTTGAAGATGGCTCGTATTTCCGTATGAAAGATTTACAGATTGGGTATACACTACCTAAAAGCTTGTCTTCTAAACTGGATATTGATCACCTGAGAATTTATTTGCAAGCAACGAACCTGTTTACAATCACAGATTATAGTGGTTTAGATCCGGAATTACGCACAGGACGTGATGATCGCATTTTTGGTGTTGATGAAGGTGCTTATCCAACATCAAGAATGTTTATGGTTGGTGTTAATTTAAACTTATAATCAACTAAAATTCGAATTCATTATGAAAAATATAGCAAAATTTCTAGTACCATTTTTCTTTTTATCAGCCCTCTTTTACTCTTGCGGTGATGATTTCTATACGATCAAACCCAAAGGTGAGGCTTCCTTGGAAACGTTTTATACGAAAGATGGAGTTAACGCATTATTAACAGGAGCGTATGCCGTAATTGATGGCGGAAATGTTCGTTCTGGAAATATCTGGGCCAGTTCTGTAACCAATTGGGTTTGGGGAAGTGTAGCTTCAGATGACGCTTACAAAGGGTCTTCATTTGGAGACCAGGCTACCATTAATCCGGTTGAAGGCTTTTTTGCAGATGCCGACAACGGATATGTGACCAACCATTGGCGAGCACTGTATGACGGGATTGTTCGTTGTAATGATGTTTTAATCGTTCTACCGGATGCCGAAGGGATGACGGATGGCGAAAAAACACTGGCCGCTGCGCAAGCAAGATTCTTACGTGCGCACCTGTATTTCGAGTTAACCAAAGTACACTATAGAGTGCCATGGATTGATGAGAATACAGAGAATCCAACCGTTGTTCCAAATGACCATGTTGTTTGGCCGGAGATTGAAGCAGACTTGGTCTTTGCAAAAGATAATTTGCCAAGTCGTTGGGATGGGGCACCCGGACGTGCAACAGAATGGGCGGCAAAAACCATGTTGGCACAAGTTTATATGTTTCAGGGAAAATTTCCTGATGCAAAAACGCTCTTGAATGATGTGGTTACCAATGGTGGCTTTGAGTTGATGGATAGCTATGAGCAGAACTACCTGGCAGCCACAAGAAACAATGAGGAGTCGATCCTGGAAATCCAGTATGCTGTAAATGATGGCTCCGATGGTTCATACAATGCGGGCTGGGGAGATGCACTGAACTTCCCTCAAGGTGGAAAAATCGGAACATGCTGCGGCTTTTTCCAACCCACGCAGAACTTTGTAAACTCATTTAAAACAGATGAGAATGGACTTCCGCTTTTGGATACCTACAATAATGAAATGTTGCCTTGGGCGGATGTATGGGATAAAGATAATCCGGAGGTTTATACCAAAGACTTTTATCCGGGGAATGTAGATCCTCGTTTGGATCACACCGTTGGTCGTCCGGGAGTTCCTTTCTTAGACTGGGGACCAATTGATGCCGAGCAACCCATCCGGGATATTCAGAATGGTGGACCGTATCTTTTCAAAAAGAATATGTTTTTGAAAGCTGATCAAGGTTCGGGCAATACAACAACGGGCTGGGCTACCGGCGTTAATAATAACTCTTACCGTAAATATCGTTTGGCTCATGCCATGCTGTGGTTGGCCGAATGTGCTGCAGAAACAGATGATTTACCATTGGCACTGAAGATGGTTAATGACATTCGTAATCGAGCCAAAAACAGTAATTATGTGATGTTTGATGATGGTATGGAAGCTGCTAATTATGCCATTGAACCATACGCTAGTTTTGGAAGTAAAGAGTTTGCCTTGAAGGCTATTCGCCATGAAATGCGGATGGAATTCGGAATGGAGGGTTATCGTTTCTTTGACTTGGTTAGATGGGGAGTTGCAAGCGATGTGATGAATGCCTACCTTCAAAAGGAAGGGCAGTTTATGGGCCATCTGGCAGGGAAAAAGTTTGTTGCCGGTAAACATGAATACTGGCCGGTACCTCAAACGCAAATTGATTTGTCGGTTGACGAAACCGGAGCAACTGTGTTAGAACAAACACCTGGCTACTAATCGAATCAATGTTTAAGTATAACGAGTTGCTCAAGGGCAACTCGTTTATTTTTAGTTGGAATATATACATCTCTAAATCGGAATCCCTTTGAAAATGAACCATTATTTTGACATTAAAATAAACGGATTTAGAAATTACATGCTGATAACTGTACTTGCTGTTTTTATTTGGAATTGCCAGGGACAACAAGCCAGTAGGGGAGAAACCAAGATGATGGAATTAACAGACTCGGCCTATGAAGATGTGGTTTATGAGCTGGGGACCCTGGTTGTAGGGCAGGAGCAGGAAGTTGTCCTCACCCTGACAAACAAGACCCCAAAACCTGTTTTGATCAACAACGTCCGGGTATTTTGCGGATGTACCATGCCCGAATATCAAACAGAGCCGATTCTTCCCGAAGCTTCATCAGACCTTAAAATTCGCTTTGTTGCTGACAGTCCGGGGCTGTTCAACAAGGCCGTTAGGGTCTATCTAAGCAACCAGGATGATCCCTTTGATGTGCAATTTACAGGAGAGATTACCCAAACGCTTTAAGCCGTTTTTAGTCATCGGCTCATCTGCCCAAAAAAGAGTTGTCCATTCGGTCAACTCTTTTTTTTTTGTTTGGTTGGTTGGGGCTAGCCAATAGGATATTCCGGATCGCCTGAAAAACTGAAGATGCAAATTGGGCAAGTTTGATGGATTATAAATCTAATCCGGCTTGGATTTTGCGGTGCTTTTAAAGTCAGTTGCAACTTTGCTTATTTTCTCCGTAAAAATCGGTCGCGTTTTTTTCAACCTCGATTACAGGAGAAATAATTCTCCGGCACAATTTTTTTTGTGAAAAAAAATATTCAAGCTGTTCGCCCTCATTGTCAGTTGTGTATGACGTGTTTGCATTTTCTTCGTAAGCAGATAATGTCCAAAAAATTATAAAAACTTAATTGTATTTCGTTATTTCGCGAACTATTTGGGAAATTGTTATTCATAACGAAAGACAAAATGTCTGTGGGAAGGTAAGTTCAATACAAATTCAGTCCATCTTTAGAAAGATGGTGTCTGTCTTCCCATTCTGAAGTAGCAAGTGGTTGAGAGTAAGGTTTGTGGTTTCCAGTGAAAGCTCGTTAATGAGTTCCGCCGCGCTTTAATACTTAACCGGCTCTGCTCCGAAACAATATTGTGAGAAATGAGAAATATGCAGGTTGAAAGTAGGGTTTCATTTTTAATTACATGTATATCCGCTCAAATTAATCCATTCTTGCCAGGACACTAATCTGATTATTCCTGTATTAAAACTTGTTCGTAGAATGTTTCCGCCAATTAAAAATTTTAAGTGTTTATTTTAACAATAGATTGTATGAATCAAACTGTCGCATGGGCCGTTCTTCAACCCAGCATAGTAAATGATATTACCGGAAGCAGTGTCGAAAGTAGTGAATTAGAGGTTCCCCCCTAGGAAAAACCACTCCAATTAATTCTTATTTCAAATTCTTAGTGCCAGACAAGGAAGAAAACTTATCAGGCAGCTACTTCCATTTTGGAGTACTCCACCTGGAGAAGGTTTCAGGTAAGGAAAATACATTTTTAAATCAATAATGGAAGCTCTTAATTTCTTAAGCAATAGTAATGAATAATTTCAAAAACAAGTATTTTGATATCTCAAAGCCGGTTTTCATTCCGGCAGCATTAATCACCTTTTTATTTGTCAGTTTTACCATCATTTTTAACGAACAATCGGAAGCTGCATTTTCCGGTTTTCAGGCTTATATGTCGCGTAATTTTGGTTGGTTTATTTCACTAAGCATTAACTACTTTCTAATATTTGTACTCTACCTGGCATTTAGCAAATTTGGCAAAATCAGAATTGGAGGGAAGGATGCAAAGCCCAGCTTCAGCAAGTTTTCCTGGGTAGCGATGTTGTTTTCAGCGGGAATGGGAATTGGCTTAGTCTATTTTAGTGTTGCAGAACCGATGCTACATTTTAGCCACCCCATTGTTGATGGGGCTTCAGATATTTATAAATCTCGCTTAGCCATTCGCAATACCTATTTTCACTATGGTTTTCATGTTTGGGGAATTTACATGTTACTCGGAATTGCACTGGCCTATTTTACCTTTAATAAAAACAGTTCATTATCATTAAAATCGACCTTGGTTCCGCTATTTGGCGATCGGATGAATGGATGGCCTGGCTATCTAATTGATGTTATTGCGGTTTTAGCAACACTGTTTGGATTAGCGACCTCACTGGGCTTTGGTGCCTTGCAGTTCAGTACCGGCTTATCCGAGTATTTTGGATTAGAAAATGCTACCAGTTTACAAGTGAGTTCCATCATCGGAATTACTCTAATTGCGACGATCTCTGTTGTTACGGGTTTAAATAAAGGACTAAAATATTTAAGTAATGCCAATATTGTTATCGCACTAATTGTTTTTGCATTTGTGCTAATCTTAGGAAATACGGTTCGCTTAATCGATGGTTTTGTGCAAAGCTTAGGAATTTACCTTTCTGATTTGATTGAATTAAGCTTATTCCGAAATCAAAATAGTACTGCCGGAAGCTGGTTTAAAGGCTGGTCGATGTTTTACTGGGTATGGTGGATTTCCTGGTCGCCATTTGTAGGAACGTTTGTTGCCCGGATTTCCAAAGGGAGAACCATTCGGGAGATTGCGATTTTTGGCTTGGTTTTACCTTCTGTCTTTTCATTTTTATGGATGTCAGTTCTGGGTGGAACCGCTATCAATCTGCAATTGGATGGCAATTTGGATATGGCATCCATCGTAGCACAAGACAGCTCCATTGGACTTTTCAAAATGCTGGAGACCCTCCCTTTTTATGACATCACTGCATTTGTGTGCATTATTTTAGTGGGTACTTTTTTCATTACGTCTTCGGACAGTGGCTCTTTGGTGGTAGATATGATGACCGCAGGAGGGAAATTGAATGCGCCCAAAGGACAAAAAATATTTTGGGCTTTTATGGAAGGCGCTATTGCCATCGCCTTATTAGTAGGAGGTGGTTTAACGGCTCTTCAATCAGCTTCTATTTCAACCGGCTTTCCTTTTGCAATTATCCTGGTGCTGGTTAGTCTTTCGTTGGTTAAAAGCTTAAAACAAGATGAGCAGTTAAAGCACGTATAGTTTTCTATTGATGGCGTTTCCTGACAGAATGATGCGGTACGATATGATCGATTGAAAAAGCGGGATTACATCCCTTTACTGGATCGCTACAATCAAGTTAAACCAAGTACGGTTCTGTTTTCGATAACTTAACGAACCGCCGTGTATGTGCCTGATTTTTAAATGTCCGGTGGACATTTAAAACGACAGGGAGGAGCGTAGCTCGCGTACGCTGGGTGGTGTGAGGGGTTCCCCGCTAGGCTTTTAGCCTAGCGGCTTCCCACTCGATTAGGCTTTCGTGCATTATTGTTTCAGTATTTCAATCAATTCTTTATTTATATACAAAGTCTCTCTTCCAACTTTTTGAGATTCAAGAATCCCAATATCTTCAAGTTCTTTTAAATATCTTGAAGCAGCTTTTCTTTCTACCCCTAATTTATTTACAACAAATTCAATTTTCGAATATGGTTGTTCAAATAACAATTCAACAAGTTCTTTTCTATAAAGTTTGGGAGCTTTTTCTTGTACTTTAACTATTGTAGAATCTAGTTGGTCTTTGATATTTGTAATTCTTGTGATTGTATCTTTTGATGTGCTTTCAACAGCTTTAAGCATAAACATTATCCATTCTTCCCATTTCCCTTGTCGATTTGTTTGATTTAAAAGTCGGTAATATTTTGGCTTATTGGCAATAATATAAGAGCTTAGGTATAAAATTGGAACATCAATCAATTCATTTAATATTAAATACAAAATATTTAAAATCCGACCTGTTCTACCATTTCCATCATAAAATGGGTGAATGCTTTCAAACTGACAATGCAATATCGCCAAGTTTATCAATGGCGACAAATCATCCTGCTGGTTGAAATGGTTTATAAAATTGGAAAGCAAGTCAAGTATTTCAGCTTTATCTTGTGGTGGAGTGTAAACTATTTCTCCTGTTGCATCATTTTTTAATACAGTTCCTGGTGTACTTCTAATCCCAGCAGTATTGTCAACCAATTCTTGTTGAATGCTCACAATATCATTAACCCTTATAAATCCTTGTTTTTTAGCAAGGTCATATCCTTGAAATATTGCTTTTCGGTAATTTACAACTTCCTTTGTCTCAGGTGAAATGTGAGTTTTATTAATAGTCAATGCTTTATAAAGCTCATCTTGTGTCGTAATAATATTTTCAATTTCCGAACTATCTTTTGCTTCCTGCAAAACTATGGCGTTAATCAGCATTTCTTGGTTAGGAATTGTCTTCGCAATTCCTTTTAACTCAGCTAATGCAGCAGTGGACTTGTTTGTTTGTCTAAGAATTTCAATTGTTTCCACTTTTTCTCTAAGAGGTGGAAGTTTCTCAAGTTGATAACGTGGTGCATTTTGTCCCATATTCTTTTTATTTGTCCCAAAAATACAAATTATGGTACAAATATCAATATCTGCAGTGTGTTTCTTGCATGAAGCCTAACGTTAAATGTGTGTTGCGTAAGGGATTACGGAGTTCAAACCTATCAATTAGCTACTATAAATTAATGCGAGCGAAAACGCCCGAAAACTGAAGAACCCCTTATGCACTATACAAATTTTTAGAGTTAAATGGTAGTGTGATGCATGAAATTATTCCAGAGGGTGTAAGTCCCTTATGCCGCGCTGCCGCACGATTGTATCGCGTGGTCTTTAGACGCTACTTGACAACAATGACATTATTCAATACCCCTTTTTCGCCTGAATAGTCCACAGCACTGCTATACCAATAATCTTCAGCTATGAAAACCAATCCTGCTTCAACCGGATTATTAGGGATGTAATCTATTTTCTCATCAATAATTTTGATTAAACCACGCGATGAAATCGCGCGGAAGCAGGGGAGGTTCACGTACGGTTCTGTGAGAAGTTAGGGGTGGAATTCCCCTAGCTTACTCGACTCCCAATAGTTTATTTCTCATATATTAAAGTTGCATAAAGAGCAATACTTCCTGGTAATTTTTCCCAATTGGCTTGACTCGCAGGTCTGTAATAACTTTTTATTCCAAGTAGGGAAACACTAAAAGCAGGGCTTTTCCCTTCAATTAGTTCATATGATAGAAAGGTGTCGTCACTTAGCATAATTTGATAATCGCTCACATTAAATGTATTTGTACCTAGGAGCAGCTTACTCCTAAAAAGAATATTTTTTACTGATTTTAATTCGCCTGGTTTCTTTTTTTCTACTGAATAGATCTTGATACGAAAAGTTACTGAATCTTTAGGAACAGAAGCAAGATTCATTCGAATATTAGTAAGAAAAGCATTCTTTTTCACAGGTAAATATGAAGCTAACTCAACTCCTCCTTTATTAACTTTTGCTCCTGTCTGAACTACTTTGCTAGATGTTTGTGTACCAACAATCCTTGCCTTAGTTGTTTTTGCCTTTATGACCACTTCATCTATTGGATAAATCTTTTTTTCGAGAAATATATTTATGGGAAGTTGTTTTGAAATAATTTCATTAATTGTAATATCTCTAGTCTCAAAACCAATTGCTGAAATCCGTAGCGTATCTTTCGTTTTTAATTCTTTGATAATTAGTTCAAAATTCCCATTAGTATCAGATATTGTACCGATAGATTTTCCTAAAATGCCAATATTTGAATAGCTAATCGACCTATTGTCCTCTTTACTTACTATTTTCCCATTTATAGTTTGACTAAACGTATTGTAAAGAGAAAGAAGAAGGGTTAATGTCAAAATTGCAAAATGCTTCATTTTTAAAATTATTGGTAACACTCGTATCCCCGCAGTCTTGGGGATATATTCACTTTAGCTGGATGTGTTTTTGCTGGTTAAAACGCTGCTTGTGTGCGGTGGGTGTCCGTTGGTTAGTACTGTCATTGGTTTTTTCTTTTTAGGTTTCGCCGATCAATTTACAAAACTTTACAAAATGTATACATCAGGATGGGCATTTTTATTTTGGTTCGAAACAACTGAAATCCTGCCTGTCCTTTGATTGAGCGAAGCGGCAACGCAAGCTGTCTTGAGTTTGCAATTCAATTCTTATAAGGGTCTGCATACTTATTAAGTCCGGGTATACCCAAGACCTTTTCCCCGCTCCTCAAGATTAGGGCTTTAGTTGGTAAACGCATGACCGATTTTTCAATTGATCTCATTTCCCCGGCTTGCCGCGTCCTGCCGATGTTCTGGCGCCCCGCCGACACCGTCTGGCTGGTCGCTGAGTTCGTCTGGCAGGTTGGCGACATGGTCTGGCGAGTCGCTGAGTTCATCTGGCTCTTCGGCACCATCGTCTGGCTACTTGCCGACATCGTCTGGCCTTTCTCCGGGTTCGTCCGGCTAGTCGCTGTGATCGTCTGGCGATTAGGCACCATTGTCTGGCTCATCGCTGAGTTCGTCCGGCAGTTCGGCACCATTGTCTGGCGGGTTGCTGAGTTCGTCTGGCTACCAGGCACCATCGTCCGGAGGGTGGGGGGATTGCCAAAGCTATTTGAAAACCCTACAGCCCGAAGGCACGAACGTACGAAGGTATGAAGTCACGAAGGCACGAGGTCACGAAACTGTCAACATCCAACTTCTCTATTTCGCCGAAAGAACAAGATTTCACACCTTACGCTAGTGGTTGGATTTCCTTCTCTTCTCGAAGGGAAGGTGTCCCGGGAACCGGGACGGATGGGTTAAGAGGAGCAAGGAAACAGGCAGAAGGGAGAAGGCATGAGCTCACGAGCTCAGGAACGCACGAACGTAGGAAGTCACGCACAATCTGAATAACTGATAACCGATAACTGACCTTTTAACCGCCAAGTCGCTAAGAGAACGCGAAGAAAGAAGGCACGAAGGCATGAACGTACGGAGTCACGCACAATCTGAGAATCTGAACATCCGAAAATCTATTTTTAATCCAATTCGAAAACGCTCCTTACGCTGGTGGTTGGACTTCCTTCTCTTCTCGAAGGGAAGGTGTCCCGGGCACCGGGACGGATGGGTTAAGAGGAGCAAGGAAACAGGCAGAAAGGAGAAGGAACGAGCTCAAGAACGCACGAACGCACGAACGTAGGAAGTCACGTACAATCTGAAAACCGACAATAGCCTACCGATGGCTTCGCTTCGCTCGCAATGACGGAATTGGAACTCAGGTACTCAGCATTTAAAATTATCGATTCGCTGTTCGTTGGCGATCAGAACAGGGAAGCACTTGAAGGCTGATGCCCGATTTCTCAAGCTTTTTTTGTAGTTTCGGTTTTAATTTTGAGATCGAGTGCCCGGCTCCCGGGCTTTGAATAAGCTTATTGGTATGGTATTAAATTACATATGGATCGGATTCTTTCTGGTGGCCTTTGTGGTTGCTCTTATTCGCGTGATGGGATATTTGTTTCGCGACTTTTTTGCCGATGCGCTGGGCATTATTTTCACCGAAGTTGACCTGCATGTTTTTAAGGACATGGTGGATGCCTCCTTTTCGATGGCTACCGCCAGTGTCGAATTGATTATTGCGTTAATCGGTGTAATGGTGCTGTGGCTGGGCATTATGAAAGTTGGCGAAGACGGGGGGGCGGTGAACATTATTGCCCGGATTTTCGGACCGTTTTTTAACAAGCTTTTCCCGGAGCTGCCTAAAAATCATAAATCGATTGGGGCCATGATGATGAACCTTTCGGCCAATATGCTGGGGCTGGACAATGCGGCAACACCGCTGGGCCTGAAAGCCATGGAGGACTTGCAGGAGCTGAACGTGGAAAAGGACAAAGCCTCGAACGCGCAGATTATGTTTTTGGTGCTGAATACCTCGGGGCTGACGGTGATTCCGGTGAGTATTCTGGCTTACCGGGTGGCTGCTGAGTCGCAAATGGTTTCGGTGGTTTTCCTGCCCATCTTGTTAGCCACCTATTTCTCCACCCTTGCCGGTCTCATTTCGGTATCAATCTACCAACGAATCAATCTTTTTAACAAAACCGTGCTGGCCTACCTTGGAACAGCAACCGCTTTGATTGCCGCCCTGTTGTGGTGGTTCTCCGGCATGACACAGGAGCAAATCACCGAGGTATCGTCTTTTGGCGGTAACCTGATCATCTTTCTGATTATTATTTCTTTTATCTTTTTGGCATTTCGAAAGAAGATTGACGTTTACAATTCCTTCATTACCGGGGCGAAAGATGGGTTCAATGTGGCCATTAAAATCATCCCTTACCTGGTGGCCATGTTGGTCGGAATCGGCGTATTCCGGGCATCGGGAGCCATGGATTTGGTGATAAGTGGCATTAAAGGACTGGTTTCGCTGGTTGGGCTGAACACCGACTTTGTGGATGCCCTGCCCGTAGCTTTGATGAAACCGTTGAGTGGGAGCGGGGCACGCGGCGCCATGCTCGAAATTTACAATAACCCCGGTTTTGGGCCCGACTCTTTTGCCGGCTTGTTGTCCTCGGTTTTTCAAGGCTCAACCGAAACCACCTTTTATACCCTGGCGGTTTACTTTGGCGCGGTCGGAATATCAAGAACCCGCTATACGGTGGTGTGCGGCTTAATTGCTGACCTTACCGGGATTATTGCAGCGATTCTGATCGCTTACCTGTTCTTTCATTAGAGGGCATCGTAAACAATCACCTTTTCCCATAAATCGCCATACTCTTCAATAAATTTCAGATGAGTCGGATGGGTTTGGTATGTTTCCTGGTCGGCCGGATTGTCGAAAACAACCAGGTAGGAATAGCTGAACGAATCATCCACCACCTCGCGGTTGGACGCAACAGCTTTGCCCCAGTGGTACATTTTAATTTCGGAGATGCTGACCAGCAGTTGCAGGCCTTCCTCAAAGCGTTTGCAATCGGCGGGCTTTTCCGGGTGTTTAAGCCAGAAATAAACCTGGTGCATGAAACTGCCTTTCAGCGCAATTTGCATCCCATTTGCCGGAGCCGAATGGATCAATTGCGGAGCCGCTAAAAGACTTGCTCCGGCCAGTGACTTCTTCAAGAATGAACGTCGATTTTTCATAATCAGTTATGGTTTTAGGTGAAGAAACAGCTGAAAACGTCCGCTTAAGTTGGTGGAATCGTGTTCAGCTGCCTCTTACTGGTTTTTACGGTTTTGTGCGTTGGCCTACAGCTGATCAACAACCTGTTTAAGTTTAACCAGTTTGGTCAGCAGGTCTTCCAACAGATCAAGTTTCAGCATATTGGCTCCATCCGATTTGGCAACTGCCGGATTGGGGTGCGTTTCAATAAAAATTCCATCAGCACCAACAGCCATCGCTGCCTTGGCAATGGTTTCAATCAGTTCGGGTTTTCCTCCGGTAACACCACTGGTTTGATTGGGCTGCTGCAGCGAGTGGGTAATGTCCATAATCACCGGACAATTGTTCGCCTTCATCACCGGAATGCCCCGGTAGTCAACCACCAAGTCCTGGTAACCAAAGGTGGTTCCGCGCTCGGTAAGCATCACATGGTCGTTGCCGGCATCGCGCACTTTGCCAACAGCAAACTGCATGGATTCAGCCGACAAAAATTGGCCTTTCTTGATGTTTACCACTTTGCCGGTTTCGGCTGCCGCTACCAGCAAGTCGGTTTGGCGGCACAGGAAAGCCGGAATCTGCAACACATCGACATATTCTGCAGCCAAGGCTGCCTCGCTGGCCGAGTGGATATCCGTTACGGTAGGAATGTTGAACTTCTCGCCTACAGCTTTCAGAATGCTCAGGGCCTTTTCGTCGCCAATGCCTGTGAAGGAGTCAATCCGCGAGCGGTTGGCTTTGCGGTACGAACCTTTAAAAACGAATGGAATTTCCAGCCGGTCGCAAATGGTGGCTATTTTTTCTGCTATATCAAAGGCCATTGATTCTCCTTCAATGACACAAGGACCTGCCAGCAAGAGGAAATTTTTGCCGGCATGTTTAAGTTTTGGAATCATCTTCTCTTTTTTTAGGCGAAGATACAAATTGCAAGGAAACCTGAAGGAATTGCTGGCAGAATAATGACCGGCTGAGAGCAGGAGGACGGATGTAAGCGGAAAAACTAGCCCGTTGCCAGGCCGCCAGCTTATGAAAGCGATACTTACTGATAGAAACGCATTTCTTCGATATAATGCCAGGTAGCCGGTGGAATAAAGTGCCGGATGTCTTTGCCATTGGCAATGGCTTTTCGGATAAATGAAGCCGAAATTTCCATGACCGGAGCATCGATAAATTGGATGTTGGGATGGCTTTTCAGCTGATCTTTGTCAAAGCCCGGACGCGGATAAACCAGCAGCTTATAGTTCTCCAGCAGCATGTCCACATTCTTCCATTTATCAATCGATTCGAGGTTATCCGCCCCCATGATCAGGTAGAAATCATACGACGGGTATTGGTCTTTCAAATACGTCAGCGTATCGATGGTGTAGGAGGGGCGGGGAAGGTTGAACTCGATGGAAGAAGCCTGAAACCGATAATCTTTGCCAATGGCCCGATTGACCAATTCAAGCCGCTGGTAGTTGTCCAGCAGCTTTTGCTTGGTTTTAAACGGGCTTTGGGGGCTTACAACAAACCACAGCTGGTCAATTTCAGAAAATTCAACCAGGTAGTTGGCAATGGCTAAATGGCCAATATGAATGGGGTTAAATGTTCCGAAATAGAGTCCAACTTTCATAACCGATGTTTAGCGATGGATAAAATCAGTAACCAGTTTCTCAGCATTGGCCAAGGTAACCGACAACTCTTCGCTAACCAAGATTACATCGAAATTGGGGGCGAAGGTTAATTCGTAAGCGGCTTTTTCCACCCGCTTTTCAATTACCTCGGGCGCATCAGTTGAGCGTCCGACCAGCCGGTTGCGCAGCTCCTCAATGGAAGGGGGCTGAATAAAAATGGCCAGCGCTTCGTCGCCATAGTATTTTTTGATGTTGATTCCACCAACCACATCCACGTCAAACACCACGTGTTTCCCCTTGTTACGAATGCGTTCCACTTCCTCTTTTAAGGAACCGTAGCTTGTTCCGGGGTAAACTTCTTCCCACTCCAGAAAGTCGCCATTGGCCACCTTTTGCTGAAACTCGTCCTGGCTCAGGAAATAATAGTCCTTGCCATGGGTTTCGGTGTGGCGGGGTGGGCGGCTGGTGGCTGAAATCGAAAACTCCAGTCCCAAATTCTGACTCAACAGATGTTTGACAACGGTTGTTTTGCCAGCTCCGGAAGGGGCCGAAAATATAATTAATTTACCTTTTTTCATGTTCAACTAAATTCTAAAAATGGCTGTGTGCCCGTTTACAGGATGTTTAGCATTTGTTCTTTGATACGCTCCAGGGCGTCTTTCATTTGCACCACAATACGCTGGATGTTGCTTTCATTGGCTTTACTTCCCAGGGTATTGATTTCGCGACCAATTTCCTGTGCAATAAAACCCAGTTTTTTTCCGGCTACTTCATGGCTTTCCATGGTTTCCAGGAAATAATTGCAATGGTTGAGCAAGCGCACCTTCTCTTCGTTGATGTCCAGTTTTTCCATATAATAGATCAACTCCTGCTCAAAACGATTCTGGTCGTAGTTGCCATTCAGGTTCAACTCATTCAAGCTGTCTGAAATACGTGTTTTAACATTTTCCAGCCGTTGCTTTTCGAAGGGTTCAACCTGTTCCATCAATTGCATGATCTCCTGAATGTTTGAGCGAATGTCCTTTTCCAGGGCAATGCCCTCCTGAGCCCGAAATTGATCAACCGATGCAATTACTTTTTGAACATTGGCTAAAATGGTTTCCCATTCTTTTTCGTCCAGTTCTTCATAAACGGTTTTTACCGTGTCGGGCAAACGCATAATGGATTGCATGATCTGGTCGGTAATGGGCAGACCCAGTTTTTCGTGGATGCTACTCAGCTGGCGGTAATAGGCTGCTACAATGTTTTCGTTGATGGCTGAATTACTCTCGGTACCCAGGTTTTCCAAGTAAAGCGAGAAATCCATTTTTCCGCGCACCAGTTTTTCATTGATTTCTTTCCGTATTACAATATCCTTTTCACGGTAAAGGGCCGGTATCCGGGAGTTAATATCCAGTTGCTTGCTGTTCAGTGTTTTCAGCTCAATCGTAATTTTTTTGTTTCCGGTTTCAAATTCGGCTTTTCCGTAGCCAGTCATCGATTTGATCATGCGGTAATTTTTAGTTGCCTGCAAAGTTAATATTTTAATAGGAGTTCAAGGGCATGCTCAAGTAAGTTTTTAAGGTCATGCAGGGCTTGACGGAGAAAGTTGGAATCCTGGATTTTTGTTGGTTGAGCGTGGCATTGTTTCATCGGAAACTTAAATCAGGTTTCGTCAGTTAAGCTTGAAAAGAAATATTTGCTGCGACGTTCCGGGATTAGTATTTCCAGCGCCTGAGGATTTATTTCCACGTTTATCTCCTTTAAGCGTCCAATAAGTTCCCCATCAATTTGGAGTTCCTTTTTACCGTAATTATGGATGGTCACCTTTTGGGCACTAAAGCTTTTAATATAGTCTAATTCGTGAATTTTGTGGGTGAAGAAGGGAATGATCATTTGAAATAAATGCCACATGGAGTAGGGACGGACAAAAATGATTTCAAACTGCCCGTCGCTGATGTTTCCCCGGGGATTGATGACGGCACCTGTTCCATATTTTGTTGCATTGGCTATGACCACCATATGTGCTTTTTGGGTGATTTTTTTTTGATCCAGCGTTACTGCAAATTTGAAGGGTTTAGCAGCAAAAAGCTCTTGGATGAAATGTTTGGCGTAACCTGTAAAACCCCGGATGCTGTCGCGTTCAAAACGTTTGATAACCTGAGCATTTATGCCAATGTCGGCCAGGTGAAGCGACAAGTGCGTGCCGTTGATTGTTATTGTGTCGATGGCTCTTGTTTTCCGGGCTGCAACCACTTCCAGAGCATCAGACAGGGTTTGCGGAATGTTCAGTTCTCTGGCCAGCCCATTGGCTGAGCCCATGGGGATTATTCCCATGATAATTTTTTCCTTGATCAGAATTTTGGCGACCAGGTTGCTGGTCCCGTCACCACCAACAGCTACGACTTTGTCCGGGGCAAATCTCCGGATTGCTTCAGCAATGAGCTGGTTGTCCTTTTCGCCTTTAGTATACTGAATTTCAAAAGCAAAATTTCGTTTCTCCGAAAATGTTTCAATTTTTTCTTTAAGGTCATCTTTAACGATGTCACCCGCAATTGGGTTGACTATAAATAGGATTCTTTGCGGTTTGTTCAATGACTTGTTTGGCATATGTTATGCATCTTTTTTTGTTTGTAAGCTATAAAACTCATGCCAAAAAAGTAGACTTATGGTTAAGGCACCAAAAACATTTCGATACTTTAAGAAGATTACAAAAAGTGTTTATAAGCGCATCAAATTGTTTGTCAAGTACCGTTTGGGCTGGCTGAGGGTGCCCATTATTATCCCTTACCACGGGTATGGTGATGGTGAAACCTTGTTGGTGAGTGGTTATGTGACCGAAGACAAGGGAATGGCCAAGCCAGATGAGAAGCACACCCGATGGGAGAATCTGCTTGCGATGATTAAACGCTACTCAAGTGATGAAATTCCGGGGGCGCTTGTTACTATTGATGTTGACGGGCAACGGCAGGAAGCGACTACCGGCGACACGGGCCTGTTTAAAGTCAGGTTTGACACGGTTTCATTGGCGTCAAAGAAAAAGTCCGAATGGATTCTTTATGTTGCCACGCTTCACTCAGACATTACGGAAGATGACCGGCAGGTGAGTACCCGGGGTGAAATTCTGATTCCTGGATCAGATTGCGAATTTGCCGTGGTGTCGGACGTAGATGATACCATTTTAGTTAGTCACGCAACACAAGCCCTGCGCAAGTTATGGTTGATGTTATGGCGGAATTCGCGTACGCGCAAACCTTTTCCGGGGGTGGCCGCTTTCTATCGGGCACTGCATGTTGGCCGGGATGGGAAGCAATTCAATCCTTTTTTCTACGTGTCGAGCAGCGAGTGGAATTTGTACGATTTGTTGGAAGATTTTTGCATTTACAACGGTTTCCCCAAAGGGGTGTTTTTGTTACGCGAGTTGAAGGTGAATATTTTGAAGTTCTGGAAATCGGGCGGTGGCGATCATCAGCATAAGTATCGAAAAATTAAAGTGCTGTTTGATACCTATCCCGGTATGTCCTTCATCCTGATTGGCGATAATGGACAGCACGATCCGGAAATTTACTCTCAAATTGCCAAAGAGTACCCGAGTCGTATTCGGGCGATTTACATTCGGGTGGTGAGAAAGAAAGGAAGATACAGACGACTGAGTGAAATTAAAGCCCGGTTAGAGCTGCTCCATGTGCCTATGATTTTGGCTCACGATACCGTTGAGGCGGCTCGCCACGCGATAGAAAATAAATTAATAGCAGCAGATTCAGAAGCAGGTATCGTACTTGATGCTGAGGAAGATTCTTTACGATGAGGTCGCACATGATAGAAGCTCTTCTCATTTTTAAATCGACTCTCGGGATTTGAACGCTAAGCACAAAAAAGGATTGCCACCGGCAATCCTTTTTTCCTTTTAATAAGGTATTCGTTTAGGCCTCATCATCGTTGTCCTCATCATCATCGTTGTCGCCCAGATTTTCGGCGATGTAGTCCAACTCGGCGTATTTGTCTTCATACTCCGAGCGCGATTCATCTTTCAGGGTGCCATCATCATCGTAATCATCATCATCGCTGATAATGTCCTCGGCTTGCTGAGTTGTCATTCGAACCAAATAGTATTTTTCATCCGTTTCGAATGGCAGGGCGCTTACCAGCAAGCCATCTTTATTGGTAAAGGTAATTAAGTGTTGGCTGAACCCTTCCGGATACACTAATTTGATCTGCTCCTGGATTTTGTTTTCCAGCTTTTCAAAGTCTTTTATTACTCTTGGTTTATTGACAGCCATTGTTTTATCCTCCATATATTTTACGCCAAAGAAGGCAGTTTTTACCTTATTTTTTAAGTTTTAATCTTGTCGAAAAATACGAAAATGACTCAATAAAAAAATAGGTTTGATAGCATGCTCACTATTTTTTTTGTTTCGAACGGTATAAAATTGCGAAACAAAAAAGAGGCTCTTTGTTATTTGATTGACTATTAGCGGGTAGTTGCTTTTTTGATTTGGGAGGTTTCGAGCACAGGCATGTTATACAAGTTGTAAAAAACATTGATCAGACCTATTTTTTGGTATTCAAACAGCTCATTATCGGTGATGATGGCTTCGTGAATTTGCCCTTCATCGAGTAATTTTTGACGTTGGGTACCTTGCAATAATGGTTGAGCAGGAGTAACCCATTTTTCCCCATCAAAAAACACCAAGTTGGCAATAAAACTGTCGGTAACCAATCCTTGCTTAACGATGATGATTTCGTCGGCAGTTCCGCGCTGGTTGTAAAGAGCTTCTAAGCGGGAACGGTCGGCAAACTTGTGGCTGTAGCTGATCTGGTCGTCATAAACCAGTTGCAGCGATTGGATCGACCGGGCCTGCCAGGGAATGAACTCCACTTTTTCAATGTTTTCACTATAAAGCACCCGGCAACGAAAGATTCCGTTCCGACAGTTTTCGGGTATCGTAATGCGTTCGCTTAAGTCTTGTCCGGGCAATGAAAAGAGTTCCTGCCGGGCTTTGTTGCACCGCTGGTTATGGTAAGGCAAATTTTGGAGTTTGCCGTTTTCCAGTTTGAGGGTTTCAAGCAAGAGGGACATAGACTTTTTTTACCAGTTCTTCGTATTCCGATTGACAGTCGCTTTGGAAGGTAATTCCACCGCCACTTTTAAAAATCAGCTTTTCGTTTTGCTGCTCAAGGTAACGAATTAACACGCAGCTATCGAGATTTTTTCCGTCAAAAACACCAAACACGCCGGAATAATAACCGCGGTCGTAGTTTTCGGCTGCTTTAATAATCTCCACGGTTTTCTTCTTGGGGGCACCACAAATTGAACCGGCAGGCAAAAGTTTGGCCATCAAGTCGCCCAGGTTTTTGCGGTAATGGGGCTGAAGCTTCCCGGTGATTTTTGAGCTCATCTGCAGCAGTTCGTTCCGGTTGGACTTGATGTGGTCGAGGTAGCGAAATCTTTCCACCTGCACCTGGTCGGCTACCATGCTGATGTCGTTTCGAATCAGATCAACAATGGTGCTGTGCTCGGCCAGTTCTTTGGTGTCGTTCATCAGAATGGATGCGGCATTTTCCAGGTTTGCATCAATGGTGCCTTTCATGGGGTATGAGGAAATTTCATCGTTTTCAATCCGGACAAAAATTTCCGGGGAAAAGCATACAAATTTCTTGTTCAGCATGACTTTGTAGGGCGCATGGCTTTGATGAAAAATATCCTCCAGACTCAGGTTGGTTTCAATGCCACTGGGCATGGTCAGGTTAAGCAAATAACTGTCGCCGTTATGGATGTGGCGCTGAACCAAATCAAAGGCTTTTTGGTAGCGTCCGTAATGAACCGGAAGCACTTTCCAGCGAAAGGGCTGGTTAATGGGTTTCTGCTCTTTAAAATTGGTATGTTTGGGGGTTTGCCACAGCAGTTGGCTCTGGCTTTCTTCCCATTCCAATACGATTGGTTTTTTAAAGTCGAAGTCAATCAGAAAAACAAAGGGACGCCTGGCTTGCCCCAACGCGTTCATCCTTAAAATAGTATCTTGTTTGCCGGTGTTCATGGAGGGCTCAAAGATAGGAAAATGCCCTGAAAACAGAGAGCGCCGTATTTTGATTCAGCCTTAAAATTAGCGAATTTTACCGGTGCAATTGAACCTGCTTTAGTAAATTTGTGCTACACATTATTAAATATGGAAATTACGGAGAATATTGAACGCATTAAAAAGGAAATTACCAGCGATGTTTGTCTGGTAGCGGTGTCGAAAACCAAACCCAAAGAAGCCATTCTGGAAGCTTACCAAGGCGGACAACGGGTTTTCGGAGAGAATAAGGTGCAGGAATTGGTGCAAAAGTATGAGGATTTGCCCAAGAATATCGAATGGCACTTTATCGGGCACCTGCAAACCAATAAGGTGAAGTACCTGGCTCCTTTTGTGAGCTTGATTCATGGTGTTGATTCGTTGAAGCTGCTGAAAACCATCAATAAGGAAGGACAAAAAAACAAGCGGGTAATCCCTTGCCTGCTTCAGTTTCATATTGCTGAGGAAGAAACAAAATTTGGCTTGAACCTGGTTGAAGCTGAAGAACTTTTGGAAAGCGAAACTTTTGCTTTGCTCGACAATGTTGAGGTGCGGGGGGTGATGGGAATGGCTACCTATACCGATGATGAGAACCAGATTCGCAAAGAATTTCGTTCGCTTAAGACGATCTTTAATGAATTGAAAACCCGCTATTTTAAGGATCAACCTTCTTTTTGTGAAATCTCAATGGGGATGTCGGGTGATTATCAACTGGCTGTTAAAGAGGGGAGTACCATTGTTCGGGTGGGGAGTAAAATATTTGGCGAACGGGACTACCATTGAATAACATGAAATTAGAGCGGTTTTTTTAATATATTCGGATAATTAAAAAAGAGAAAGATATGGCAAACTTAGAAACCACATATATGGGGTTAAAATTGAAAAACCCTATTGTTGTAGCCAGTTCTGGCTTAACCAATACTGTTGAAAAGATTAAAGCACTGGAAGAGGCGGGTGCTGCAGCGGTGGTACTAAAATCTATTTTTGAAGAGCAAATTAACAGCGAGGTTAGTCATTTGATTAACAAAGACCCACAAAATTTATATCCGGAAGCCGAAGATTACATCTGGAATTATACGCGCAACAATTCCATTACGGCTCACCTGGAATTGGTCAAAGAAGCAAAAAGTGCGGTTTCGATTCCAATTATTGCCAGCATCAACTGCGTGACAGCCAAGGAGTGGACCAGCTTTGCCCATGATTTTGAAAAAGCGGGTGCCGATGCGCTGGAGTTGAACCTTTTTGTTGTACCAACTGATCGTCATCAGTCAGGCGAAGAGATTGAGCAGTTGTATGTTGATGTACTTACTAAAGTCAAGAAAGAGGTTAGCATTCCGGTTTCCGTAAAAATCGGGTTTTACTTTTCAAACCTGGTTTCTATGGCCGAAAAACTGAAAGCCAATGGAGCGGCTGCCGTAACCATGTTTAACCGTTTTTACGAGCCGGACATCAACCTGGATAAGCTTGAGCTTTCGGCTTCCGAAGTTTTTAGCGAACCGTCTGATATCCGTCGTTCACTGCGTTGGGTTGGTTTGGTTAGCGCTGCGCTTCCTAAGCTTGAAATAGCGGCTTCAACCGGAATTCATGATGGCGCTGCTGTGGCCAAACAATTGTTAGCTGGCGCTCAGGTGGCTCAACTGTGTTCGGTAGTTTATATTGAAGGCGCTCAGGTGATTAATGGGATCTTGAAAGATCTGGAGGCTTTTATGGATAAGTGGAATTTTGAAACCATCGATGCTTTCAGAGGTCGCTTGTCGTATGCCCGGATTAAAGATCCGATGATGTATGAGCGTTCGCAGTTTATGAAATATTTCTCTTCCAGAAACTAGAGGCCGGAGCCTGAATGCTCCACTCCGGTTTTGTATAACGAACAACTAACTTATCTCTGATGACCAGGACATCATTATAACATCTGTTTTATGAAAAGGAATGTGCTGGTCATCGGATTTGTTTTTTGCAGCCAATTGTTATTGGCTCAGCCTGAAATCAGTTCCATTGCTTTGCCACCGGTTGATTATTGCAGAGAACCTGTTGAATTTGGGGAGCGCATCCGCATTGAAGGCGATGCCGTAGAAGATGGACTGAAAGTTTCAATTTCAAACTACATTCAGGGAGAAGATCAGCTGAGTCTGGTTGAAACCACCAACATTTCCGGGCGATGGGATTCTGAGCTTGGGACACTTTTCTTGACCGGAGCAGCCACGGCTGCAGCGTACGAGGAGGCGATACAGCGTATTGTTTATACCAACCTTGCTGACTCACCAACCAATGGGACACGATCCATTGCCATTACTTTGCAGGATGCCGATTACTTACCTGCCACAGGGCATTTCTATCAATACATCAGCAGTCCCGGAATCTCCTGGACCGATGCCAAGCTTGCGGCAGAGGCCAAAAGATACCACAACTTAAAGGGCTATTTGGCCACAATCAAGTCGAAGTCGGAAAATGATTTTATCTGGACCAAAGTGCAGGGAGTGGGGTGGATTGGTGCCAGTGATGCACAAAAAGAGGGAGACTGGCGTTGGGTGACCGGGCCTGCTGCCGACCGAACCTTGTTTTGGCGAGGCAATTATAATGGGGCTCCTGTTAATGGTGAGTATTCGTTTTGGAGTTCAGGCGAGCCTAATAATTTGGGGGATGAGGACTATGCCCACATCAATCAGAATCCGGCTTACAAAGATAAATCATGGAATGACCTGCCCGATGGAGGGGGTGATGGATATTATTTTCCGCAAGGCTATATTGTTGAGTTTGGAGGAATGGAAGGGGACCCGGAAATTAGCCTGTCAGCTACCTTGGAAATCAATGTTTGGAATATTCAATTTGATACGGATACGGTAAAAACTATTTGTAAAAATGAAGAAGTTCGCTTGAATCAGGAATTTATCGGTTCTTATGAATGGTTTCCAAAAACAGGCTTGGACGATCCAAACAGTTCCAATCCGATTGCCCGGCCGATGGAAACAACGGTTTACAAGGTGGTGTCGAGAAACGGAGTTTGCGCGGATTCCGCTTACTTTAGGGTGATTGTGAATCCTGTTCCGGTTGTGGATTTTGAAGGAGACCGGCATATTTGCATGGGAGACAGCACCGAATTAGATGCTGGCAGTCATGCACTTTATGAGTGGAATACCGGCTTTGACCAGCAAGCGTTCTTTACTTCAGAGGCCGGAGTTTACCAGGTACGGGGTGAGAATGAGTTTGCCTGCTCAACCACGGAAGAGGTAAAGGTGACGGTACATGCCTATCCTGAAATTGACCTGACGGATACCGATACTTTATTCTGCGATTCGAAAACTGCTGAAATAACAGTTGATTTGGATAAGGGACAGTTGGCTTGGCAGCCACTAACTTCAGCCTTGGATTTTTCAGTTAACAACACCCCTGCACAAGCCAATGTTACGGATTGGGGAACTTATAAAACCTACCTGACGGTAACAGACCAATACGGATGTGTGACCAAGGATTCGTTGGATCTGAGTTTTTACAAAACGCCAACGACCGATTTCAGCATTGATGAATCGGAATGTTATGGTTACAACCTGGATGTTGTTTACACAGGTGATGGAACATTGGATGCAAACTACTCCTGGTTTTTCTTGGATTCCATTTACGCCAAAGGTATTGGACTAACCGAGGTTGCCGTTGCGTTGGGCTTTGACCGGGGCGATAACCGGAAGCTGGGCCTGATGGTGAATGAAGGGGGCTGCCTGAGTGATACTTTATGGGAACACATTAAAGTCATTCCAAATATTGAAATCAGTGTGGTGGATGATGAAGGGTGTGAGCCTTTTCTGGCTGAATTTTTAGCTGAAACGAGTGAGCCGGTTTCAGAGTTTATCTGGTTCTTTGGCGACGGTGGGGTAAGCCAGGTGCAAGCCCCGGATTATACTTATACCGGGGATGGTTTTTATGATGTGGGCTTGCGAATTGTTTCGGAGGAAGGCTGCGAAAATTTTGGCTTAATAGAAGACTTCATTAAAGTAAGGCCGGAACCTACGGTACAGACGAATCTTGATCCGGATTCCTGTTTCCCGCACCAGTTCGAGGTTCGGTATACCGGAACTGCCAACTCACAGGATACTTATCATTGGGATTTATCGGCTCTGGGGGCGGAAGAGGTTTTACAGGATCCGGGGAAGGGGCAGGGGCCTTTTCTGCTAAAATTGATTCAGCCGCAGGCCAGCCTCGGACTTCAGATAACCACTGAGTTTGGCTGTGAAAGTGAGCTTCGGAATTTTACGTTTAGGCGAAAGCCCTGGGTTGAATTGTCGGCTGATGTGCTGGAGGGATGTTCGCCTTTGGAGGTAAATTTTCAGGCAATGCCGGTGGATGCTGTAGATGAGTTGAATTACTCCTGGAATTTTGATCAGGGAGAGGGAGCTGTTTCTGGTTCGGCTGAATTGGCAAATACGTTTCAAACCGCTGATCAGCAGTTTTCCGTGTTTGCTATAGCCCGGTCATCGTTAACCGGATGTGAGGACACCACTTGGCTACAGGCTCCAATCCGGGTTTACCCCAAGCCGTTTGCCGCTTTTAGTGCGAATCCCAATGAAGTCAGTATTGTGGAGCCGCTTGTTCATTTTAAAAATGAAAGTGAAGCTGCACAGCGATACGCTTGGTATTTTGGCGACAATGCAGGAACCTCCGCTGAATTTGAGCCGGCATACAGTTACTCCGGCCTGGGATGGTTTGAGGTGGAGCTGATTGCTGAAAATGAATTTCTATGTACCGACACAGCCACTCAGAAGTTAGTAGTAGCGCCCGATCGGATTTTTGCGCCCAACGCTTTTAGTCCGAACAGTTCAAGTGTTGAAAATCAGGTGTTCTTGCTCAAGCACGTTGGCGTTGAGGAAGCCGGTTACCACATGCAAATTTTTAATCGGTGGGGAGAACGGATCTTTGAGGCCAAGGATGAGTTTGTGGGTTGGGATGGCACCATGAAAAATGGTCAGGCAGCACCAACCGGTGTTTACACCTGGGTGTTGGCTTATCAGGATTTCGTGGGGAAAAGCCATCGTCAAACCGGGACGGTCACTTTAGTTTATTAGGAGGAGTTTGGCCGCGATAGGCTTTTCAGGTGCATTTAGCAGGGTTTTACTAAAGCGATGGAATCAGCAAGGCATCACGACTGCTGTGTTTTTCTCCAATAAAAAATGTGAGCGAAAACTCATGCGACCCATTCGAATAATTGGATAACCCCGATAAGGTGTAATCGTAGCTGTAACCTATTTTGAACCGCTCTTTCATAATGCCAATCATCAGGATTAAGGCATCGGGTTGTACGCCCAGGTTTTGCCGGTACCAGACTCCTCCGGCCAACGACTGTTCCAGCATATAAAGGCCCAGGTTGATTTGTTTGAATGCCCCCTGTTGCTGATAAATCAGGTTGGGTGAAAGCGTAAACTCACGCGATAAGAGTCCGCGATGGAATTGGTGTGTTCTTGCACCGGTGTGAAGCGTGATTTTTAGAGGCAACTTCCCTTTTTGATCTCCTGTGAAAACAGATTCGTCGGGTTGGGTTAAATGCATCAGGCTGAATCCAAAGAAGAAAGCATCGTATTGGCCCAGAGCACCAAAGCCGAAATCAGGATAGAGTTTGCTGGCATTTTCCGGTTGGTCCATTGTTCCCGGAAGGCTGATTCCGGTTAGTTGGTCAATCATATCCGGGAAGATGAGCCGCCCATAATCCAGCTTTTTATAGCTCATTCCAAGCTGAAGTCCGGCATCAACGAACAGACGATCATTCACTTTAATGTGGTGCGAGTAAAACAGGTATCCCGAAGAAGTTTCAATCAGTCCGTTCAGTTCGTTGCTGTTTTGAAGCTGGATGCCCAGACCGCCTTTCATTTTGGGGATATACTGATCGTAGGATAAGCTGTAGTTGACGTAGGTCGTTCCCTTTTGAGGCCATTGGTTGCGGTAGTTTACAACCAGCCTTGGAGCAGCAGAAGTTCCTGTCAGCCCCGGATTTAAATATAGCGGGTTGGCGTAGAATTGCGAATATTCTGCATCTTGCCCGTTGGCCAGCATAATCCGGCATAGGAAAAGCACGAGAAAAAAAGCCTTTTTCACGAAGTTTATCGATTAGTAGTCCCCATTGATCACAAATAGTAAAAGTAACATTTAAGTTTGAAAATATTCGGAGCGTGAGCTGAAGCTGTTGAATAACAGTAAATCCGGCTTATAACGATCGAATGAGGGCAGGAACCGGAACATCGAAGCGTTTTAGTTCAGGCAAAATAACCTGCAGGCTGATGTTGTGCATCGGATCCTGAAATCCCTGAGTCGTTTTCAGAAGAGAACCCAGGTAGCTGACTTTTAAAACCTTAAAGTCATAGCCGAGGTGGAGGGAAAAACGACTTTGCGACGTGTCGAAATTTGGCAAAAACCCAATGCCGGATTCCAATTGCTTGCGTTGGACGGTGACCTCCGCAAACAGTTGCGTGAATTCATTTCCGTAGTGTAAAACCGCTTTGGGGCGAATCAGGTAACGACGGCTGAGCAGACCTCGCTGATACCAGGTGAAAATTTTTTCGGCATGAAACAGGATATGCCAATCGAGTTCATTGTACGAGTCGGTGCTTGGGTTTTTCTTATACGATCGTCTGATTTTGCTCGCCACGCCTACAGAACCATGGTAGTTGGAAAGTAAGAGACCTGCACCGGCAACCAGCTCGGTGGTGCGAAAGAAACTGCTTCCGCGCAGCGAACCATCTTCAGGTGAAGGATTCGAATTGGTCATGTGATCGGCCAAATATTGCTCCGGATCCCTAAAAGGCTGATGAACCCCTAAGGTTAAAGAAGGAGTAAAATACTGGCGATGATTTAGAGGGATAAACTTTGCTGCAGAAAGCTCCAGAAATGGAATATAGTCTTGCTTTTGATGATTGCGCCGGATACCGGTGATAAACCCCAGTCCCAGACTTTTCTTCTTCAGGAAAAAATCGTGACTGATAAATTTCTGATAGGACTTGGCATTTTGCCGAAGCGAAGTGTACACCGAAGCCAAAAGCCGGTCTCCTCCGGTTTGTCCGGCATAGGAGGGATTGAGCAGAATGGGGGTTGAGTAATATTGAACCGCACTAAAATCCTGCGCCAATGTAGGTCGTTTGAAGGTGATAAAAACCAGGCAGACCAGTAGGAATCGGATTGTCGTCATGGTTCTTTGTGTTAGAAATGACCGATTAAAGATGCTGTATAAATTAAGAAAAAGTGGAAGGCCTTGCAACCTTCCTTATCCGGAGAATTGTGTGTTGACTTGTTTTGCTCATTCTTTGACGAGCATAAAAGGCGTGGCGGAAAGGAAAGCCAAATTCAAAAAGGCTTCCTTTTTTGGAGAACGATCTAATAAGCTTGGGGCTCAATTCCTCGCTCAAAGTCAGGGAGAAAGTGGAGCAAATCGTGGATCAATTCTTTCTTTTGGTCATCTGCCTGAAAGAAGGCATCTTTTAATCGGGCACTTTCTTTTTCAAGGATTTCTTTCGAGATTTTCCCCGACATATTGGTTATCACCGTGTAGGCTTCAAATGCGACCATCAGCTCGTGTTCAATCACCAGGTTGATAAACAGCGACAAGTGCACGCTAAAGTCCAAGCCGTTTTCCCAGCAGGCCGAAACTAACGGTTGCAGTTCGTTGTTGTACTTTTTGTTTTCAATGGCTTCGATCAGAAATGGAACTGCTTCTGTTTGTTTGATTTCTGAAAAAAGCACACGCAACTGTGCCTTTACTTCCGGATGTTGGGTGGTATGGAGCAATTCCACCAAAGCCGGAATGTAGTTGACATTGCCGTTCTCCTTTAAGTTTGAGATTGCCTGGATGGAGGTATTTACATTGGTTGAGTTTAGCTGTTCAATGATTTGAGCACTAATCTTTTTGGATGTTTCTGTTTTCATGACGGTTAACTTTAAGCTGCAAATTTAATATTTCCGCAGCAATAATGAGAATTGGAGGGTGTCTGATTTGTTGATTTGAATGAGTACCTTTGCACCAATTTTTTTGAAATGGACAAAACAAGCGAGTTGGGTGAGGGAAGTATACCTCGCTTGATGGTGAAATACTTTATTCCTGCGTTTATCGGGGTGTTTGTGAATGCTCTGTACAACATTGTTGACCGGGTTTTTATTGGTCAGGGGGTGAGTGCTGTGGCTTTAAGTGCAGTCTCTGTCATCTTCCCGGTTATGTTGATTGTCATGGCTTTTGGAATGCTAATTGGTATTGGTGCCGGGGTATTGGTGTCAATCAATATGGGGCGCCGGGATATGGATCGGGCCGAACGGGTTTTGGGCAACAGCTTTACCATGATGATCCTCGTTTCCGGATTGATCATGCTTATTGGCTTTGCAATTAAGATTCCGATGTTGAAACTTTTTGGAGCTACACCGGAAACGATTGAGTATGCGAATGATTATCTCAATATTATTCTGCTGGGAGTCGTTTTTCAGGTTGTGGGCTTCTCGCTGAATAATGTTATCCGAAGCGAAGGAAATGCGAAAATTGCCATGTACTCCATGCTTTTAAGTGCAGGCATTAATTTGATTCTGGACCCGATTTTTATTTTCTGGTTTGACATGGGGGTGAAAGGAGCGGCTTATGCAACGGTTATTTCCATGATCGTTTTGAGCGCTTGGGTGCTTGCTCATTTTAAGAGTGGTCGATCAATTGTCAAGTTACGACCACAGTACTTCCGCCTGGAGCTCCCCATTATTAAAGAAATTTTATCCATAGGAATGGCGCCCTTCTTTATGCAGACGGCCAATTCTGCTGTGCAGGCGCTGATTAATACGAAACTGATTCGGTTTGGGGGCGATTTGGCCGTTGGTGCCATGGGCATCATCAACTCGGTGGTGACCCTGATTGTGATGTCTATTGTAGCTATTAATATGGCTACGCAACCAATTATTGGGTTTAACTATGGAGCGAACTCCGGAAGCCGGGTGAAAGAGACTTTACGGTTGGCCATGATTGCCTCGACCCTTATTTCCATTGCTGCTTTTATGTTGGTGCAAGCGATACCGGAGCTTATTGTGGGCTTGTTTAACTCGTCTGATCCGCAGCTGCTGGAGTTGGGTAAACAAGGATTGCGCTTATCGCTGATTGCGCTTCCAATTGTGGGTTTCCAAGTGGTGGCCGGTAACTTCTTTCAATCGATTGGAAAAGCCAATATCGCCACCTTGTTAACTTTGTTGAGGCAAGTTATTGTGTTGATTCCCCTGTTGTTTGTGCTTCCTAATTTTCTGCAGTTGAATGGTATCTGGATTTCAATGCCAATTTCGGATACCTGCTCGGCATTGATTGTAGCTTACTTTATTTCGCGGGAGTGGAAAAAGCTTGATTAAGGTTTTTATACTTCTGGTTCTAGCTGACAGGTAAGTTGACTGACTCCTTTTATTTGGGGATAAACAAGTCGGTAGAGATAAAAAAATCCGGGTATCTGAAGCTGACTTCAACATACCCGGATTTCATTAAGTTAACTCAGATAGTTTAAATACTTATCTGATCCAGTTTTTTAGTGAAGGCTTCCAGTTCGCTGAAAACATCTTTCTTCATTTCCTGAAGTTTAGCTTCATACTTTTTGAAAAACTGCTGGTAATAGCTGATTCCGTCTTTCAGGTTCGACTGAAATTTTCGCAGGTAAACCAATTGTTTGTCATCCTGTTCTTCACGAGCCTCTTTCAAATTGTTTTCAAGATACTCGACATACATTTTGAGTTCTTTTACAAACAGGTTGGGACGCTTGATGTCTTTGAGCAGGTTGATGCGGCCATAGATGTGATCAACCATTTCCTTTAGTGAAACAACTTGTTTGAAATATGCAATGTTTGGTCCGGGGCAAATACTTACGCCGTTGCGTTTGCTGTCGGTAGGAAGACCATTGGCCAAGTAGGTTGAATTGGTCAGTCCCTCGCAAAGGCATTCTTTTTCCGTAAGTTTTGCTTTTTGAGCTTGTTTTCGCTCAGCTGTCAGATCGGACTCGTCAACTTCCTTGAGCTTTTTGCGCAGGTATTGCTTCGATGCCGTACAAATTGGTTTATCGGTATATTCCGTGTTGAAGACCAAGTATTTTTTGGTGCATGGAAAACCGGGTTTTCCTTCTTTCAGGTAGTTCTGAATGGCTTCTTGCTGGCTGGCTCCCCGAACGTTGTTGAAATGCACTCCCAGTGGGGAGGCGTTGCTCAGATACATGTCTTCTTCGCCGGCATTTTTTAAGAGCTCGAGGCTTTTCTCATCAATATTACAGGCCTCAGGAACCAGCATGAACGGGCTTCCCCAGCCAACGCTGTCCAGTTGGTATTCATCCAGCAACAGTTGATGTTCTTCATGGGTTCCAACACCACCTTGCGCTGTAATTTTTACTTCGGGAGCCTGATCCAGCTCTTTAAGTCCTTTGTCTTTCAAGCCGGATTGGTAAACACTGAACGTTGAGTCGATCAGTTCCTGGCGTTTGTCTTTAAATTCCTGCATGATTGGCCCAAGCAAATAGCCTTGGGTAGCAAAGGCGTGTCCTCCGCAGTTCAAACCCGACTCGATACGGTATTCTGAAATCCAGATTCCTTTTTTAGCAAGGAAGCGGCCTTGAACCATGGCTGAACGAAAATCGCTGACTTTCAGTGTGATTTTTTTGCGAAGCTGTCCTTGTTCGTCCGGATAGAAATCGCTGAAGTTTTCCAGGTAGCTGTATAGCCTTGGGTTCATTCCGGCCGAAAGTACGATGGATGAACTCAGGTTACTGGTGGCAAAGCCGCGCAAAGCTGCGTGAGCATCATTGTATTCGATTGGCAACTGCTCGTTGTCTTTGTAGTTTGCCTTATCCAGCTTGGTCATGATGTTCACATCAATGCTCCCGGGCTTTAAGTTGTTACGCAACCAGTTTTTCACATCCTGTAGACTTGTGTTTTCAAGCAAGTGGTTAAACTTTTCGCGAATTTGTGTGGAGTTTGGAAGTAATTCGAAGTATTTCTCAATTTCATTTTCCTTCTTATGAAAGTTCTCCACAAGATCGTCGATTTTTTCGTTTACCAACTTGTCAACCAGGTTCAGGTAAGCGGCAATGCGTTTAGCCCGAAAGTCTTCTACCTTGGAGGTGATGGTTTGGTATGGAAGGTCGAACTTCTTGCTATAGAGTTCGCGCATCTTTTCAATCAGAATATCATCAACGATGGAAATAACGGATGATATTCCCAAGTGTGCCACCCGAACGGGGGTGTCTATGGTGTATCCCAGCCCCATGACCGGAATACTAAAAGTATGCCTATTCAAATTCATTGGATTTTTTTTGGGGAGTTTGCAATTTAAGGGGTGATCTTCTGATCTTTAAATCCCTTGGCAAGTTCCCGTATTTCACTCTTTTGTCGCCTGTAAAGATACGGATTTTTATCTGGCTTGAAAGAAAAACCCCAGAATAGAAAGACTTCGTACTAGCTCATTTTTTCAGCCAGAGCCTTGGCGGTATATGAGTCTGAGTTTTTTATCAAATCTTCCGGTGTTCCTTCAAATAAAATATGACCACCATTTTTACCTCCTTCAGGCCCTAAATCAATGATCCAATCGGCTGATTTAATAATCTCCAGATTGTGTTCAATGATGATGATACTGTGTCCTCGCGAAATAAGCGCGTTAAAGGAGTCCATCAGCTTTTTGATGTCGTGAAAGTGAAGGCCGGTGGTTGGCTCATCGAAAATAAACAGGGCAGGGGAGTCCTTCTCTTTTGATAGAAAGGCGGCCAGTTTTACCCGCTGGCTTTCTCCGCCCGACAAGGTTGAGGAGCTTTGTCCAAGCTTCACATAGCCCAAGCCAACATCCTGTAAAGGTTGAAGCTTTTTGGCAATCTTTTTCTCAAAACTTCCTTTGAAACTGCTGAAAAACTCAATGGATTGGTTGACGGTCATTTCCAGGATGTCGTGGATGTTTTTGCCGTGAAGTTGCACTTCCAGTATCTCGTCTTTGAAACGCTTGCCATGACAGCTCTCGCATTGCAAGTGAATGTCGGCCATGAATTGCATTTCAACTTTGATTTCTCCCTCGCCCTGGCATTCTTCGCAGCGACCGCCATCAACGTTGAATGAAAAATGGGAGGGTTTGAATCCCTGGTATTTCGAGGCTTGTTGTTCGGCAAACAGTTTTCGTATTTCATCATAGGCCTTCAGGTAGGTGACCGGATTAGACCGTGATGATTTCCCAATGGGATTTTGATCGACAAACTCAACCGACGTTAAACGGTTGAAATCCCCTTTGACCGTGTCGTGTTGCCCGGTTTTTTCGCCATAGCCTCCAAAAATTTTGGCCACTGCCGGGTACAGGATGCGGCTGACTAAGGTGGATTTCCCGGAACCGCTGACTCCGG
This sequence comes from Sunxiuqinia rutila, assembly GCF_050589705.1. Lineage (NCBI taxonomy): Bacteria > Pseudomonadati > Bacteroidota > Bacteroidia > Marinilabiliales > Prolixibacteraceae > Sunxiuqinia > Sunxiuqinia rutila. The sequence continues at coordinate 299,463 of NZ_JBNGOT010000005.1, forward strand.
TAACCACCGTCATGGTGTTGAGCGGGAACTTAACGGAGACGTTTTTCAGGTTGTTTTCGCGTGCTCCTTTTATTTCGATGAAATTGTTCCATTTCCGACGTCGCTCGGGAATTTCAATCTTTTTAGTGCCATTCAGGTAGTCAGCGGTCAGGCTGTTTTGGGCTTGCAGCAGCTGTTTATGATTGCCCTGAAACACCAGCTGGCCACCATGTATACCGGCTTTGGGGCCGATGTCGATAATTTCATCGGCAGCACGAATGATTTCCTCATCGTGCTCAACCACCAAAACGGTATTGCCAATTTTCTGCAGTTTTCGTAAAACGTTGATTAATCGCTCGGTATCTTTCGGATGAAGCCCGATACTGGGTTCATCTAAAATATAAAGCGAGCCGACCAAGCTTGATCCCAGCGAAGTGGCCAGGTTGATCCGCTGCGATTCGCCGCCGGAAAGCGTGCTTGACAGGCGGTTGAGGGTAAGATAACCCAAACCGACATCATCCAGAAAATTCAGACGATTACTGATTTCGATCAGAATGCGTTTGGCAACTTGCGTCTCGTGCTCGTTAATGTCCAATTCTTTGAAAAAGGTTTTCAATTCATTGACAGGCAACAAAACCAAATCCTGAATAGAATACCCTCCGACTTTGACATAGCCGGCTTCCTTTTTTAATCGCGTTCCGCGGCAGTCGGTGCAGTTCGTCTTTCCACGGTAGCGCGAAAGCATAACGCGATACTGAATTTTGTAGCTTTTCGATTCCAGCATTTTAAAGAAGGCGTTTAACCCTTCAAAGTAACTGTTGCCGGTCCACAGTAATTCCCGCTGTTCCTCGTTCAGTTCGTAATAAGGTTTGTGTATCGGAAAATTGAATGAGGCTGCATGCTGAATGAGTTCATATTTCCATTTTTGCATGCTTTCGCCTTTCCAGCAGGCCACGGCATCCTGATAGATGGAAAGCGATTTGTCCGGAATGACCAGATCTTCGTCAATTCCGATAACCTTGCCATAGCCCTCACAGGTGGGACAAGCGCCTACGGGATTGTTAAAGCTGAACAGGTGCTCGGAGGGTTCTTCAAATTCAAGACCATCGGCTTCAAACAAATTGGAAAACACGTGTTCCGTTGGTTGGTCTCCCTCATAGGTTTTAACAATTGCGGTTCCACGGCCTTCAAAAAAGGCCGTCTCCACTGAATCAGCCATGCGGCTTACATTGTCTTCGTCCTGGGAGGCTTGCAACCTGTCTATAACAATGTTGCACTGTCCCGAGCAGAAATCTGCTTTCTGGTCGGCTATTAATTGATCGATTCGCTTAATTCCTTCGGGAGTTTCAATTCTTGAAAACCCTTGTTGCAGTAAGAGTTCAGCTTCTTCTTGCACTGTACGTCCGTTTTTGGTTGTCAGTGGTGAGCATATCAGTACGCGGGTGTCGGTTGGGTGAGTACAAATATAGTTGACCACATCGGTTACCCGGTGACGCTTAACTTCCTGGCCGGAAATGGGGGAATAGGTTTTGCCAATGCGGGCAAATAACAGCTTTAGGTAATCATAAATTTCGGTTGATGTTCCTACTGTAGAACGTGGATTTCGGGTGTTTACCTTTTGTTCGATGGCGATGGCCGGAGGAATTCCTTTGATGAAGTCAACCTCTGGTTTGTTGATTCGGCCAAGAAACTGCCGGGCATATGAAGACAGGCTTTCTACATACCGACGTTGCCCTTCTGCATAAAGCGTGTCGAATGCCAGTGATGATTTTCCGGAGCCTGAGAGTCCGGTAATAACCATAAGTTTGTTTCTGGGTATTTTGATTTCAACATTTTGAAGGTTGTGAACCCGAGCCCCTTTGATATGTATTTCCTGAGTTGTTATTTTATTCTTTGCCATCGACGTATCTCTATTTAGGCGGTAATAAATTTGTTTTTTTAGCAAAAAACCAGCATTTTTACCTCGTGCAAAATTAAGAAATTGTTTTACTCACACCTAAAATAGATCGCCTATAGAAGAATTTTACTTTTGTTTATCAATATAATATAAATTGAAAGTAATGTTCGATACAGATACATTGAACGACAATCAACTCGTTCAGAATTTTATAAATGGTGATCAGTTGGCTCTTGAAGAGCTCGTCAAAAGACATAAAAACAGGGTTTTTACCTACATTGTTTTAATTGTCAAAAATCATCAACTCGCAGAAGACATTTTTCAGGATACCTTTATCAAGGTAATCCGTTCGTTAAAAACAGGGAAATATACCGAGAATGGGAAGTTTGTTTCTTGGGTTCTCCGGATTGCCCATAACCTCATCATTGACCATTTCAGGAAGGAAAAGTTGCTGAATACAACGTCGAATGATGATACCGAAATTGACCTCTTCAATTCGCAAAGGTACTCCGACGAAAATATTGAAGATAAGCTGGTGTATGAGCAAATAACTGAAGATGTGCGGAAGTTGGTTGAACTGCTACCGGAAGATCAACGGCAGGTTATTGTGATGCGTCATTACATGGGCTTGAGCTTTAAGGAAATTTCAAAACAAACAGATGTGAGTATTAATACTGCCTTGGGGCGCATGCGCTATGCGCTGATCAACCTGCGAAAATTGATTGAGAAGAATAAGCTGAGTTTGACAAAAATTTAGGGATAGGGTAGACAATAATTGTTAAGGGTTGGCGTTTTCTATTTGAATCTTAAAATGAAACGAAAATGCCTATGAAGAAGAATTTTACCTTAGTTTATTTTATTCATGATTTTGCGATTGATCGGTGTGGACCTCAGGAAATTGAAACAAATGACTTGATGGGAGAAAATGAACATCAACAGGGAAAGGAGCGTTCGTTTACGCCATCAGAAAAGTCAGTTGAGGCAATTTTGAATTTTTCCCGGTCATACGATGTTTTGAATTCGCGTTTAACCGCAAGCATCGAGCTTATTAAGAACTAATCAAAGTGAAAAAGTGGCTGTAAAGCATCTTGACAAAGATGCTTTTTTTTGGTAGCTTAGTGATATCATATTAATATCAATCTAATCTTCAAGCTATGGAAAGAAATCATCATGCGCTATCTGGTTATGTTTTTGTTCTTGTTGAATTTGTACTAATTGTGCTCATTGTTCTTGGTTTTACAATTGGAATGGCTCTTCCTGCCGTTGCTTTAATCGTGGTTTTTATTTTTCTGGCCGTTGGCTTTACAGTTGTTAATCCGAACGAGAGTGTTGTTTTGGTGTTGTTTGGCGATTACCGAGGGACTGTGAAAAAGAATGGTTTTTGCTGGGTCAATCCTTTTTTTACGAAGAAGAAGATTTCACTGCGGGCTCGTAACCTGGATAGTGAGCCAATTAAGGTCAATGATAAAATTGGAAATCCCATTCGGATTGGTGTGGTGCTGGTTTGGCGGGTAAAAAACACATTTAAGGCGGCTTTCGATGTGAACGATTTTGAACATTTTGTAACGATTCAAACGGAAGCAGCGATTCGTAAGCTGGCCGGTCTTTATCCATATGATAATTTTGAAGATCATGAGGCTGAAATTACGCTTCGAAGCGGAGGCGAAGAAGTGAATGAGGAATTAGAAAAAGAAGTAACAGAACGACTGGCAATTGCTGGAATTGAAGTGATGGAGGCCCGGATTAATTACCTGGCTTATGCGCAGGAGATTGCCCAGGCCATGTTGAAGCGCCAACAGGCAACCGCTATTGTTGCTGCACGATTTAAAATCGTGGAAGGAGCCGTTGGTATGGTCGAAATGGCTTTGGACGAATTAGGCGAGAAAGGAATTGTAGAGCTTGATGAAGACAAAAAGGCGACCATGGTCAGTAACTTGATGGTTGTTCTTTGCGGAGACAAAGAGGCTACTCCCGTGGTTAATACAGGCTCTATTTATTAAATGAAAATTTTGTGACGAAAAAGAACCTGAAGTCAGTAAGCACTCTTTATTCTAATGCATTTCAGTTGTATGCAATGCATGTTTGCCTGGACCATGCTGTTGGTTGGAGCCGTCCCCAGCTGATAGCTTGGCCTAAAAATTGGTCGATTTTTAATTATACAGAAGGATAGGATGAGCAAGGGAAAGAAGAAATCATTTGTATTGCGTTTAGATCCGAAAGATTATGCTGCGCTGGAACGCTGGGCAGCGGATGATTTTCGGAGTATTAATGGTCAGCTGGAATGGTTGATAAATAAAGCTTTGAAAGAGGCAGGCCGAAAGCCTGGAAAGGAATCAAAAGACGAGTAGCAGCATCTGGTCAGTTCCGGATGGCTGCTTTTTATAGAATTTGTTTAACATGAAACAGGGATAAGAATATCTGTATGAGAAAAGTTTATGTTTGCCCCAAATGCGGAGGGAAAAAGCCCGAAGTTGATGAAATTCGAACAACCGGATCCGGGTTTACCAAGTATTTTAATATCCAAAACAGACGATTCACCGCAGTTTCTTGCACTGCCTGCGGATATACTGAGTTGTATAAGGGAGCTAAACTGCCGGGAGGGAGCAGCGTATTGGATTTTGTAACCAACTAAACGGTTTTTGGCTAGTTGCCCGGATGTGTTTTGTGAATTGAAGAGATCACGATGGCTCCATCCGGGGTTTCAGGGCGCATTCCTATGTTCCAGAGCATGTTCTGTGGTTAAATGCTGCTTAAAAGGAATATTGTACAACATTTTTTGGGAAAATCCGGTTTCTTAATTCGCGTATTATCAGTATATTAAAATATTGAAAAAAAACAGCGTTTATCCTAGCCCTAAAATAGGATATGATTTATTGAAGCATGCGAATATTAATATATATATTTATACCAGCATGTGATTTAACTCTAACTACAGACTTAAAACCGGATGTTTAAAGAAGCGGAAATAAATGATTGTGTAAATTGTGGATTAACCTGCTGCTTGAATTGTTTGCCTGAGGCAGAGTCCAGTATCTTCGAATGCCTGTCAAAGGAGGATATGGACTACCTGATGACAAGTCGGCGAAATGTAGTCTTTAATCCAGGTGAAACCATTATTAAGCAAAATACATCGACCACACACTTCGTATGCATGAAAAAAGGTTTAGCTAAGGTGGTTGCTGAAGGAAGTACGGGAAAAAATGTCATCATGCGCCTGATTTCTACCCATAATCTGGTGACAGCCGGAGGAGTAATTAGTGATGATATCCGGCACTTTACGGTTACCGCGCTAACAACGGTTGAATGTTGTTTTATTGACTCCAGTCGGTTAAATACGCTGCTTGCCCGCAATAGTCGCTTTGCTTATGAGCTTCTGAAATATAATAATAAGCAAAGTATTCAGATGTTGAATACTTTGATTGGTTTAACTCAGAAATACATGCCCGGTCGCGTGGCAGACACCCTCCTTTACCTGAAGAATGAAATTTATAAAGCAAATCCTTTTCAGTATAAGCTGAGTAAGCAGGAATTTGCCGAAATGTCGGGGATGACAAAGGAGAGCTTTATTCGGAACATGAAAGAATTAGAGGTCTCAGGAATCATCTTGCAGCGACGCAATGAAATTGAGATTCTCAATGAGCCGGAGCTGATAAAAATCAGCAAAAACGGCTAATTGACATATGTCAACTTTTCCTTCGAAATATATCACTGCTTAGGCTTTAGAACTTAGTGCTTTCGGTTATACTTTTATAATCAAACTAAAGAGTTGGAAGGAATTCCAAATTACATGAATGTACTAAATTTTAAGCGTATGAAACTTAGAGAAATAACCAAGTTATTGTTTGTTGCCTCGCTCGTATTATTACTTATTCCAGCGTGTGTTAAAGAAGGACCTCAGGGACTTCCTGGGGTAGATGGTGAAGACGGTCTTGATGGTGCTGATGGTGCTGATGGACATGTAACCTGCCTGGTTTGCCACGGCGGAGAGAATATTGAAGCAATTCAAGGGCAATTTGCAATGTCAGTCCACAAAAGTGGAGTAAATGCAGTTGCTTATGCAGGTGCCAGAGCCGATTGTGCTCAATGTCATTCGCATGAAGGTTTTGTTCAGTTTGCTGAGTTCGGTGAGGTTTTTGGAGCCATTACCAGTCCTAATGCATGGGAATGTGGGACTTGTCATGGTTTGCATAATTCATTCGAGTCTGGAGATTATGCCCTTCGTTTGAGTGATCCTGTTAATCCGATCTTCGATGAAACTGTAACAATGGATTTGATGGGCAATAGTAATTTATGTGCAAACTGTCACCAGTCTCGTCGTGCAGAACCTGCGATTGATAAACCAGGTGATACCTACAGAATTACAAATACTCATTATGGACCGCACCACGGAGCTCAGGCCAATGTTGTTGCTGGTGTTGGTTTTGCCGAAATTGAAGGGTCAACAGAATACCCAACAGCAGGTTCTAACTTACACTTAGCTCAGGCTTCTTGTGTTGGATGTCATATGGGTGATTTTGTGGACGGACAGGGAGGTCACTCCTGGAATCCGAGTGTGAATGCTTGTAATGAATGTCATGATGCAGATGCGACTGATTTCAATTACGGTGGTATTCAAACAGATATTCAAGATAAATTGGTTGAATTAAGAGACTTGTTAATTGCCGCTGGCGTTGTGGCTGGTGATGATGCAACAGGTTATCATCCGGTAGTTGGAGAACACTCAATGGTGAGAGCCCGTGCATTCTTTAACTGGGCTGGCTTGGACGAAGATCGTAGTTTAGGCGTGCACAACCCTAAATATGTGAGAGCTTTGTTGAATAACTCCATCGAAGCATTAGAAGCAGAAGCTGTTAATTAAAAAATACTCCATTTAAAGAAAAAAGCTTCTTCTCCAAACAGAAGCTTTTTTCTTATCGAGATAAGCTAAACACCACGCAAAATGAAAAAAATTAAATTATTCCTGATTATTGCAGTTCTTGGCTTAGCAATTAGCGCATGTGAGTATGATTTTATTGCTCAGGAAGAGCTTCCCGATATTCCTGTCGATGAAGATGTAAGTTTTTCTGAAGTGATTCTCCCCATTTTTACTTCACGTTGTGCTGAATGTCATCAAGCCGGAGGGCAAGCTCCTGATTTAACTGCAGACAAAGCCTATCAGAGCATTAATACGGCTAAATACATTGATACCGCTAACCCCGAATCAAGCTTGATTTATTCCTATGTGGCTCCCGGAGCATCAACGCACGGGCACCGGCAATATACAGCAGCCCAGGCCCAGTTCGTTTTGGTTTGGATTCAGCAGGGAGCGATGAATAATTAGTGAAAATCAAAAGAAATCATACTATGAAGAGTAAAATATTATATATCCTTTTAGGTCTGTTTGTTTGCACTAATTTGTTTGCTCAGGAAGAAACGACTGAAGTTAAAGAGAAGGATAAACCGGTACGGTTTGCCTGGGAAAGCGGAATGTTAATTGACCAGCAAACTTCGATGGTGCCAACCGTGAAAACCCTGGAAATGGTCATTCAGCATAAATTTGGTAGCATCGACAATGGCAGCTCCGATTTATGGGGGATTTATGCGCCTGCTGGTAACATCCGGTTAGGATTGAACTACGTTGTTGCAAACAACGTGCAAATCGGTTGGGGAATCTCGCGCAGGAACATGTATAACGACTTCAACATTAAGTGGACCATTCTGGAGCAAACGCGTAAAAATAAAGTGCCCGTTTTTGTCACAGTCTTTGCCAATACCGCTATTGACGGGATGGATCGTGACGATCTTGAGCTTTATAATTACGACATGCCTTATGCCAGGTCCCGTTTTAATTTGAAGTCTCGCATGTCTTACTTTGCTGAGTTAATTATTGGACGTAAAGTGACCAATGCTTTGTCGGTACAAGGTGCAGTAAGCTTTTCGCATGCAAACTTTGTTCCCCAGTGGCAGGATCACGACCGGGTTGGACTACACTTTAACGGTCGTTTGAAAGTAAGTCCCCAGGGAGCTATCATCTTTAACTTTGATGCTCCTCTGCAAATTGATGATCTCTCAGAACAAAATCCGGGCTGGAATGCGGAGAACACGCCGGGGTGGGATGGACCTTATCATCCGGAGCCAAACCTGTCATTCGGTTATGAAGTGTCAACAAGTACGCATGCTTTCCAAATTTATATGGGTAATTCTCAGGCCATGTTGTTGCAAGACATGATGATTAACAATTATAATGGCATTGATTTTGATAACTTTGCTATAGGGTTTACAATTACCCGGTTATGGAGTTTTTAATTGACATTTTAAAATTGAGAGATATGAAAAAGTACAGAAACCTATTGACATTTTTTGTCATCGTATTTGTCGGCGGAATTTTACTGTCGTTTGTAACCGTTCAAGATAAAGTAAAACCTGCTCCCTGGGATATTCCAGAAAAATATCAGAAAATGGAAAATCCTTATGTCGGAGATGAATCACTGGAGCGCGTAGGAAAGATTCTCTACATCAAGCACTGTCGTTCCTGCCATGGAAACAATGGCGAAGGTGACGGACCAAAGGCTGCTAGCATGAAAACAGAGATCTTGTCATTCACTTCAGAGAAGTTCAAAGAAGAGGCCGATGGCGTTGTTTATTTCCAGTCTATCATTGGACGGGACGAAATGCCTAATTACGAAAGCAAAATCCCGGAAGAGGAAGATCGCTGGGCATTGGTTAACTACATTAAAGCAATGAAGAAGTAAGAACCAGATAAGCCGGAGGTAGCGACTTCCGGCTTTTAAACTTCACTAAAATGTCAATTTTAATCAGGAGTATTTTACTCACCGCATTTCTTTCAGTTGGGATCGTATCCAGTGGGCAGGGTAAGGAAATGCCCGCCGAAAATAGTCATTGTTTAAGTTGTCATGCCAAGCAAACCTACTCTTTTTATAACGATTGGTTAGAGGTAGAAACCAAAAGGATGATGAATCCTTTCTATATTTTAGACTCTACACTGATGGTGGCAGGTGTTCATGGCGGATTTAGCTGCACGGATTGCCATTCGCCCGATTACGAAACCTATCCACACAACGCCGAACTCAAACTGGAACCGTTGGCCACATGCCTCGATTGTCATGGTGGCGATGAGACCTATGCCGATTATCAGTTTGATAAAATTGAAGAAGAGTTTCACAAAAGTGTACACTTCCAGCAAAGCGGCGAGAGCTTTACCTGTTCCAAATGTCATAATCAGCATTACTACCGCGCTACCGCACGAACAAGCAATCAGGTGTCTGAAATTGTTTCTTATAATAATAACATGTGTTTGTCGTGCCATGATGATGTGTTGAAATACCAGACCGTATCATCAGGCGAAAATCCACAGTTGAGCCAGGTACACGATTGGTTGCCAAACCAAAAGCTGCATTTCGAAAATGTTCGATGCATCGAATGTCATACCGTGGTTGTTGACTCATTCTTGGTGTCGCATAATATTTTACCCAAAGAAGAAGCTTTGAGAAACTGCAATGACTGTCATTCATCGAACTCTATGTTGAAAGCATCGTTGTATAAATATGAAAATCTGCAGGCGCGTTCCGAAGAAGGAAAGATTGGTGCAATTCTTACCAATGAAGCCTATGTGATCGGTGCCAACCAAAATCCGTTGCTGAAACTGTTAAGCTTCATTATCTTTGGATTGGCTGTACTCGGAATCGCTATTCACTGGATTTTCAGAATCGTTAAAAAAAGTAAGTAATTATGACTGCTGAGAATAACAAAATATACCTTTACCCGCTTTGGCTTAGAATCTGGCATGGCGTTAATGCTTTGGGGATTATTCTATTGATTTTAACCGGAATTCGTTTGCAATATTCCGAACTAAGCATGCTTCCGATGGACTTTGGATTGGCCGTTCAAATGCACAATATCGTAGGGGTAATTGTAACGCTAAGCTACTTCGTATTTTTTATTGGGAACTTGGTTACCCCGAACAAAAAATACTATAAAATAAAGCCCAAAGGCCTGGTTAAACGACTGACCAAACAGATGAATTATTACATTTCAGGCTTGTTTAAAGGCGAAGAGAGTCCGTTTCCGATTTCTGAAAAAAGAAAGTTTAATCCCTTGCAAAAGTATGCCTACATCTTTGTGATGTATTGCTTTGTTCCCTTGGCAATTGTTACCGGAATTGCTTTGCTTTTTCCTGAATTAATAATTGAACAGGTGTACTCGGTTAGTGGGATTTTTCTGACCGCTGTTTTGCACGGTTCTGTTGGGTTTTTAATTTCTATATTTCTGATCATTCACTTGTATGTGGCTTCCATTGGAAAAAATCCGCTGGATAACTTCCGAAGCATCATCAATGGATATCATGATGTTCATCCAACAGAAAAGGACAAAAAGAAGGAGAAGTAGCCTGCCGGAAACGCGTTTTTTGATAATGGGATTTTGATTTGGTATAAGGTCGCTCAGGGTTATAACAGATCCTAAGGCGTCTGGATATTTGTAAAAGGATTTGCATTCACTTTTAAAACAATCTCCATGAAATTACCACAGTCCGTCAGGAATTTAACTTCGGTTATTGGAGCGTCAATTGCACTGATAAGCTTACTCATCATTCTGTTCTTATTTATAATCTCAGCCATCTTTGACATTGGCAGTTCCTACCTGGGCATTTTTATCTACATCGCTTTGCCCATGGTGCTGGTTGTGGGCTTAATTTTAATTCCAATTGGGGTTCTCAAAGAGAAAAATCGCTTAAAAAAGCACCCGGACGAAGCTCATGTAAAGGATTGGCCGATTATTGATTTCAACCAGACTTCGGTGCGTAATGCTTCCATCATCTTCGTGGCTGGTACAATCTGTTTTCTGATCTTGTCAGCTATCGGAAGTTATGAAGCCTTTCACCTGACTGAGTCGGATGAATTCTGTGGAAAATTGTGTCACCAGGTTATGGAGCCAGAGTATACTGCTTATCAGGAATCGGCTCACGAACGGGTAGGTTGTGTGGAGTGCCATGTCGGTTCGGGGGCCGGTTGGTATGTGAAAAGTAAAATGTCGGGTTTGTACCAGGTTTATTCGGTGCTGTTTAACAAATACCCCAGACCAATTGAAACTCCGATTCATAGTCTGCGCCCGGCACGCGAAACCTGCGAAGAATGTCACTGGACAGAGAAATTTTATGCCCGCAAGATCAACACCAAAAAGTCGTACCTGGCCGATGGAAGCACCACGGAGTGGGACATTCACCTGATGATGAAAACCAGTGCTACTTACAGCGCACAAGGCCTTCAGGAAGGCATTCACTGGCACATCAATCCCGATATTAAAATTGAATATCGGGCGGTGGACGAAGGACGTGATACCATTCCCTGGGTTCGCTATACCAACCTGAAAACTGGTGAAGTTAAAGTTTACCGGGATGAAACGGTGGCAATGTCAGACTCGGAGTTGGAAACAGTGGAATTACGGACCATGGATTGTATCGATTGTCATAACCGTCCTTCGCACAACTATTTGTCTCCTGCCAACTTTATCGATGATTACATTACTGCCGGTGAAATTTCCAGGGAGCTGCCAGACATTAAGCTTGTGGCGATGGATGCTCTGAGTTCGGAATATCCAAAGGTGGACAGTGCCATGAATGCGATTGACGCTTATGCCAAGGAGTATTACGAAATTATGTACCCGGAAGTCATGACTGATCAGAAAGCGCTATACGATCAGGCAATTCAGGCAATTAAAACAGGTTATAAAAAGAATATATTTCCGGTGATGAGGGTAAACTGGACGGTGTATCCAAACCATCTGGGGCACCTTGAAACAACGGGGTGTTATCGTTGTCACAACGATCGTCATGAAACAACGCAGGGCGATGTTATTTCGCGCGATTGTAACCTGTGTCATGATATTCTGGCCCAAGGAACTGCCGACCAACTGGTTTATGGAACATCTGCCAATCCGTTGGAATTTGAACATCCGGTTGATATCAATGAAAAGTGGCGTACAACATTCTGTTCCGATTGTCATTTTAGTTTGTATTGATCAGAATATTTGATTATTTTGGAGCTGGATCGTTGAAGTAAAATAGAATTTGAAAAAGATCGTAATTACTTCAGCCTTACATGAGGTTGGAGTAATTTTTTGTTAAGAGGAAAGATGAACTTGTAAGTTACTACTTAAGCTTGTGAAGAATGAAAAAACTAAAGTCTGCGTTGTTTTCCATGTTAACCAGCTCTTGCCTGGTCGTTATATTTGGGGTAGCCATTGCATATGCTACATTTATTGAAAATGATTATGGCACCCAAACTGCAAAAATCTTAGTTTACAATGCTTGGTGGTTCAATATTTTGTTGGCATTTACAGCATTCAACCTGGTAGGCGGCTTGTTCTACTACAAGGCTTTTCAGCTGAAACGTTGGAGCATGGTACTTTTTCACCTGGCTTTTCTTGTTATTCTGGTTGGAGCGGGTATTACCCGTTTTTACAGTTACGAAGGCATGATGCATATTCGGGAAGGACAGGCTTCGAATCAACTGATATCCACCAATACTTTTATACGACTTGAAGCTTCCACAGCTGAAGCAAACAGCCAGGAAGACTGGTCGGTGATGTTTTCACCTTACACCCGAAACAATTTTGATAAATCGCTGGAAATTGGAAGCCAGGAATTGGAGATTGAGGTACTTGATTATGTTTCTTCAGCAGTTGAAAACATTGTCGCTGATGAAGGAGGACGGCCCATGCTCTCTTTTATCCTGGTTAATCGGAATGCCTCGCGCGATGATGTTGTGTTGGAGCTAAACGAGGAAATTAGTCGCAATAATTTTCGGGTTAGTTTTGAAGGCGAAAACACCAATGCACCCATTTATTTGAAGCGCTCGGCTGATGGTCTTCTGCTGAAAGCAAAAGATAGCATTCATGTGGTTGCCATGACTGGCAATGTGGAGCAAACTGTTGCTCCGGGAGAAGAAATCCCGCTGAAAGGGCAGGGCATGTACCAATTAGGCAACTATATTTTTGCCATGAAAGCTTATTACCCATTTGCCCGCAAAGTGTTGTCGCGTGTTACCGGAGCGGCAGCCAAGCAAGCCAGCGATGCCATTATGGTAAACTTGAAACTGGCTGATCAGCAAAAACAAGTAGCAGTATTTAAAAACTCGGGAGAGCAGGCAAAAACCACGCAAACTCGCCTGGGAGATGTGCATGTAAACGTGGGGTTCGGACCCAAATTAATTGAGCTTCCCTTTAAAATCCACCTGCGCGATTTTCAGCTTGAACGCTATCCTGGAAGCATGAGTCCTTCGTCGTATGCCAGCGAAGTAACGCTTATTGATAGCCGCAACCAGCTTGAAATGCCTTATCGGATTTTCATGAACAACATTCTGGACTACGATGGTTATCGTTTTTTCCAATCTTCCTATGATACGGACGAAAAGGGAACGGTTCTTTCGGTGAGCTACGATTATTTAGGAACGATGGTCACTTACATTGGTTATTTTCTGATGACCTTGGGAATGGTTGCGACCTTTTTTAATAAGAAAAGTCGTTTCCAGTCGCTTTTGCGTTCCAGCTCCCGTTTAAAAGTGTTGAAGAAGAAAAGCTTTGCCGGCCTGTTTGCTGCAGCCTTATTCATCTTGCCCACGGTGGTTAATGCTCAAAATGATAACCTGGTTAAAATTGACAAGGATCATTTGAAGCGGTTTGAAACCTTGCTGGTGCAGGATACCAAGGGACGCGTAGAGCCGGTGAATACACTGGCTTCCGAAGTTATGCGTAAGTTGAATAAGAAAAATACCTTTAAAGGCTTGAGCGCTTCAGAAGTGTTTTTAGGCATGAGCGCCCGTCCTGCAGCCTGGAGAAATGTACCCATTATTCGGATCAATAACAGCGAACTGCGCAAGCAGCTGGGATTTCGGGACGAATATGTTACTTTCAACCAAATGCTGGACCCGAACACCGGCGTTTACAAGCTGCAGCAACTGGTTGATGCCACTTATCAAAAGCAACCTACTCAACGCAATAAGTACGATAAGGAAATCATCAATGTGGATGAGCGTATGAATATTTGTTACCAGATTTTTCAGGGAGATTTTCTCAAGGTATTTCCCCTGGAGAATGATGCGAATAACAAATGGGTGGGGGAGAAGGAATATTATAAAAACCAAGCTAATGAAGGGGGTGATGAACGTTTGTTGACCGGTTATTTTCAGGCGGTAAACGAAGCCATCAGCCGAGGCAACTTCGGGGTGGCCGATCAAAAGCTCGCAGCCCTGAAAGAATTTCAGCACACCCATGGCAACGAAATTATGCCAAGCCAGACGAAAATAAAGTGGGAAATTCGCTACAACAACTGGAATATTTTTGGATGGTTATCCAAAGTTTGTGGCGTGGTGGGCTTTCTGCTATTGATTGTTCACCTGCTTGGTATTTTCAACGAAAAACTAAAGCTGAAAAAAATATTGAGGGCAGGAACCTGGCTGGTTGCTGTTGTGTTTGCAGCCTATACTGCAGGATTGGCCTTGCTTTGGTACATTGCCGGGCATGCTCCCTGGAGTAATGGCTACGAAACCATGCTTTACATTGGTTGGGCTTCGTTGCTGACAGGTTTTGTTTTTCTGAAACGATCGCAGATTACCTTGGCCGTTACCACCATTTTGGCTTCGCTGATTTTAATGGTGGCGGGGATGAGCTGGATGAACCCGGAAATTACGAACCTGGTGCCAGTGTTGAAATCGTATTGGCTGATTGTGCATGTGGCTGTTATTACGGCAAGCTATGGCTTTTTAGGGGTGGCTGCGCTGGTTGGCTTTCTGAACCTGATTATTATGACCTTGCGTAAGCCCGGGAACCTGAAAAATACCTCATTTACCATTGTGGAGTTGGCCATCATTATTGAATTAAGCATGATTGTCGGGTTGATCCTTCTAACCGTAGGAGCATTTATTGGTGGCGTATGGGCCAATGAATCCTGGGGGCGTTACTGGGGGTGGGATCCGAAAGAAACCTGGGCTTTGGTTACCATCCTGGTATATTCTTTCATCATTCACCTACGGAAAGTACCGGGTATGTACAACCACTTTGTGCTGAGTGCACTGGCTTTGGCCGGCTTTAGCTCGGTGCTGATGACTTTCTTTGGAGTGAACTACTATTTGTCGGGAATGCACTCCTATGCTCAGGGCGATGCACCTGCCGTTCCGGGCTTTGTATATGTTGCTGTTGCGGTGGTGTTTGTATCGATCTTTTTGGCAGCTCGGTCAGAAAATAAATATGGCGATGCTGAAAAAGTGGTGAAGTTGGAGGCTAAAGATTAAAAGGAGATTGCAAAACTGGGCAGGAATAGTCCTTGGTTGGTTCTGTTGAAAAATCAAAATATATTAAAAGCCAGTAGCTGTTTTAGTTGCTGGCTTTTAATATGTTTCGGGCCATGCCCCTGAAAATGAAAAGATGGAAAGGCCAGGATAAACCCCAATAAAAGCGGCCCCAGACTCCAATAGGACGATAAGTGGCGGTTTGTATCAGACGGTTTTCATTGCCCGATTGCACAATCTTAAATTCAAGCCAGGCTTCTCCCGGAAGCTTCATTTCGGCATAAAGCAGCAAGCGCTTTTTTTGCTTGTCGGCCAGCAACACGCGCCAAAAATCCAGCGCGTCGCCATTCATAATTTCATCGGGGTTTGTACGCCCACGCCGTAAACCAATGCCACCGGTTAGTTTATCCAGGTAACCTCTTATTTGCCAAAGCCAGGTGCCATAATACCAGCCATTGTCGCCTCCGATCGACCAGATGGTTTGCAACACCTTTTCGGGATCCTGCGTGAAGGGCACCGACTGTTTGTTCCAGTAGCACCCATAGTTCGGAACATCAATATGATCGGCATAATTGGGATTGAATTCGGTGGAACTCAACGCATCTTTCCAGCTGGAGAATACCTGGTTTTGACGAATTTTTGTAAAGGCAGCTTCAACGGCTTCCCGGTAGGTCAGCGGTTCAATCTGAAGCATTTCGGCCAGTGAATTGTCTTTGGCAATCACCTCCACTTTTAAGCTGTTTACCAGGTTAACAGCCAGTTTGTAAGAGGTGGAAGTGATAAAGAATAGCCAATAGGAGGAAAGTCGCGGCGTCATGATGGGCAGGGTAACGATGCGACGTTTTAGCTTGCGGATTTCGGCATACTGGAGCAGCATGTCTTTGTAGGAAAGAATATCTTTTCCGCCAATATCAAAGGATTGGTTGAAGCAGCTTTCGTTGTTCATGACCCCAATCAGAAACTTAAGCACATCCCGAATGCTGATGGGGTGGGACAGGGTGAGTACCCATTGGGGGGTAATCATTATGGGCAGCTTTTCAACCATGTCCCGGATAATCTCAAAGGAAGCACTTCCCGAACCAATGATGATGCCGGCATGCAAGGATGTCAATGCGTAGTTCCCTTTCCCAAGTTCTTTCTCCACATTTAAGCGCGAACGTAAGTGTTTGGAAAGGTACTTGTCGTTGGATATTCCCCCAAGATAGATCACTTGCCTCGCTTGCGATTGGCTAATCAAATTTCTGAAATTGCGTGCTGCTGTCAGTTCCAATTCTTCAAAATCTCCGGAAGTAGAAGCCATCGAATGAATTAAGTAATAGGCAACATCAATTTCCTTTGGGAAATCCTGCTGATTGTGTGGCTTAAGAAAATCGATTTCAACCAGTTGAACCTGGGCGTGGTTGAGCCATTTTTCTTCCACGCGATCCAGGTTTCGGACACAACAAAAGACGTCATGTTTTTGCTCCAGCAAGAGGGGCAAAATTCGCTTCCCAACATAACCTGTAATGCCTGTAAGTAATATTCTCATGGTTTGTCTTTGAAAATTAAACAATCAAAAACATAAAAGGATGAATCATTGATCCTCGGATAAGAACGCGGCTACCCATTAGGAGACGTATAGCTTGTAATTAAACGAAAAACCTGTTCGGCTGTGTCGGCAATCAGTCCAGGAGCTTGTGCCAGACTCTCTTCCAACGAAAGTGGCCCGTTGGGGAGGGCAAACAATGAGCTGAAACCTTCGTGGTAGAGCTCGTGGTAACGATCGCCCAGCAAGCCGGCGATGCCGATGCATGGTTTGTTGTGTTTGCGGGCAAGCTGAGCCACACCCCATGGGGTTTTTCCCTGTTTGGTCTGATGATCGATTCTTCCTTCTCCGGTAAAGACCCAATCAGCCTCTTGGATGGCTTGTTCCATTCCGGTTTGCTCGCTGATGATGGAAAAACCAGTACGTAAGGTTGCTCCGGCAAAAGCCACTAAGCCGGCTCCTAAACCTCCGGCAGCACCGCCGCCCGGTAGCTCAGCAATGGTTAGCTGCAAATCTTGTTGAATGATTTTGGCCAAATGCTCCAGGTTCTGGTCAAGTTGGGAAACCATGGCTGGCGTGGCTCCTTTCTGGGGACCATAAACTGCCGAGGCGCCACGGGGGCCGGTTAGCGGGCTGTTCACATCGCAGGCCGCCACAATCTCGGTTTGTTTCAGAAGTGGAAAGACGGATGACTGGTCAATGTGGTGCAGTTGACCCAAGTACCCGCCTCCTTCGGGGATTTCCTGCTTGTGTTGATTGAGATACCGATAACCCAGTGCCCGCGCCATGCCGGTTCCTCCGTCGTTAGTGGCACTGCCTCCAATGCCGATAATCAGTTTCCGACAGCCCCGCTGCATGGCATCTTTCATCAGCTGCCCTGTGCCTCGCGTTGAAGTGATTAGCGGGTTCCGATCTTCAGGCTTCAGGAGCTCAATACCGGAAGCTGTAGCCATTTCAATAACGGCAGTTTGCCCGTTGTCCACCATGCCGTAGCGGGCATCAATTTCTCTTCCCAAAGGGTCAGTAACTCGACAGCTTATTGGGGTACCTTCTTTTACCGAAAGCATGGTTTCCACAAAGCCTTCACCACCATCTGCTAGCGGAATGCTTCGGATTGTTATATGGGGGGTCACTCGTTTGATTCCTTCCGCTAAATAATTCGCTACTTCAGCGGCAGAGAGACAGTCTTTGAACGAGTCGGGAGCCAGGAGTATTTTCATTTCAGCTTGATTTTGAAGTTAAATTTAGCAGAATGAATTGAATTCTTCGTAACCTGCAGGATAATGCCGGAAAATTAACGGATTTCAAAGCCGGTTAAAGACTCTGTCGGGTGTTTTCTTATCGATAATGATTCGCTTATTTTTTCTGAAAGGGTGGAGATTGTTTTCAACTTGTTATTTTTGTCTGAGTAAATTATAGTTACATTTAATTTGACCAACTAATGAAACGTTACCTTCTGTTTTTTCTATTTGTATTTTTTATTTCTACTACGTTTGCAGCCCGGGTTGATACCCTGAAAGTAGAAAGTGCTGCAATGATCAAGACGATTTCAAACGTCGTGATTCTTCCTGAGGGATACAGTGCTGAAAGCGAAAAGCTACCGGTTATTTACCTGTTGCATGGCGCAGGAGGCAATCATACGGACTGGGTAAGCAAAGTTCCGGCCATTAAAAACTATGTCGATCAATACAATTTGATTATTGTTTGTCCGGATGGCGGTGTTACGAGCTGGTATTTTGATAGTCCGGTTGATCCGGCCATGCAATACGAAACGTATGTCTCCAGTGAATTGGTGCGTGCAGTAGATCAAAAATACCAAACAATTGCCAATCCTGCTGGCCGTGCCATTACGGGGCTTAGCATGGGAGGTCATGGTGCTTTTTACCTGTCTTTTCGTCACCAGGATATATGGGGGGCTGCCGGAAGTATGAGTGGGGGATTGGATATTCGACCTTTCCCAAACAATTGGGATATCCCCAAGCGCTTGGGAAGCTATGCTGAAAACAAAGCTAGGTGGGAAGAAAACTCGGTAATCAACCTGGTTTACTTGCTGGACGGACGAAAATTGAAGCTGATTTTTGATTGTGGTGTGGATGATTTCTTCTACGGAGTTAATCAACGGATGCACCAGAAACTGCTGGAGCGAAATATTCCACACGAATACACCGAAAGACCCGGAGTACACAATTGGGAGTACTGGGCCAATTCAGTAAAATACCACTTGTTGTTCTTTCACGACTATTTTGAAAAGAACCCCTAGAGCCGATCAAGTTCCTTATTATAAAGTGGATTGGGATCCAACTCAATTTTAATCGAAATGTTTATGGGGTGTTAAGTCAGTAAGGCTTAAACGAGAATTGTTCGGGCCTCGGGTTTAAATTTACTTTAAATCAGAAGGACTCTCTGTGCCAACTGGTCCTTTACTCCGATTTTAGGTTATTTTTGCAGCAGATGATCCTAAATATTAAATAGTAATACGATCCTAAAAAATTAATAACATGACCATTAGTGCATTACAAAAAGCCAGGGCTCAATATCAGCCTAAACTTCCTAAATCATTGAAAGGTGCCGTTAAACTTGTTGATGGTGCTGCAACTGAATCGGTTGCTGATCAGGAAGCGATCAAGAACTTATTTCCCAATACTTATGGAATGCCAATTATTACCTTTGAAGAAGGTACTGATGCGGAGAATTTTGCTCCTGTGAATGTTGGTGTTATCCTTTCAGGTGGCCAGGCTCCCGGCGGACACAACGTGATCTCTGGTATTTTTGATGGAATCAAAAAACTGAATGCAGATAGCAAACTATACGGCTTCCTGGGTGGTCCGGGAGGATTGGTAGACCATGAATACATTGAAATTACTGCCGAATACCTGGAAGCATACCGCAACACAGGTGGTTTCGACATCATTGGATCAGGTCGTACGAAATTGGAAGAAGAAGCTCAGTTTGACAAAGGACTTGAGATTTTGAAAAAACTGGACATCAAAGCACTGGTTATTATCGGTGGTGATGACAGTAATACCAACGCTTGTGTACTGGCTGAGTACTATGCCGCTAAAAAAGCAGGTGTTCAGGTAATTGGTTGTCCTAAAACAATTGACGGTGACTTGAAAAACGAAATGATTGAAACATCATTTGGTTTTGACACCGCTGTAAAAGTATATGCTGAATTGATTGGTAACATCCAACGTGATGCAAACTCAGCTAAAAAATACTGGCACTTCATTAAACTGATGGGACGTTCTGCGTCGCACATTGGCTTGGAAGCAGCCTTACAAACACAGCCAAACATCACTTTGATTTCAGAAGAAGTAGCTGAGAAAAAGCAAACACTGGATCAAATTGTAGAATACATGGCTAACATCGTTATCAAACGTTCTGAGAACGGTGATAACTTCGGTGTAGCTTTAATTCCTGAAGGACTGATTGAGTTTATTCCAGAAATGAAAGTTCTGATTGGTGAATTGAATGATTTGCTGGCAGAAGGAACTAAAACAGCTGAAATCTTCCAGGGAGTTAAAAGAAGCTACCGTCGTGAGTGGGTGGCTGAGAAAATTTCAGAAGAATCAGCGGCTGTGTACCGTTCATTGCCATCCGGAATTGCCAACCAATTGACATTGGACCGTGACCCACACGGAAACGTTCAGGTTTCTTTGATTGAGACTGAAAAACTGTTGGGTGAAATGGTAAAAGCCAAATTGGCCGAGATGGCAGAAAAAGGTGAGTTTAAGGGTAAATTCGGAACTCAGTACCACTTCTTCGGCTATGAAGGTCGTTGTGCTGCTCCTTCTAATTTCGATGCTGACTACTGCTACTCGTTAGGAACAACTGCTTCTGTATTGATTGGTGCAGGAAAAACAGGATACATGTCAAGTGTGCGCAATACCACTGCGCCTGCTGAAGAGTGGATCGCTGGTGGAGTGCCAATTACGCAAATGATGAACATGGAAAGACGCCATGGACACATGAAGCCCGTAATTCAGAAAGCTTTGGTTGAGCTGGATGGCGCACCATACAAATACTTGGTAGCTAACCGCGATAAGTGGGCTGTTGAAACCAGCTACTTGTACCCGGGACCAATTCAATACTGGGGACCAAGCGAAGTTTGTGACCGTACAACAGTTACCTTGAAACTGGAACAAGAAGCAAAGTAATTTGCTGATTAAGCAATATAAAGAAACCCTCCCGAATGAATTCGTGGAGGGTTTTTTCGTTTGTTGAAGAGCTTTGTTATCTTAAAATAAGCTCAGGATTGCCTTTGAATTTGGTAAGCTCCCAAATAATTGCCGTGTCGCAGGTAAAGTAAGCCACCGTGAATAACCGGGTGAGCAAAATGCTCCTTGCTGCCCTTTGTTAGTTTGAACGAGCTTCGTGTTCTTAAGCCCTCAGCACTGGCTTCAAGGAGTGAAATGGTTCCTTTATCGCCATAGAAGAAGAGTTTTCCATCAGCCTGAATGGTGCTTCCCCGCCCAATTTTTAGGCTGTCGGTTTGCATGCCGGTCTCGCAGTCGATGGCAATAAACTGATTTTGACGATGGCTGCTGGCATAAAGGTGGTTGTTGGCCAAAACAAAGCCTCCCATGTAATTGTCCAGGTTAGGTGTTTTCCAAAGTTGTTCGATGCCCGTTGCGTCTTCATTGAGCTGCAATTTCACTCCACAGTTGCCATCGCCTGCCGAGTAATAAATAGCGCCTTCGTGAAACAGGATGGTGTTGGCATGGGTGTCGCCTTTTCCGGGAGCGCGCTCTTCTGGTTTCGTATTTGTTTGCTCCTGCGACCAAAGTAGTTGGCCGGTTTCTGCATCAATGCCTAAAAGGTGATAGGCCGAAAAAGTTGCCAGAATCTTTTTTTCACCCCATTCAAACAGCAAGGGAGAGTTGTATCCGGGGCGTTCTCCAAAGCCAGCACTGGACCAAACCAGTTCGCCCGTAAAACGGTTGAGCGCAACGACATTGTGCTGTTCGCCTCCCGGCTGGCAGTAAACCCATTCATTGTTTACCACCAGTGCCTGTGAAAATCCAAAGCGGGGACAGGTTCCCTGAAGGTCTGTGACCATGTTTAAGGACCACAGTCGCTCTCCGGTTTCGGCATTGAGGCAGGAAATATCGCCCAGGCCAGAGCACACATAAATCAGGTTATCAGCGAGGGTAGGGGCACCGCGTGAACCCTTAAAATTGGTGGTCCATTCTTTCCCATAAACCGAGCGCCATACTTCCCGGCCAGTATGATCAAGCTTAAACAAGTAACCAAGACTATCAATTTCTCCGGTGGCGTAAATAAATTCGTCGCTAACAATGGGGCTGCTGTAGCCGTTGCCAAGCGATTCCGTTTCCCAAACGACAAGCGGTCCTTCATCGGGCCAGCTTGCCAGCAAATTAGTGGCAGGGTAGTTTCCTGAGCGGTTTTCGCCACGCCATTGCGTGATTTCGGGGCCTGACTTGCAGCTAACCAGGCAGGCCAATAAAAAGAGAACAGCGAGTTTTTTCATACGGTAGTGAAAATTGGTTGAATTTTCTTTACAAGTATGAAAACACGGACTGGCATTACAGCTGATCGTATAAGAAAATTAATCTGTCAATGAGTTATCAATCCAGTTCCGGAAAGTTTGAATTTCCAAAAGAACGCTTGCCCGGTCCAGCTCATGATTGGGGTTTATAGGTACTCCATCCGCATGGTTTTGTGTGTAAACAAAGGCTTGCTTACGGTCGGTTTTGCATTCAACAGTTTGAAGTTCCCGCCTGTACATTGGCACTTCTTCCCAAAGGTCCAGAATAGCAAGTTCCTGTTCGGTTACAGCAACTAATTTTCCGGAGACTTGCTTGCCAATTGCTGGTTTTACAAAAAAATAGCCCGTGTCTGGGTTGAGCAGGCATTGGTAACCGTTTAATTGCGCGGTTTGATATTCTGCTTTTCGCTTTAGCAGCCCTTCAAAGAATTCCGGATCGCCAATGGTTCCATAAGTAAAAAGCAGAAATTCTCTCATTGTATTCAATTTCGTTCAAATTCCAAAAGTAACAGCTGGTTTTCAGCTATTTTAATTAAATAAGCTGTTTTTCGATCATCCGGATTATTTGTTAAATTTAATGGCATTGAAATGAGGTATCAATACTAACCACTAAAATTAACAATTATGACTACTCGTCGCGATTTTCTTCGAAGCTCTGCAGCCTTTGCAGCCGGAAGCATGTTTGTTCCTATGCTTGCCTGCGGTGATTCAAAAAAAATAATAGGACTTCAACTTTATACGGTTCGCGATAAACTGAAAGCTGACCAAGAAGGAACGCTCGCAAAACTGGCTGAGATCGGTTACAATTCTCTTGAAGCTGCCGGCTACAACATGAATGATCGCACTTTTTACGGCATGGTTCCTCAGGCTTTTGCAGATCATGTGCATAAGCTGGGAATGCCTTTGCATAGCTCACATACGGTTTTTGAGTTGGATCAGGCTGAGGTGGTTTGCGAAGATGCAGCCAAAGCGGGGTGTAAATACATTATTTATCCTTACTTGCCGGATAACCTGAGGCCAAACCTGGATGGCTATAAAGCGACTGCTGAAAAATTCAATCAAATGGGAGCAATCGCACAAAAGCATGGGTTGCAGTTTGGCTATCATAATCATGCCTTTGAGTTTGAAGAAATGGAAGGGCAAATTCCGATGGATGTGCTGATTAGCCAGACCGATCCCGATTTGGTGACTTTTGAGCTGGATTTGTACTGGACAACACGTGGCGGTTTTGATCCGGTTGATTATTTTAAGAAATTCCCCGGACGTTTTGGCCTTTGGCATGTGAAAGATATGGTTACTACTGATGATCAGTTTTTTGCACCCGTGGGGAGTGGACGCATTGATTTTGAGCGAATTTTTGCTGAAAAGGAAACAGCCGGAATGAAGTATTTCTTTGTGGAGCAGGACAGTTTCCGCGATCTTGATCCTTTTGAAAGTGTGGAAATTAGTCTGAACTATCTGAAACAAGCAAAATTTGTTTAAATTCGTTCATTCATTATAATTTAACCCCCCGCCATAAATCCTTTCTCTCACCTTACCGGCGGGGGATTTTTTTTTCCTTATTTTTTTTGCTGATTTTAGGAAGATAATCGTTTGATCCCGCTGATAACTAGTTGTTTTTGTTCTCTAATTTGGCGAAATAGGCCAATTGCATATCCAGTTCTTCCGTGCTCGGGACATCGTTGAAGTGCCATTTTTCCATAATCGTTCCATTTTTAATCAGCATCAGCCCCGGGTTTGAACGAATCATGGTTTTTAGCGTGATTTCATCGGCATTGAATAATTCGAACCGAATGTTATTGTCTGCCCGAAACGCTTCCATATTATCGGCTAATGAAGAGGTCAGCCCAATGAAGTTCATGTTATTGGCTTCGGCATGGTCGGCCAATTGGTTGATGGCTTCCATTTGAGACAAGTCCGTTTCTTCGAGGTTGTAGGCGATGAAGAAAAAGGTATAGTTGTCATCGTACAGGAAGAAATCTTTGATGTCTTCACCTTCCGGCGTTTCAATGAAAAAGTTATGAATCGGTGGTTCATAGCCTTTCTGAACCAGCACCGGATCATCCATCGATACAAATTCCCAGTTGACGGTATCCTGCCAGGGGTAATTGTCCTGATTGAATTTTTCAACGACTCCGGTGTTTTTGTTTTTGTAATGAAAGGTATTCTCATAAACATCTTTGGGAGCTCCTTCCGGAACCTGCATGCTTTCAGGAATATTCACGCCGATTTTGTAAGGGCGAAAGTCCATAATAGGCAGGTGGTTGTAGGAGTAATCAACCAGGTAGGCAAAAACAAAAATGGTTGCCCCTGCCATGATGGTTGCAATCAGCGGGAAATTGGCTGGTTTGTATTTCTTCCGATAAGTAAAAACCACGATGGCAAAAGCCATGAGAACAATGTTTTTCCCGAATGTTTCCCAATTGGTCAGAGTCAGGGCATCGCCAAAACAACCGCAATCGGTGACCGGATTGTTGATTGCAATAACGAGCGTCAGGATGGTGAAAAAGCCCATCATGACCAAGCTCAGCAACGAAAAAAGAGCGATAAAAACATTTAGCACAAGCGCTACACCAATGATGAATTCAGAGGCTGACAGCAGGATTCCGAGCGGAAAAGCAAGGTCGGTGAGCGATTCCATGCCCCAGGCATTGAAATAGTCGGTAAACTTGTAGGCCATTCCATAAGGGTCAATCCCTTTTACGAAGCCCGAAAAAATGAACAGTAAGCCTAATACGATGCGTGCGATGTGCCAAAAAGTTTTCATTTAGTTATTCTTTAAATTCAAGCTTTATTAACGCAAAAACAGCATAATTGATCATATCAAGATAATTGGCATCGATCCCTTCCGAGATGATGGTTTGTCCGGCATTGTCTTCAATTTGCTTGGTGCGCTTGATTTTCATTAAGATAAGGTCGGTGATGGAGCTGACTCGCATTTGTCGCCATGCCTCATCATAATCATGATTTTTATTAAGCATGAGGTTTTTGGCCTGGTTAAAATAATTCAGGTACAACTCATGGGTTTCTTCGTAGCTCAGGTCATCCTGGTCGGCAATGCCTTTTTCCAGCTGAATCAAAGCCATGATGCAGTAGTTGATGATGCCGATATACTCAGAACGGCTGTCTTCGGCTACCTTCATGGTTCCTTTCATTTCAATGCTTCGAATTCGCTGTCCTTTAATGAAAATTTGGTCGGTCATGGAGCTGGGGCGCAGAATTCGCCAGGCAACACCATAATCTTTCATTTTCTTAAGAAAGATATCTTCACAAATTTTGATGACGTGGTTGTATTGTTGAATGGTTTTTTCCATGTTTTGCTTTTTAATATTGGGCCATAAAAATAGAAATTAAATGCGTATTTTGTTGGCTTTATCTTACTTTTGTAGTTGGTATTGTCTAACTCCTCAAATTATTATGTTTTATGTTGGTCACAAGTTCGACGAGTAAGTTTTTTAAACGAAAGCATTCAATTAACCTCAATGGTCAGTTGATTGATCTGAGTAACCCAATTGTGATGGGAATTTTAAACGTAAGTTCCGACTCGTTTTTTGATGGTGGCAAGTATGAAACCGAAGATGCGATTCTACGCCGGGCTGAGCAGATGATCGAAGAAGGCGTTTCGATTATTGATATTGGAGCAGTTTCTACACGGCCGGGCTCAGGTGCTACATCAACCAAGGAAGAACTATTGCGTTTGTTGCCAGCTGTGGCAGCCGTGCGGAAACGGTTTCCGGAAATCCCGGTTTCCATTGATACCTTTCGCTCGTGGGTGGCTCTACGGGTGGTGGATGAATGTGGCGAATGCATTGTTAATGACATCTCTGGTGGCGATTTTGATGAGCATATGTTTGACACGGTAGGTAAAATGGGGTTACCTTATATTTTAATGCATATTCGTGGCAATCCGCAAACCATGCAAGAGAACCCGCAATATGACGATATTATAAAGGATATTTCCAAATATTTTTCAGAGCGCGTACGGCGTTTAACAAAGGCGGGTGTGAAAGATGTCATTCTTGATCCGGGCTTTGGCTTTGGAAAAACCGTTGACCATAACTACGATTTGCTCAACAGGCTGGATGCCTTTAAAGTTTTCCAATTGCCGGTTTTGGTAGGAGTTAGCCGGAAATCCATGATTCAAAAGTTACTGGATGTAGATGCAGCAAATAGTTTGGGTGGAACAATTACAGCAAACACCATGGCGCTGCTGGGCGGGGCTGATATTTTACGGGTGCATGATGTGAAAGAAGCTGTTGAATCCGTTCGAATTTTTACCAAGCTGAAAGAAGTAGCTAGCGTATGAACCTATTTATAACCTTACGATTTCTTGATGTTTTAGACATTTTGCTGGTAGCCTTTCTGCTCTACCAGCTATACTTGCTCATTAAAGGAACCGTAGCGTTCAATATTTTCATTGGCCTGTTCTTAGTGTACCTTTTTTGGTTGTTGGTACGCGCTTTAAACATGGAGCTTCTGGGATCAATTATGGGGCAGTTTATCGGTGTGGGTATTTTGGCACTCATCGTTGTTTTTCAGCCCGAAATCCGTCGCTTTTTGCTGCTTATTGGTAGTAATCCGCAAGTGAAAAGATTCTTGAGTGTTGAAAAACTCTTTAGCTTCGACAAGACTCGAGTCGCTTCAGGGCAGCATTTACGCATGCTTTCCAGAGCCTGCGAAAATATGGCAAAGACGAAAACAGGGGCTTTAATTGTTATTGCGCAGGATTCGGAACTGAAAGATTATGTGCGGACCGGAGAAAAAATTAATGCCCGGATTTCGGATGCACTGCTTGAAACCATCTTTTTTAAAAATACCCCTTTGCATGACGGCGCGGTAATCATTAACCGAAACAAAATTGCTGCAGCCCGCTGCATTATGCCATTAACCAATAAGGAGGATCTGAACCCTTTGCTGGGGCTGAGACACCGCGCAGCGGTTGGAATTACAGAAAACACCGATGCCGTTGCCATTGTTGTTTCAGAGGAAAATGGTCATATCTCTGTTGCCCGGCAGGGTAAACTAACACAGAATATATCTGTTATTGAACTGAGTAATATTTTGGAGGACATTATTATTGAGATAGACGATGTTGACTAGCCTGAGACATATTCGAATCCTACAATCCGGTAGTTTTGAAGTAGACCTGCTGGATTTGATTTTTATTGTTTCCCTTTTAATTTTCAGTTTTTTTCTGCTCCAATTTCTTCATCGCCTCATCAGTAGGTTAAGTGATTCGAAGAAACTTTCTTCCCGGTTTAAACGCTTTTTGCATCAGGGGGCCCGTCTTTTTGTTAGTGGTACCTTTTTGCTTTTATTTCTGAAGGTGCTTGATGTGCAGGTTTCTACGGTGTTTAATTATGAATTGTATGCCGATGAAAAGTTCCAGTTTCGGATCTACAATATTTTTATCATACTCATCTTACTCTATTTCATAAACGGGCTTTCG
The DNA here is from genome assembly GCF_050589705.1 of Sunxiuqinia rutila. Lineage (NCBI taxonomy): Bacteria > Pseudomonadati > Bacteroidota > Bacteroidia > Marinilabiliales > Prolixibacteraceae > Sunxiuqinia > Sunxiuqinia rutila. Next base: position 327,102 of record NZ_JBNGOT010000005.1, read on the forward strand.
TTTGCGGTTGAATACTGGTTTGATGCCCGCATTGAAAGCAAGAAACTGGATATTGGCCGAGGCAAGTCTTTTCTTCAAATTGTAAAATACCTCATTTGGCTGGTTGGAATTATTATCCTCATTGGCAGTATGGGGTTTAAGGTGACCCTTCTGATTGCGAGTATTTCAGCCTTGTTGATTGGCGTTGGATTTGGGTTGCAGCATATTTTCAACGATTTCTTCTCTGGAATTATAATTCTGTTTGATGGCTCGGTAAAAGTCAATGATGTGGTGGAGTTGGAAGGTGTTGTTGGGCGTATTTTGGACATTGGCCTGCGTGTATCCAAAATTCTTACCCGCGATAATGTCGTTATCATTGTCCCGAATTCCCGTTTCACAGGACAGGAAGTCATCAACTGGAGTCACAATGCTGATGTCACGCGTTTCTTTGTGTCAGTGGGAGTGGCTTATGGGTCTGATGTCAGACTGGTTGAGCGCATTTTGCTGCAAGTAGCCAAGGAACATTCGCAAGTTGTTAAAACCCCGGCACCCTTTGTTAGGTTCAAGGATTTTGGGGAATCTTCGCTTGATTTTGAGCTTTATTTCTGGACCGCGAATGATTTTCTGGTTGAGAATATTAAGAGTGATATTCGTTTTGAAATTGACAAGCAATTCCGGGAGAATACGGTTGAAATACCATTCCCGCAACGTGATCTTCATCTGAAAAGTAAAAGCTTCGATTAGTTCGTCAGTGAATGTGGTGCTGGCTTAATCATTAAAAACGTCCGGGGTGGATTCCTCCAACCCGAACGAATAATTGCAAATCTTAAAACTGGTAGCTTAAGCTAAAGTTGAAACTCCGTCCTGGTGAATAGATCGGGCGGCTTTCAGCACTTCTCACCGAGCGAGCCAAGTGTTCATAGTAGGCTTTATCAAACAAATTCTGAACAGCAGCTGTTGCCTGCAGACGATTAAACAGGAGATAAGAAACTTTCAAATCGATTAAATCGAAAGCTGGGGTTTTGGTTTCTCCATAAGTCGTAGCAATGCGGTTTTGCTCAAAAGCATGTCGATAGCTAATCTCGGTTCGTAGCTTTTCATCAACAAACTTTCCAAGCAAGCGATAGCGAAATTCCATCGGAGGAATTTCGGGTAGTGCTTCATCAGTTGTCGTGTTTTCTCCATGCGTGTAAGCCAGCGTCGCCACTTGTTGCCAATGCCGAGTAAGCAGTTGTCGCCAACTGAACTCGAATCCGGTAAGTCGAGCCTTATCTCGGTTTACAAATTGACGAACGCCTGGTGACGAACTCATACGGGGTTGCAAGTCTTCTCGTATTTCAGAGCTGATGTAGTTATTTATAAAAGAGGCAAACAAGTTCAGGTCGATAGCTGTTTGATCTGTTTTGTAGTTGAAAACCAAATCGGCTTGGTTATTGCTTTCAGCTTTCAATTCCGGATTTCCAAGCATTTCATAGGGATCAACTCCAATAGGAAGGAAATTGATATAGCGTTCGGCCAGTCCTCCACTTCGTTGGGCACTTCCTAGCCAGAGTCCCATCGAAAAGCGTTCGGTGATTGTTTTTGTTCCTCCCAGGCTGAATGAGGGATTGAACAAGTCTGAGCTCATGTCGGAATAGTTCTCTGCAAACTTTTCATCAGGATTGCCGGCCTCCGCATGGTTTAGTTCCAGGCGTCCGGAGAAAACCAAATGATAGCCTTGTCCTTGATGATGGTACTCTGCAAACAAACCATTTTTCCGGATCGAGGCATCTTGCCAAACATTGTCATATAGGGTTTGTCCCTTCATAGGGCCCATGAGCAGGTTTCGTTCGCGGGTCCCTTCTGCTTTTTCATAGCGCATGTCTGTTCCTACAAAAAACCAGTCATTGTTAAGGTCAAACCTTAATTCTGTGCGTCCTCCGGCATTGTTTGTTTTTGCTGCCGTGCTGGCGTCAACCATTCGGGGGGTGATTTCCTTATCGAAATTATCCATCAGGTGATCGACCCATGTCGCATAAAGGGTCGTGTTCCATGAGGAAAGCTTGCCTTTGTAAAACAAGGCTTCGTGCCCTAAATTCAGCAGCCAGGTATCATCTTTTCGCAAGTCCATCGGGAGAGCGGGGAAATCCACATCTTTGGCATAGTTATTTGAAACCAATAGATGTAGTTGTTGTGTTTGACTGAGCTTAAACCCGAACTTTCCTCCAAAATTGGTTCGATAAAAACGAGCAGGAACGCTAAGCCCATCGCCATCGGTATAATCATCTCCGGTGGATAAAGCCCCAAATAAACGAAGGTCAACAGCTTTGTTACTTAAGCCAACAAGGGCTTCCGACCGGCTGATGGAACCATTGGTTTCAAAGCTGCTTCCCAATCGTCCGCCCAGTTTCGCTTGCTCAGAAAAATGAGATGGTGCACTCTTAAAGTTGATGGTTCCTCCAAAGGCGCTTCCATAACGAAGGCTGTGTGGTCCTTTTAGCACTTCTGCCTGGACGATCATATTTAGTGGAATTTGACTGGATGCGGGATCCATGCGATTGGGACAGCCTGCGGTTGCACTCTGGGTTCCATCAATGACCAGGTTGAGCTGGTCATATTTAAATCCACGGAGTACGGGATCGAAACCATAGGCTCCACTCTTTCGGATGCTCGAAATGGCACTGAATTGCTCCAATACCTGACCGGCATCATGAGCAAGTTTATCCTGAATTCGAAAAGTCATTTCTTCCTGTTCTCCGGCTTCTGGATGAATACTTAAAAAAGTAACAGGTTGTAAATTGTGGCTTTTGGGACTTAGTTCCAACACCTGTTTTTTGATGGCTTCAGCAACTTCTTCAGGCGTGAAACTGAGTTTCCCATATTGAATGTGTGAAATGATTAATGGAACATCTTCTTGATAAACAAATGAGATTTCACCATCGATGGATGAAATGCCTTGTTTTGAGCCGTAGGCATAATTGGCATTTTCAATTGGTTGACGGGTATCTTCATCAACCAGTTTTAAGTAGGGCGTTTGCGCTTGCAGTGTAAAACTGAGAATTAACAAGCTAAGTGTCACCCCAATTCGGCTGTAAAAACGATCAAGTAATTTATTCATTATGAATTGAATAAGGTGTTTGTATTGATTTTGTACTGATTAGAAGCTAGTGTTTGCAGGAAAACTCCGATAACTGCGTTGCGCTCTTTCTGAAAACAGTCATTTACGACCTGTAAACTCCTTGATTATCAGAGATCGCAAGCCTTGTTCTCGAAGTTTTCTTATCAAACACTTCAAGACGTAAGCAGTTTTGGACCGGACACTAGTTTAAAAAGCGTATTCTACGATAAGGTCAGGCTTGATCTTTCGGAGGGTGAAAAAGCGAATAGGCTAATAAAACTCCTTTTGTGTAGACGATTTGATAACCAATGATCTCAACGGTTGGGAATTGCTCTTGTTTTATTCCGGAGTCATCGGTAAATAATTGAATTTCGTATTTCTTGTTTTCGGATTGGGGGGCTTCCTGTTTTTGCTTTTCGTGTTCTTCCAGCTTGTTTTTTAGCTGGCAACATCCTTGGCAGCTCGAGTCGGGGATATCTTTTTCAATACACAGAAATTCCGCAATATAATCCTGATTAATTTTGAAGGAAAAGTAGATGCCTACCTCGGCAAACAGATGTAAGCCGATGGCCAGTATAAGCAAAATCGAAAGGAACTGTTTTGCCGGCATAAGTAGGTTTTTGAAAAAGGTCAACGCTGTGCTTTTTGGTTTTTATTCAAAGACAAAGAAAGAGGGCATTTGTTCAGTTTTGGTATTCATTTTGCAATCCTGTAGCCGAACGATTGTGGCTAATGAATGCCAGAATGAGTGTGGATCCATAATTGCTTACTTTTTGTTTCTCATTCCGAAGAACCATTGTATTTTTGTGGCTCAATTATTTTTAATGTATACACAAGAAGAAGCCAAACAACTGCGTAAGCAATTCTGGATCCTGTTTGGACAACGATGCAAGATTGTTCCTGAACTGCAGGAGAGAGGAAAGAAATGGATGTTGTATGACACCAAAATAGCGGGGCTGGACCTGAAGTTTGAGGTTGACCGGAAAGCTGCCCGAGTTATGATTGAGTTGAATCATCGGAGTGAAAGTAAACGGCTCGATTTGTTTGAGAAATTACAATCATACAAGGCAATTTTGGAAGATGGCTTTGAGAATGGATTGATTTGGGATTTCTTGTTTATACGCGAAACCGGAAAAGAAGTGTGCCGGATATACGTGGAGCAGGAAGGTTTCGATATTCATCGCCAAAACCAATGGCCTGATATTTATAACTTTTTCATTGAAAATATGCTCCGATTGGAGACCAACTTCCTGGATATTCGCGATATTTTGAAGGAACAGGAATGAGGAAAAAACTGTTAGCATGCCTGATGCCTGAATGCTATGAAAACGTTTTCGTTATAAGCTTCTGAGGGGACTGATTGTTGGGGATTTGAGGAAAACTTGATCGTTAAAATGGGAGAAGTAAAATCTCATTGTCGATACAAATTAGTATCATTGCAGTAAGATTAGCAATACCTAACAATGAATACATACCTAAACGATAATGTTGCTATGGTCGAGGTTGCCAAAGGAGACCTTAAAGCTTATCGTTATCTTTTTGACCATCATTTTGCAGACCTCTGCAATTTCCTGTTGATTTATTTACACGATAAAAACCTCGCGGAAGAGCTTGCGCTGGATATTTTCGCTTATGTGTGGGAAAAGCGGGAAGACATCGAAATAAAATCATCGTTTCGAAATTACTTATTTACAGCTGCTAAAAACCAGGCAGTATCCTATTTCCGAAAACAACAAAAAAACTTCTTTACAGACCTTGGATTTGAAGCTCCAGATGCTGTTGATCCCATTTCAGCTGAATATATTTTAGAGAATGAGGAATTACAGCAAATGATCAATAATGCAATCGATAGCTTACCCAAACAAAGCAAGCGGATTTACCAAATGGCTTGGGAGCAAAATCTTTCGTACAAAGAAATCGCGGATGAACTGGGTTTAAGTGTAAAGACGGTGGAGAATCATGTTGGAATAGCCCTGCGGAAACTTCGCGAAAAACTACGGCCCTATTACAAGCAAATCTTCGCTTTTTGGATCATCTCTAATTTTTTTTAAAAAAAAGCATTTTTTGCTTGAGGGATTCATGAGGTATCTGCGACTATAAGAATAAACAGCCTGGTTAAAGCAGGTTGGAAAAATAATTTGTCAATGAAACCGATGAATCAAGAAAAAATACCTTGGGAGATTATTTCAGCCCAACTCAAAGGCAATGCTTCTTCTCAGCAAAAAGAGTTGCTGAAAGATTGGTTGAGTGAGTCTGATGAAAATGCGAAGACTTATCAGCAGATTCTATGTGATTGGCAAATCTCAAATCAGAAGGTCAATTTTTACTCACCCGATACTGAAAAACTATGGGGTAAGCTACTTACCCGAATTGAAAAGCAACCTCAAAAACGTTTGATTCCACTTCGAGTTTATCGTTGGGTCGCTGCAGCCGCGGTTCTTGTCTTGGTTTTCCTCAGTGGAATGTGGATGGGGAACTTTTCCAGCTTTTTTGCAAACGAACAGGTTTACACAACCGTGATCTCTCCAAAGGGGAGTCGCACGCAGGTTATTCTGCCAGACAGCACATGTGTATGGCTTAACTCAGGAGCTGAGATTCGCTACCCAACTTCTTTTAAGCAGAAAACCCGTGATGTTTATATTGTTGGCGAGTGCTTTTTTGATGTGACAAAAGACAAGCAAAGGCAATTTGTTGTACATGCCGAGAAGGTTGATGTTAGGGTGTTTGGAACCCAATTTAATGTTCGGGAAAACGAGAGAAGCAAACAAGTTGATGTGGCACTGCTCGAAGGGAAGGTAAAGGTATTTGGCAAGCAAAACCAACCGCTAACCGAGCTTAAGCCAGGTGAACAGTTTACTTTAGCCAATGGGAAGGGGACAGTTCAACAAGTTTCAAATATTGAACGCTTGGTGGCCTGGAAAGATAACATGCTCATCTTTGTGGATGATCCATTGGAAGAAGTCATTCAGATATTGGAAAGCTGGTATGGGGTCAAAATTACGGTTGATTCACAAATGCTAACAAAGCACAATTATACTTTTAAGGTAAAGACCGAAAGTTTGAGAGATGTGCTGGATCTGATTTCAGTAATTACACCAATTGAATACAAAATTGATGGAGACGAAGTAATGATAAACTATAAGAATAAGTGAAAATAAAACAGGGAAGCGATTAACTCCCCTGCCTTTTTAATGTCGAATCTGAATTTGACAGGTATCCAGCCGTCTACCAAACAAATTGGAACCTTTAAAATTCAAAAACTAATCATTCAAAATTATGAAAAAAAAATGGTTTGAACCTGCATTGGGACTCCCCCGATGTAAAAAACTCTTTCTAATCATGAGACTGACTCTTTTTCTTGTGCTCGGTATCGTCATCAATTCCATGGCTTCCGGATTTGCACAAAACACAAAACTTAACCTAAATCTCGAAAACAAGCAGATTCGTGAAATTCTGAACGAAATTGAAAATCAATCGGAGTACACCTTCATGTACGATAATCAAAAGGTTGATGTGGAAAGACGGGTAACAATTCGCGTCAATACAACTTCTATTGAAAAAACCTTGGCTCAAATTTTTAGAGATGAGCAAATTGATTTTCGCATTATCGATCGCCATGTGATGATTTATCCTAAGGAAGGGAATGGAGTTGTTCAACAACAGGTGAAAATATCAGGACAAATTGTTGATATGGCTGGACAGCCTTTGCCCGGAGTAACTGTTTTGATCAAAGGAACCAACCAGGGAACAGTTAGTGACTTTAATGGAGAATACACCATTGCTGATGTTCCGGTGGAAGGCGTATTGGTATTTTCCTTTGTGGGAATGAAGACGCAGGAAGTTCAGGTTGGAAGACAATCCGTGATCAATATTTCGATGAGCGAAGATGCCATTGGCCTGGATGAAGTTGTGGCGATTGGTTATGGAACACAGAAGAAGATTAACTTGACCGGAGCTATTGCGACAATGACTAGCGAAGACTTAAACAAACGCGTAATCACCAGCCCTGAGTCAATGCTGCAAGGGAAACTTCCGGGATTGCAGGTGATTCAAAATTCAGGAGAGCCTGGAAATAACTCCAATTCGTTGCAAATTAGAGGACTTGGAACTTTTGATGGAGCAGGTAAAAATCCATTGGTATTGATTGACGGAATTCCAGGAGATATGTCATCCATCAACCCAAACAATATCGAAGCAATCACCCTGCTGAAAGATGCTGCTTCAGCTTCAATTTATGGATCGCGGGCTGCCAATGGTGTTATTTTGATAACCACCAAACAAGGAACTAAAGGACAATTGTCGGTTGAATATGGTTTTAACCTGGGGAATTATTCACCAACTGTATTGCCAGACTTAGTTACGAACTCGGCTGATTATATGGAATTGTATAATGAAGCGATGGAGCATACCGGAGGACGTCCGGTACCCTATACGGAAGAGGAAATTAATGCGTATCGAAATGCCACCGACAGGGATAAATACCCCAATACCGACTGGCTTGATTTGATGGTTAATCCAGCCTGGGTGCAAAATCATTTTTTGCGCATGTCTGGTGGTACTGAGAAGACGACTTACAGTGTAAGTTTTGGTCTCAATGATGAGCCAGGGGTTATGAAACCTTTCTACTACAAGAAATATAACACGCAGTTCAATATTACGTCATCTTTGGATGACCGTATTACTTTTGGAGCAAATGTTGGCTTGAACTACGAAATTACGGACCGGACACCTGGTGGCGGTACTGATCAGTATGCAGTTATTCTTTCGCAAGGGCCAACTTACAAACCTAAACTTCCCAACGGCGACTATGTGAAGAATGCTTTTCTCGATGAGTACGAAAATAAGTTTCAACCCAATCCTTATGCGATAATTGAGACAACCTCAAGCAATACCAAAGGATTTGGCATGCAAAGTAGTGCTTTTGTTGATGTTAAGCTGGCTAGCTTCCTTCGTTGGACAGTTAAGGGTGGAATCAACATTAACAATACCAAAAACAAAACCTGGTACTCTGACGGCGTTAAAACCTATCATTACAATACGGGAGAATACGCCGAGCTTTTGGCATATGGAAAAGCTGGGTTGTCAATCTCTCAGTTTAACGACATTCAGCCCGTTTTGTATTCTCATTTAACCTTTGATAAAGATTTTGGGAGTCATAACCTGAAAGCACTTGTTGGATACCAGCAGGAAAGTTACAAGTATGAAACGCTCGGTGGTTTCAGAGAAGGCTTTTTTAACAGTTCAGCACAGGAATTGGATGCTGGATCAAGTAATGGACAAACCGTAAACGGAACGTCAGAGGAATGGGCGATCTTGTCTTATTTTGGACGTTTGAATTACAATTTCAAGGAAAAGTACCTGTTTGAAGTGAATGGAAGATACGATGGCTCTTCCCGGTTTAGCCAAGACAACCGTTGGGGGTTCTTTCCATCGATGTCTGCGGCCTGGCGAGTATCTGAAGAATCATTCTTAGAAGATGTTCAGTCCTTATCAAACTTAAAAGTTCGTGCTTCATACGGCGTGTTAGGTAACCAAGATATTGGCTATTACCCTTACCAGGATATTCTTTCAATTATTAAAGGGTATCCTTTTGATGGAGCTTTGGTGTCAGGTGCGAAGCCAACTTCAATTGTGGATCAGAACATGAAGTGGGAAACCACGCAGATTTATGATATTGGGTTTGACTTGTCGTTGTTTGACAGCCGTTTCAACTTTACATTCGACTGGTTCAACAAGTTTACCTATGATATTCTGAGAAGAAAACAGGTTGGTGGCTTCTATGGCCTTCAAGGACCGGTAATTAATGGTGGTGAGATGAGAAATACCGGATATGAATTTGACGTAAGTTATACGGATAACATCGATGAGTTTAGATATGGTTTGTCGTTTAACTTGCAAAGTTATAAGAATGAGGTAGAGAAATTTGGAGAAAAAGAGATTTCAGGAAATACCATCATTGAAGAAGGAAGACCTTGGAGAACATGGTACATGTATGAATGGGTTGGTATCTTTCAATCACCGGAAGATGTAGAGAATTCAGCAACTCATCCAAATCAGCCTAAGCCTGGAGATATTAAGTTCAGAGATGTGGATGATAACGGAGTTATTGATCAGAATGACCGGGTTTATATGGATGGTGCTTTCCCGAAATTCTCCTATTCGTTTAACCTTAATGCATCATGGAAAAACTTCGATTTTAATGCTCAGTTCTTTGGCGTTGAAGGACGGAAGTTGTATCTGAATGAACAAGGAATGGACCCATTTTATAAAGGAACACCTCCTTCTAAAAAATGGTTGACAGACCGTTGGACTCCCGAAAACCCAACCAATGAGATGCCTGCTATTTATGCTGGTTTCTATCATCGGGCTATTGAAGGATCTTACTCAAGCTACTATTTGCATAATGCTGACTTTTTGAGATTGAAGAACCTTCAAGTTGGTTACACCTTACCTCAACGACTTGTGTCTAAGCTAAAGCTTAAAAATGTACGAGTTTACTATTCAGGAGATAACATTCTGACGTTTAGTAAATTGGATGGGGTTGATCCGGAGCGGGTTTCTAATAGTGGAAAATATGCCGCTTATCCACAAAACAAAGTACACTCTCTTGGAGTGAATGTCAAATTCTAATGTTTTAAAAAGCAGTTGATATGAAAAAGATAATATACCATATTGGAGTACTAGCAATCGTACTTGCTTTGTCGTCTTGTCAAGATAATTTTCTGGATCGAAGTCCCTTGTCAGCTATTTCATCCGAAACTTTTTGGAAAAGTGAACAGGATGTGATGGGGGCACTTTCAGCCTGTTATGACCCACTAAGTCCTGTCGGCTGGGAAGCCGGATTTGGAGGACTTACTGCTCAATGGGAAGCACTTTCGGATGATGGATATACTAATGCCGGCTGGCCAAGTAACTTTCCGGCACCTTCTCGTGGACTAATTGAGTCAACTACCGGAGGAATTGTACGGGATTGGTACTTCTTAAATTATAAAGCCATTGCAACTTGTGATTTCTTCCTTCGCAATATTGATTCGGTTGAAAAACTGGATGAGACCGTCCGCAAACAGTATATTGGCGAAGTGCGTTTTTTAAGAGCGCTGTACTATTCTCGCTTGGTTAAGGTGTATGGCGGCGTTATTATTACAGGCGAAGTTGATATTGATAATATGGACTTGCCTAAAAACACGCGTGAGGAAGTTGTTAAAGAAGTGTTGGATGATTTGGAATATGCCATAGCTAACCTCCCGAATACAGCCTACTCAGGAAGAGCTGTAAAAGGATCAGCACTTGCCCTAAAAGCTCGTGTGTTGATGACTGAAAGTCGTTGGGCTGAAGCTGCTCAGGCGGCGAAGCAAGTGATCGATGATAAGAAATTTTCACTGTCGGATGATTTTGCCGGAATGTTCAATGGTCAAAGTCAGGATGGAAATCCGGAAATCATTTTTTCTTCCGTTTATACAGCTCCTGATAAAGTAAGCCATTTAGATATCATGTATGGTAGTTGGCGTTCTTGTTCTCCTTTGCAAGGATTGGTTGATGCCTATGAATGTAAAGATGGTAAATCAATCTCCGAGTCTCCTTTATTTGATCCGGAAAACCCGTATGAAAACAGAGATCCTCGTCTTGACTTAACGATTTTTCTTCCCGGTGAACCTTGGGAATATGGAAATGGTGTTGTCGATGAGGTATTTCTAACAACAGGCTTTGCCTGGGAAAAGTATATCGATCGCACACAGGCTCCTGTTACCGGCACTATTAAAAGTGCACAGGATGTCATTATTTTACGATATGCTGATGTGTTATTGATGTATGCCGAAGCTAAAAATGAAGCAGATGGCCCTGACCAGTCAGTTTATGACGCCTTGAACGAGGTAAGGGCAAGAGCTGGAGTTGATATGCCTGCAGTCTCAGGTTTGAGCAAAGAAGAACTTCGAGAAAAAATAAGGAATGAACGAAGAGTTGAGTTAGCCATGGAAGGGATCAGGTACTTTGATCTTAAACGATGGGGAATTGCACATACTGTGATCCCTCAAATTGAAGATCCAGGTGTTACACGGATTTTTGAACAAAAACACTATCTGTGGCCTTTTCCACAATCCGAGATTGACATTAATGATAACTTGGTACAGAATGACGGTTACTAATTGGCTATGCGTATCTGCTTAGTTCTCGATAAAGTAATGTCTGTTTTTAAGAGATTACCTTATTGACGAAAATTTCTCGGATACTTATTTAAGATTACAGAAATAATAACTCCATGGTGTGGTTAAAAGCGATTGTTTTTATCTTACGCCATGGAGTTAATAACTATATACACATGATGAGCTTCCTGTATGTTTTTGCTTAGCAAACAACGTTATAGGCTTGAGATCTCTTTGTTCTTCTAGAGTTGCATTAAATTGCACTGAATGGGAATATGTGTTGGCTTGTTAAAAATGATTTGAACCCTTAAAATACGATTTACTCATGAAACGTTTACTACTACTTCTTTCAATTGCATTGTTGACAATAAACTCAGGCTTTTCTCAATCGCCGAAAGAGCAACTAAAAGTGATTAGCTACAACATTTGGAATGGTTTTGACTGGGGAAAAGATGATGCCCGCCGCGTCGCGCTACAACAGTGGGTGGCTGACCAACAGCCCGATGTGGTGGCCTTGCAGGAACTCTGTAAATACACGCCTGAAAAGTTGAAGGAAGATGCCAAATCGTGGGGACATGCTTATTCGGTATTGCTTAGAACCACAGGTTATTCGGTGGGACTCACCTCTCGATTTCCCATTGAATTGAAGGAAAAGCTTTTGGAGGGACTGCATCACGGAGCCTTGCATTGCCAATCAAATGGCGTTGACTTTTTGGTGGTTCATCTGCATCCCGGTAGCATTCAAAGGAGAAGGGATGAAGCGAAATTATTGGTCCACAAAATTGAAGAGATTCGCGAGCAGAATCCCCGCTATATGGTGATGGGCGATTTCAATGCACATTCGCCTTTTGATGCTGATTTGTATGATCCGAACGGTCCTTTGTTGACTCGAATGAAAAAGGGCAATCAAGGAAAAGGACTGGAAGGCAACTTGGTCAATGGCGATTTTGATTATGCGGTTATTTCTTCTTTTCTGTCATTGCCTTTAGGGGATGTCGTTCGTAAGCACACACAGGGAATGGCTCAGCGCGGAAGTTTCCCGGCAAGGGCGCTGGCTGTCGTCAATAAGGAAGAGCCAGAGTCATTGGACAGGCGTAAAGAGCGAATTGATTATATCCTGGTGTCTCCGGAGCTGGAGCAGCAATGTGTGAAAGCCTGGGTTGGCAATGGCGAAACTAACTGGTTATTGTCCGATCATTATCCGGTGATTGCTGTTTTTAGTGCCGAATAGGTCCGATTAACTTGCCGGTTCTTTTTTCTTGCTTTAATACTCTTCTTTCGCTTTGCTGCTGTTTTAGGGAGGCTGGGGGTGAGGTGGTTTCAGAATACTAAAATCCGTAGGAATAAACGATGGGTTGAAAGACCTAAAAACAGCAGACGAATTTAAACTTCGGAGCTGTCGATTTTCTTTTATCTTTGTTTTTCATGACTAAAAAAGGAACGCTTTGGACTTAACGATAAAGGAAGAAATTATTCGACTCTACGAAGGCCATTTCAAGGAAGAAATGACTGCTTTTGAAGTATTGCCGCCATCAGGCTCGTACCGCGAATATTGTCGCATAAAAAGTGCCAATCATCAGGCCATTGGCGCCTGGAATCAGGATGTGAAAGAGAACACCGCTTTCCTGGAGTTCTCGGATCACTTTTTTAGGCAAGGCGTTGCTGTGCCTGAAATTTACACGGTGAACCCGGAGAAAACCTGCTACATTCAGGAAGACCTGGGAGACCTGACCTTGTTTGAATACCTCAGTCGGACACGGGAGTTGGAAGGTTTTTCGGAGAAGATTGTCAACGTGTATAAAAAAGTGTTGATGGAGCTTCCCAAATTGCAAATCACGGCAGGGAAGGGAATCAATTATGATTTCTGTTATCCGCGTGCAGCTTTTGATAAGCAGTCGATGATGTGGGATTTGAACTACTTCAAATATTATTTCCTGAAGCTGGCTAAAATTCCTTTCGATGAGCAGGCCCTGGAAGATGATTTCCAGCATTTCAGTGATTACCTGCTGGCTGCAGACAATGATTTTTTCCTGTTCCGTGATTTTCAGTCGCGCAACATCATGCTTCACGACAACAAGGTTGCTTTTATCGATTACCAAGGGGGCCGGAAAGGTGCTTTGCAGTATGATATTGCTTCCTTGCTTTATGATGCAAAAGCCGATATTCCGCAAGCGATTCGCAACGAGCTGTTGGAGTTTTACCTGGATGAACTGGAAAAGCACATCACGGTTGATCGGGATGAGTTTAAGGCCTATTTTACAGGTTATGCCTTGATCCGGATTATGCAGGCCATGGGAGCCTATGGGTTCCGTGGTTTTTATGAGAAGAAGGAACATTTCCTGAAAAGTATTCCGTTTGCCCTGGAGAACTTGAGCTATTTGCTGAAAAACAATACGATTACGATTGCTTTGCCGGAACTTTTCAAGGTCTTGGAAGCCGTAAGTGAATCGGAATTTCTGAAAAAAATTGGGGTACAACAAGGAAAGTTAACGGTTCGCGTGGGAAGCTTTTCGTATAAGAAAGGATTACCGGCTGACCCGTCGGGCAATGGTGGCGGTTTTATTTTTGACTGCCGTGCAATTCACAATCCCGGGCGCTACGAGCAATACAAGCAGCTTACCGGGAAAGACCAGCCTGTGATTGATTTTCTGGAGGCTAACTCCGAGATTGCTGAGTTTTTAAGTCATGTGTATGCACTGGTCGATCAATCGGTACAAATGTACCTTTCGCGCGGCTTTACGCACTTAAGCGTGAACTTTGGCTGTACAGGAGGCCAGCATCGGTCGGTTTATTCGGCGGAACAGGTGGCTGCACACCTCCAGGCAAAATACGATTTGAATGTTATTCTGACCCATCGGGAGCAGGATTTCTAGCAGTTCAGTCTGAGCGGTCTGCATCTTCAAGCAAGCGATTGATAAGGGCAATCTTAAATCGGTTAAATTTCCGGCTGGACTGGTTGGCGCTGAAAAGCACCAACAGAAAGCCAGCGGCACTCATTTTCCAATCGTGATAAGTTTGCCCACTTTCAACAGCGGTGACAAAAAGTGGTTTGATGTAATGGTGGGGATTGAGCCCCGAGCGGAATAAGCTTTGGTTGGCATGTCGAATTGCCGAAAGCAGTTCTGTTTCATCCTCAACGCCGGCTTGATAAAGATCAGCACACTGGTATTTTAACTCCCGGTCGTGCACCAGCTCATCCAAGGTATTAAGCCATTCAACTTCGTTAGGTGGATAATGAATTAGATCTTTCATGATGTCCTTGTTTTTTCGTCTGCTGAATATTGGTTAAACGGAATTTTCAAATCACTACTTCAGTTGAAACTTAGCCGAAGCTTTTCAAACAGTTCTTTCTGGGCAGGGGTTAGCTTATCCGGAATTGAAACCTGAAGTTGAACCAGTAGGTCCCCCTTTTGTCCGGGCTTGCCATAAACCGGCATTCCCTTGCCCTTTACCCGCAGCACTTTGTCATTTTTTGTTCCGGCCGGAATTTTGATTTTAATTTTGCCGTCCATGGTATTAACCTGAACTTCGCCGCCGAGCACAGCATCAAACAGGTTGATTTGCTGACGCGTTTTTAAGTCATTGCCTACCCGCTCAAAGCTGGGATGTGGCAATAGCTGCACGGTTACCATCAAGTCGCCCTGATTGCTTTTGTCACTTCCTTTTCCGCCTTTCCCTTTTATGCGCAGTACTTGCCCATCGTAGGCTCCGGGTTTAATTTTTAACCTGATTTTTTCATCCTGTAGCTGAATGAGTTTGCTGGTGCCATGAAAGGCTTCTTCCAGACTAAGTGACAGCTGTGCATTCAGGTTTTGCCCTCTGAAATTAAAATTACTTTCTGATCTGCCAGATGGTCTGCCTTGACCAAAAAAAGCTTCGAAAAAATCAGAAAAGCCAGATGAGCCAAAACCTCCGAAAACATCATTCAAATCCTCTTCCGAATAAAACGATTGGCCTTGCTGTCGGTAACCAGCAAATGGATTTTCGCTGCCATATGGTCCTGCTTGTCCATAGCGGTTCCAGTTTTCGCCCAGCTCATCGTATTTTTTGCGCTTGTCGGGTTTGCTGAGGACTTCGTGGGCTTCATTGATTTCCTTAAAGCGGTTCTCGGTTTCCTTATCCCCGGGATTTTTATCCGGATGATACTTGACTGCCAGCTTACGGTAGGCTTTTTTGATTTCAGCCTGTGAAGCATTCTTGTCAACCCCCAGTATTTTATAGTAATCTTTGTATTGCATTGTTTTTTGTTTGCGAATCAATAAAAAAAGGGTGTTCCCTGACGGAGCACCCCTTTAAACTGAAGACAGGTTCCGCCTTCCATTACTTAATTTCAATGTTTCTGGCTGGTTTCGGTTTCGCTTCTTCTTTCTTCGGAATCGCGATTTTTAAAATACCATTGGCATAGCTGGCCGTAATTTTTTCGCTTTCAGCTGACTGTGGAAGCGTAAATGAACGGCTAAACGATTGGTAGCTGAATTCACGCTGGGTAAACTGCTGGCCCTTTTTGGTTTCGCTGTCCACTTTTTTTTCTGAAGAAATGGTGAGCATGCTATTGTCCAGATCGATTTTGAAATCGTTCTTTTCAAAGCCCGGTGCAGCCATCTCAACTTCAAACCCATTGTCGTCCTCCTTGATATTTACGGAAGGAAGCGTCGTATTGGTATTTGAAAAGTTGCGGGTTGAGAAATTCATCCAGTCCCGGTCAAAAAAATCATTGAACAATTTTGGCCAGAGTGGTAAGTTTTCATGTTTTCTAATTCCATTCATAACAACCTCCGTTTTTAATCGTTAAACTTTATTTTTTAGTAATCCCCACAGGGAAAAGTTTATTTGTTCTGCGGAAACTGGTCCATGAAAAAGCGATTCTTCATGGAATCCATTTCCTGAAAAAGAGAGTCCATTCGCTTCATGTTGTTTTGAAACCGTTCGTAGAAAAAGTTTTTCTTGTAGAAATCGTATTGCAACAAGGAGTCCTGAAAAAAGAAATCGTTGAAATACGACCTGTCAGAGAACGGATACTGCAAATTGAAGCGATTTTTGAATTCACTCAAAATGCTGTCAGCCAGAAGGCTGTCTTGTTCAATACTGTTGTAAAACTGTGTATACGTTGAGTCGTACCGGATAAGGTTCCCGTTTTCATCGAATTGTCGGTTAACAACAATGTCGGTTTTGGGTGCTATCGAATCCAGTGATTCCGTTTGTTCCGAACGGGGTTGACCGGAACAACTGCTAAGCAAAAAGAGTAAAAGCGTTGTTGATAAGCCAATGTACTTCATAGTCTTCCTTGTTTTGTGGTTAGACAATTAAGTTGGCAACTGCAAGCTGTCTTTTTATGCGTTCCGTCGATCGTTCCTGGCCTAATTAAGACCAGTGAATGAGCTGTTTATTCAGGAGCGTCCAAACGTGCGGACGCTCCGTTAACAGAGATGAATCAATTTCTATTTAATTTCAATTTGCTTTGGTGGCTTGGGTTTTACTTCTTCCTTTTTCGGAATTTCTACACGCAAGATGCCGTTTTCATATTTAGCTACAATGCTGTCTGTTTTTACGGTGTCGGGCAAGGTAAATGTCCGGCAGAATGATTGGTAGCTAAATTCTCTGCGAGTAAATTGCTGGCCTTCCTTGGTTTCGTCTTCCACTTTCTTTTCCGAAGAGATGGTCAGCAAATTGTTGTTCAGATCAATTTTGAAATCTTTTTTATCAAAGCCCGGAACAGCTACTTCAACCTCAAACCCATCAAGGTCTTCTTTGATGTTGACTGCGGGTAGGGTTGTGTTGGTGTTTGAATAATTCCGGTTTGACCAATCGAATAAATTGTTGTCAAAAAAGCGGTCAAATAAATCCGGGTACTGATTCGAAAATGTTGGTAGTGCCATAATTTTATCCTCCATACTTTTTAGTTAGACATTTAATTTCAACTCGAAAAAATCAAAATAAGTGCCAGTGCATTTGGATGGACAATTTTTCAAGTTCAAGCTGTCATTTGTTCAGTGTCTTCACGCTTATAATTACGATTGCACTGGAAGAAAGATTCATGCATTGAATGTCAATATGGCAGTTTGTTAGCAGGAAAATGGCCATGATTTGCAGGCAAGGAGATTGCCTGTAAAAGGGAGAGGTGAATATGTTTACCTGAGCTTGCTTGCAGTAGACGTAAATCCCTGCAAACAAGCTCAGAATTTCTTTTTATGGGCTAGGCTGATTGTGCCTCGGAAGGACATCCTTCCTGGTACTCCGCAATAATTTTTCCAACCTGCTGCGGAGAAACCCGTCCATAGACTTTTTCGCCTACGGTAACTACGGGGGCTAGCCCGCAGGCGCCTACGCAACGCAGGCTGCTTAGTGAAAATTTACCGTCGGGGGAGGTTTCGCCAACTTCAATATTGAGCTGGCGTTTGAATTCGCTCAGCACCTGCTCAGCGCCACGCACGTAGCAGGCTGTTCCCATGCAAATAGAAATGGGGTGCTCGCCTTGGGGCAGCATGGTAAAAAACGAATAGAAAGTCACCACACCATATACTTTGGCGACTGACATGTTCAGTTCTTTGGCAATTACTTCCTGTACCTCAGCGGGCAAATAGCCCAGCTTGCTTTGCACCTGGTGCAGAACATTAATTAGTTCTCCTTCCTGGTTGTCAAACTGAACACAGATTTCCTTAATCTGGCTAATGGTCTTTTCGGAAAGTTTTATTTTTGGCATTGTCTTCTTTTTAATTCAGTTCTTTTTTGAATACTCGTAACACGAAACGCGATACTCAAGACTCGTTTCAACTTCTGTCAAAATACTCGGTGTGCAGCAGGTGATGTGCTTTTTCACTGAGCGGTTCACCCAGAAACTCATCGTACAGTTTTTTGATGTACGGATTTTCGTGCGATTTGCGAATGGTTTTGCTTTTATCTTCAGCGTAAATTGCTTTCTGGCGCTTTTTCAAAACCTCCACATCGCCATGATGATAAGGCTGGCCACCGCCGCCAATACAACCACCGGGGCAAGACATGATTTCAATGGCATGAAACTCGCTTTTGCCGGCTTTTATTTCTTCCAGCAACTTTCGGGCATTTCCCAGGCCGTGGGCAATCCCAATATTGATTGGTAAGCCGTCAAAGTCGATGGTTGCTTTCCGCAGCCCTTCCATGCCGCGCAATTCTTCAAAATCGAGGCGCTCCAATGTTTTGCCGGTTTGTACTTCGTAGGCCGTGCGCACGGCGGCTTCAATTACACCTCCGGTAGTTCCGAAAATAACACTGGCTCCGGTTGATTCACCCATTGGTTGATCAAATTCTTCATTGGGAAGAGCTTTAAAATCGATGTTGGCCAGGTTGATCAGCTGAGCCAGTTCACGTGTTGTTAGTGCATGATCGACATCCGGATTGCCATTTACGGCAAATTCATCGCGACTGCTTTCGTATTTTTTGGCCACGCAAGGCATGATGGAAACAACCACCAGGTCTTCGCGTTTTACCTTCATCTTATCGGCAAAATACGTTTTGGCAATGGCGCCAAACATTTGCTGGGGGGAGCGTGCTGTTGACGGAATGTCTTTCAGATCGGGAAACTGATGCTCGAAAAACTTCACCCAGGCCGGGCAGCACGAAGTCAGGATTGGCAACTTCACTTCCTGGTCACCGGCCAGGTATTTGTTGAGTCGTTCAAGCAATTCGGTTCCTTCTTCCATGATGGTCAGGTCGGCTGCAAAATCGGTGTCAAACACATAATCGAAGCCAAGTCGGCGTAAGGCTGCAGCCATTTTTCCGGTTACCAGGGTTCCGGCTTCCATGCCAAATTCTTCGCCCAGGGCGGCACGTACCGCCGGGGCAGTTTGTACAATCACCGTTTTGGTCGGGTCGGAGAGGGCACGAATCACGGCACCGGTTTCATCCACTTCGGTTAAGGCGCCTGTTGGGCAAACGGCCACACACTGTCCGCAATACGTACAGGAAGAGTGGTCGAGATTCATTTCAAAAGCAGGGGATACTACACAGTGAAAACCACGGTTGATGGTGGAAAGTACACCAACGGTTTGCACCTGGTTGCACATGGTTTCGCAGCGTCGGCAAAGGATGCACTTGTCCATCTCACGGATGATGGCCGGGCTGGTATCTTCGCGATAGTGTGATTGTTCGCCTTGGTAGTGAATTTCGCGAATGCCAAGATGATGAGCCAGATCCTGCAGGTCGCAGTTGCCTGATTTGGCGCATACCAGGCAATCGGCCGGGTGATCAGATAAAATCAGTTCAACAACGGTCCGGCGGGCGTTGATTGCCCGAATGGAGTGTGAGCTGATCTCCATGCCTTCTGCTACTTCGGTGCAGCAAGCAGGAGCCAGGTTTCGACGGCCCTTTACTTCGACCACGCACACCCGGCATCCACCGGGTTTGTTTTCAATGTTCATGTCGTGCAGGTTCATGTGGCAGAGCGTTGGAATGTCGATGCCAATACTTGAAGCTGCTTCTAAAATGGTAGTTCCTTTTTTGACGACCAAGGGTTTTTTATCGATGGTTAAATTGATCATTTCCAGCGTAGTTTTGAGGGTTAGGCAATTTTGATGGCATTAAACTTACATTTTTCGAAACAGGCTCCACATTTGATACACAGCGACTGATCAATGTAATGCGGACTGCGTTTTTCTCCGGAAATTGCGCCAACCGGACAAATTCGGAAGCATAACGTACAGCCGGTACATTTTTCATCATCAATCTGATATTGCAGCAATGCCTTACATTGCCCCGCCGGACAATGGCTATCATTGACATGTGCTTCATATTCATTCATGAAATTATCGAGGGTAGAAAGTACCGGGTTGGGAGAGGTTTGCCCCAGGCCACAAAGCGAAGTGTCTTTGATAACATGACTAAGCATGCGCAATTTGGTCAAATCTTCAGCAGTTCCTTTTCCTTCGGTAATTTTATCCAGAATTTCGTGTAGCCGTTTGTTGCCAATACGGCAAGGGGTGCATTTTCCGCAGGATTCATCGAGGGTGAACTCCAGGTAAAATTTGGCGATGGATACCATGCAGTCGTCCTCGTCCATTACAATCATACCCCCGGAGCCCATCATTGAGCCGGCAGCCAGTAAGTTGTCATAGTCGATAGGGGTATCCAGAAAATCTTTGGTCAGGCAGCCGCCCGATGGTCCCCCAGTTTGTACTGACTTAAATTCTTTGCCATTCTTAATGCCCCCGCCAATGTCGTAAATAACTTCGCGTAAAGTGGTTCCCATAGGCACTTCAATCAAGCCGACATTGTTGATTTTTCCAGCCAGGGCAAATACTTTGGTTCCTTTTGATTTCTCCGTACCAATGCTGCTAAACCAAGCAGCACCTTTATTGATGATGGGCGGAATATTGGCAAAGGTTTCAACATTGTTTACGTTGGTGGGTTTGCCCAGATAGCCTTCCTGCGATGGAAATGGCGGTTTAAAGGTTGGTTCGCCACGTTTCCCTTCCATGGAATGGATCAGGGCTGTTTCTTCGCCGCAAACAAAGGCTCCGGCTCCGTAGCGGATTTCAATGTCAAAACTGAACTCGGATCCCAGGATATTTTTGCCCAACAAGCCGTACTCGCGGGCTTGTTTAAGTGCTGTTTTCAGGCGTTCAATGGCCAGCGGATATTCCGCACGAATATACACCAGGCCTTTATCGGCCCCAATGCAATAGCCGCAAATGGCCATGGCTTCGATAACCGTGTGCGGGTCGCCCTCCAGGATGGAGCGGTCCATAAAGGCACCCGGATCCCCTTCGTCGGCATTGCAAACCACATACTTTTGGTTGTTTTCCACTTTTCGGGTAATGTCCCATTTCAGCCCGGTAGGAAAACCTCCGCCACCCCGACCGCGCAGGCCTGAGTCCATGATGGTTTGTATGGCTTGTTCGGGAGTCAGCTCTTCCAGGCATTTGCCCAAGGCTGCATAGCCTTCGTTGGCAATATATTCTTCAACGTTTTCAGGATTAATGAATCCACAGTTTCGTAAAGCAATGCGGACTTGTTTTTTGTAAAAGTCCATGTTTTTGCTTTCGGTAATGGGCATTTGAGTGTTGGGATCGGTGTAAAGCAATCGCTCCACTTTTCGCCCTTTGATTAGATGTTCTTCAATAATTTCCTTGGTGTCTCCAGGGCTTACTGAAACGTAAAAGGTGTTATCGGGTTGTATTTTTACAATTGGGCCTTGTTCGCAAAAACCAAAACATCCGGTATGAATTACCTGAACATCCTGTTCCAGCCCCATTTCTTCCAGTTGGGTTTGAAAATTTCGTCTGATTGGTCCGCTTTGAGAAGCTTTGCAGCCTGTTCCTCCGCAAACCAGCAAATGCATTTTATAGTTAGCCATTCCTTGCGTGGTTTTTATTCGTCAATGGTTTTATAACTTACCGGGATGATGCCATCAACCAGTTCATTTCGTTTGATGTGTTTGTCGATGATTTCCTGAGCCTTCTCTTTGTCTACATACCCATAAATAACAGGTTCCTGGCCAGGCATGGTCAGCTCAATGGTCGGTTCGGCATAGCAAAATCCCATACAACCGGTTTGGGTAACCAGGGCATCAATGCCTTGGTGGTCGAGCTCTTCAATGAAATGGTTCATGGTGTCTTTAGCTCCGGAAGCAATTCCACAGGTGGCCATCGAAACTTTAATTTGGATCAGATTCTCCGGATGGTCCCCTTTTTCTCTAAGTTTGATTTTAGATTGAACCTCCTCTTTTAATTTCTTGAGGTCGGCAAGTGACTTTACTTTTGACATTAGGTATCGTTTTTTTTGTTTTAAATCAGTAGGTTAATCGTCTCCTTTCTCAAATGTCCGACGATAAAGACAGATAAAATCTAATTTTTATCATTATTCGCTAATTTGAATTTGTTCTAAATTCTCATGAATCATTTCCAGCAGGAATTTTCGAATTGATGGTGTTGCAATGGGCATCCCATCCAATTCCTTTTTGATTTCCCGACTGTCAAATTCAAACTGCCCTTTGGGCGTTTGGTGGCTATAGTGTATTTCAGTGTTGTTTTCGTTGCTAAGCAAAATCAGTAAGCTTCCGGCAATATCGCCCAAGATGGGCCGGTCAATGTGTTTAAAGCCAAAGCTTACTTCAAGCTGTGTGCCTTTATTTTCATCCGAACGGAGTTGGAAATGCCCTCCGGTTTGTTCGGCATTGTGTTTGAGCAAGGGGAGCCCAAGACCAACTTTTCGGGTGGTTTGCGTAGTGAAAAACGGGTTTGTGGCCTGTTCAAGCTGGGCGGGGCTCATGCCGTGTCCGTCATCGTTGATCGTTATGGAATATTGGTCTTTGTCGGGTTGTTCTTGAACTTGAATTTCGATCAGGCTGGCATTGGCCCGAATGGAGTTTTGTGCGATATCGAGAATGTGTAAGGCGAGTTGGTTCATGATTCAATTTTTACAGATCGACCGTTTTTTTGATTTAAGGCCCAGCGGATCTCCTGAAAAGTAGGCTCGAACAAATAGAAGGAGGTGCATGCAGCGCCGATATCTTCCGGATAATGGGCATCCGAGGCGGTTATTAGGCTGGTGTCCGAGTGAATATCGTATTGTTTGCGTATTGTTTGTTCGTCGGCAAACCGGGTAATTTGCAAGCCGTCAACATGGAGGTCGGAGGGCAGGTAGCCCAGCTGGCTATAAAGGCTATTTATGGGCCGGTCGATGTGAGCCGGAATAAATAGGCCGTTGAGTTGGTGGGTGTATTGTTCAATGCTTTCCAGGTCAATCTGAAGCGGGCTTCCCAGGTAGTGTGGAAAGTACTGGGTGATTTGGTTTTTCCGGTTAAGCAAAACCTGGTGCCCATGGTACTCCGGACGGTTCGGGATTTCCGGCAGGTATTGATCCAGAAATCGTTGAAACTTGTCGCGGGTATAATCATCTTCAAACAGGCAGATGGCATGAATTTCTTCGCGGCTGTTGACTTCACATCCATTGATAACCATCAACCCAGTGCCTTCGGCATGTTTTTTTACCATGGCGCATTGGCGTGTTGAGTTGTGGTCGGTAATGGCCAAAATGTCGACCCCTTGTTCGATAGCCCGTTCAACAATTTTGTCCGGGCTCATCTCCAGGTCGGCACAAGGTGATAAAATGGTGTGGATATGTAAGTCGGCCCGAAACTTTTTCATCCTTTCTCTTTCAGCAACTCATATAATTTCCCGCTTAAATCAAAGGTTGAATCGGAAGAGGACAGCAAGGGGATTTGCTCCTCTTTGCTATGGGCAATCGTGCTTTGGTGGGGCTGCAGTCCTTTCACCAGGATGACTGCGGCCAGATCTTTTAGTGAGGCAATGGCCATCACGTTTTGATGTACCTGCAGGGTAATCCACACTTGATCTTCAAGGGCATTTCCCATAACATCACTAAGTAAGTCAGAGACATATGCTCCACTGATTTCGCGGTCAAGTCCTTTCTCGCCTGAAATCACTTGTAAATCCAATAGTTCTACTAATTCAGAAACCTTCATTTCTTCGTCCTCGTTTATTGCAGTCGGCTTGAAACCGTTTTTCTCCCCATTTCTTTTCAACGTTGCGCAAAGCCTTTTTGGTGTCAATTTTGCCTTCGTTTTCCCACATTTGCTGGAGGAAAATGCAGTCAGACATCTTGGCTTTGCCATTGACCATATCTTCGGCTAAGGCCTGACAGTTGGGTGCTCCGCATGCGCCACAGTCAATACCCGGCAAAAAGCAGATGATGCGTTGGGCACGGGCCATTTTTTCCAGGGCTCGTTTGCGGTCCTTGTCCAGGCTAAAGGCGGGTTTGGGGATAATGGTATCAGCGACTAACTTTTGTTTTAGTTGTTTCGATTCTTTAATAGCCGGTGAGTTTTGAAGTTTCCAGGCTGGCGGATAGCGCTTGGCACGTCGTTCCAGCCGTTCAACCGTCAAAAAACGGTTTCCGGTCATCATAATGCCCCCGGCGCAACTTTGGTCGCAGGCCCGGAGTTCCAGAAAATCAATATCCGGCACTTCTTCGTTTTCCAGGCGTTCCAGAAAGCGGATCACATTGTGAATACCATCAATGGCCATGCTACGTTCGCCAAAGTTTCTGGCTTCGCCACGTGTTAAGCTCCATAAAATGCCGTCCCGCGTCAGGTTTTGACGCCGCGCACTGGTATCTGCTGCTTCGCTGTCATCAATGGCTTTCATCACCCGGTTGTAGATTGCATCCATGTTGATGATGCCGTCCACGATGGATTCGGTTTCACCAACCGGGCTTTTCACCGAACTGATTTTGGCATTGCAGGGAGTCACATAAAATAAGCCGATCTCTTCTTCTTTGGCTCCTTGCTTTTTCAGTTCGCTGATGGCAAAATGCGCAACCAGGTCGTGGGGCGCTTTTCGCTTAATCAGGTTCTCCGTCAGCGATGGATAGCGAATCTGAATCAGCCGGACAATAGCCGGGCAAAAAGTTGATATGTGTGGCCGGTTATCGGGCGATTTTCGGCAGTATTCCTTAATCGAGGTTTTTAAAATCCCGATGGGCTGCTCGACCTCAAACACATGGGTGAATCCGATTTTGAGCAGTGCCGCGTAAATCTGGTCTTCGGTATATTTCTCCGGAAATTGTCCAATCATAACCGCAGGAAATAATACGACGCGGTATTTAAAAGACTGGATATTTTGCAAGTCATCCTGCTCAACATAGATTGCCTTGACGGGGCATGCCCGCATGCAATGACCACAATCCACACAGCGGTCAGCTCTGATTTCAGCCAGACCACCAGCCACCCGAATTGCTTCGGTGGGACAAACTTTCATGCAGTGCGTACAGCCCATGCACTTTTGTTCATCGATGGTTAATGCGTGATATCGTTTTGCCGGTGACATTAAAAGTAATTAATCATTTTAAGTGTTGTTCCACTGTTTACTGTTGACTCAATATAAAATTCGTCTGTGTTTTTCTTGATGTTTGGAAGTCCCATGCCGGCACCAAAGCCCATTTCTCTGACTTTTTTGCTGGCCGTAGAGTAACCTTCCTGCATGGCTAACTCAATATCCGGTATTCCCGGACCTTTATCAATGATTTCTGTCGTTATTTTGTCGGTTTCAATATCCACCAAAATCTGACCCTCAAAGGCATGAGCTACCACATTTACTTCGGCTTCATACAGGGCAATGACAATATTTCGAATGCATCGGGCCTCTATCCCCAGTTGTTTAAGCATCTTTTTTATTTCGCTGGCAGCATGCCCGGCGTTTGAAAAATTGCCTCCTTCTATGGTAAATTGAAGTTTCATTAATAAACCGGTTTTAAGCCTGCCTGGTATAAAATGCCACTGGCCTTGAACAAGGTGAAAGGCGACTCCAAAATGCAAAGGTTGTTTTCTTTGGCTAGAGCCAGCATGTCATCGTTTACCTTTTTATTGCGAACAAAAACAATGAACCGGATATCAGCCATTTCCGAAGTCCGGATTGTTTGCAGGTTACACATCCCGGTTATCAAAAGCAGGTTGTCTGTATCAAGGGTCAGAACATCGCTCATCAAATCGGAACTATAACCTCTTTCAATTTGGGCTGTTGAGAGTTCTTCGCCGCAAATAATTCGGGCGGACAATAGTTGGCAAATTTTACTGATCTGCATGGTGCTTAAATGGGTTTGTACAAATATGATTGAAAACTGTGAGATGGGAGTCAATTTTGAATGGAATATGCGCCCGGGGATTAAAATTTAGATTGAATTGAAATAAGGGCTGAAATTTGTAATTTCGTAGAACCAGTACCCAAAACCAAGTACCCAAAATCATGATTTACGACGACAATTCCTTACACACGGAAATGATTCAGCATCCTGACTTGCATCAAAAGATTATTGATGCTTTGCCGATTCCTATTTTTTACCGGAATATTCATGGCGTTTACATTGCCACCAACCGGGCACATGAGAATTTTATAGGCCTGAAAAAGGAGGAAGTGATTGGAAAGACGGTGTTTGACGTACAACCCCCTGATATTGCGGAGATGTATGCTCGTCGTGATCAGGAGTTGTTTGAAAATCAGCAGGGACAAAGCTATGAAACCAAGTTTCGTTTGTCTGATGGTTCCATACACGATGTAATTTTTAATAAAGCGGTCATTCGGAATGGCAACGATGAAATTATTGGTGTTGTGGGTTCCATTATGGATATTACTGACCGCAAAAAGGCCGAACGTAAGCTGGCAAAGGCCAAGGAAGCTTCCGTGATTGCCTCGGCCATGATTCATAAAATCCGGGCGGGAATTGTGATTGTTGACAGCGATTTTAAAGTCATCGATTCCAATGAAGGTTTTGCCCGCTTGTTTGGCGAAGAACTGGAGGAACTGTATGAAACCATTCCCGGCTTGCAAGGAGCGGATTTGAAAGAGTTGATTCCGGAAGTGATATTTAAAATGTTTGCAACCCTGATGGCTTCGGGCGAAAACATGGTTGAGCGCGATTTAAAGGTTCAGAATCGCCTGTTGCATATTTCGGTCATCACCATCTATAAAAACCGGGTTGTTGGGGCACTCATTCGCGATATGTCGGCTCCCTCGTTAGTGCGTGAAGAAATTATCAGCCGGGCCCGGCAGGTGAATAAGCAAAACCTGGAAACGGTTCGTCAAATTGCTTTTCTGTTGGGCGAAAATGCCTCCCAAACCGAAATCATGCTGAATTCAATCATTGAGTCCTATAAATACGAGGAGGATAACTGATGGCTGATTACCACTTTGATGTGCACATGCAACAAAAGCTCCCGAAAGGTGAAGTGGTGTGTGGCGATGTATTTCTAACGCGCCGGATCAAGGAAGAAGGCCGCGTAATCCTGGTGTTGTCCGATGGAATTGGGCATGGTGTAAAAGCCAACGTACTCGGAACTTTAACAGCGTCCATGGCGCTGAATTACTCCTCGCTACACACACAACCCGATGTGGCCGCCAAAGTATTTATGCGTGCTTTGCCCCGCAGCAGCGACGGACAGGAAAGTTATGCCACGTTCACCATCATTGAAATTGAAGTGGACGGCATGGTTCGCATTGTTAATTACGACAACCCGCAAACCATCATTTTGCGGCATGGGAAACCTTATGTTCCCAACGAGATTGAGGTGAATATTCGCGGAGAAGAAAATGTGGGTAAAATTCTTCGCATCCGGGAATTTAATCCGATCCAGGGAGACCGGATTGTTTTTATGACTGATGGCGTGGAGCAAAGTGGTTTGGGAGGAAAGCGTTATCCGATGGGCTGGGGGCTTGAACAGGTGTGTAGCTTTGCTGAAAAACAGCTGGCTCGGGAACCGGGAATTTCCGCCACCCGACTGGCGCGAAAAATTCTGAACCAGGCAGCCATGAATGATGGTTTTGAACTGAAGGACGACACGAGTTGCGGCATTGTTCATTTCAGGCAACCGAGGGAGTTTATGCTGATTACCGGTCCGCCTTTCTATAAAATAAAGGACACGGATTTTGTCAAGCGGGTTATTGAGTTTCCCGGTAAAAAGATCATTTGTGGAGGAACAACGGCTGAGATTATTGCCCGTGAACTCGACCTGGAAGTCAACATTCAGCATCGTTATGGCTACGAGGAAGCTGGGATTCCGCCTGCAGCAGAAATGAAGGGCTTTGAAATGGTTACCGAAGGAATTTTAACCATGGGGAAGGTGGAAGAGATTCTGGAGGCCTACTCGCGCGAAGACCGTCTGGGAACAAGTCCGCCGGAGGAAGTCGCCAAACTACTGCTGGAGCATGATAACATTCACATCATTGTTGGCACACGCATCAACTGGGCACATCAGGACCCGGATCAGCCCGTGGAGCTGGAAATACGTAAATTTGTGGTTAAACGAATTGCCCGTTTGCTGGAAGAGCGTTTCCTGAAGAACGTGACTGTTGAGCTGGTTTAATTCTGTTATTTTTTAGATAAAAACATATTGTATTGCCGTTACCGGAACTTCGTGGGCTTTTGCCCGGAGTGGAACGGCATTTCATTTTTGAATAAGAACTGAATGACTTTCAATACAGAACTCAAAGAACAATTGCTGAAGCAGCTGAATGACTTGTTGGATGAACGTATCGGCGCGAGCTTAAAAGCCATAGAATCGGCTAAGGAAGCGCGGGATAATGATACGAAAAGCAGTGCCGGCGACAAATACGAAACCGGCCGGGCCATGATGCAAATGGAACTGGACAAACACCAGGCGCAGTTGAGTAAAAACCGGGCTCTGAAAAATGAGCTGTCAAAAATTAATCCGTCAGTTGCTATGCAGGAAGCTGCGTTAGGAAGCCTGCTTGTTTGTAATCAGGGCCATTATTTGCTGTCGGTAGCCATGGGGAAAATCCGGATTGGGCAAACCGATGTTTATTGCTTATCCATGCTGTCGCCTTTGGGGCAGGCACTGCGCGGTAAAAAGGCTGGCGATGAACTTGATTTTAATGGCCAGCTCATTCAGGTTAAATCAATTGTTTAATTGCGCACACTTTATTGTCGGTATGCCGGTGATCAAAGGAAATGAATTACCTTTGCCGGATGTTAAAAAATCAGGAAAATATTCTGGAAAAGTTAGGCATTGAGCAACTGAATGCCATGCAGCAGGAGGCCCAGGAGGCTATTCAGTCAAGCGCTGAAGTGGTATTGCTGTCACCTACCGGAACCGGAAAAACGCTGGCCTTTTTGTTGCCGGTGCTTGCCGAATTGGATCGTGATTGTCAGGAAGTGCAATGTGTGATTATTGCGCCATCGCGCGAACTGGCTATTCAAATTGAACAGGTGGCCCGCGAAATGGGGGCAGGCTTTAAGACCAATGCGGTTTATGGCGGTACGTCATTTTCGAAAGACAGGCTGGAGTTGAAACACCGTCCGGCTTTATTGATTGGGACGCCCGGCAGAATCGCGGATCATTTTCGGCGCGAAACCTTTCCAACGCACACCATAAAAACCTTGGTGCTCGATGAATTTGACAAGTCGCTGGAGATTGGATTTGAAGGGGAGATGAAACAGATTCTGGCTGCTCTGCCTGATCTTCAGAAGAAAATATTAACCTCGGCAACCCAAAAAAGAGAGGTTCCTTCGTTTGTGAGACTGAAGAAGCCCCGAATAATCAATAACCTGAAGGAGCAAGGTTCGCAGTTGAAGATCAAGCGGATTCTTTCCCCTGAAAAAGACAAGCTGGAAACCTTGGTTGAGGCGCTTTGCCATATTGGCAACCAGCCCGGAATTATTTTCTGCAACTTTAAAGATACCATTCAGCGGGTGAGTGCTTTTCTGACAGAAAAGCAAATTAGTCACGGTTGCTTTTATGGAGGGATGGAACAGGTGGATCGCGAACGGGCCTTGATTCAGTTTCGGAATGGCTCGCACCAGCTTCTGATTGCTACCGACCTGGCGGCGCGTGGACTCGATATTCCGGAGATCAAATTTATTATTCATTACCAGCTTCCGGGGCGGAAGGATGAATTTACGCATCGTAACGGGCGTACTGCGCGCATGTTTAACGATGGAACGGCCTACGTGTTGCAGTGGGAAGAAGAAAATTTGCCCGACTACATGGGGGCTTTAGGGATTGAACGGCTTCAGGAAGCACCACTTCCGGAGAGTTCTGCCTGGACCACCTTATTTATTTCCGGCGGACGAAAAGATAAGATATCGAAAGCTGATATTGCCGGTTTTTTCTTTAAACAAGGGAAGCTGAACAAAGATGAATTGGGCGTGATTGAGCTGAAGCAGGACTGTGCTTTTGTAGGCGTACATGCTGCAAAGGCAGACCAATTGGTAGAAATGCTTGACAAACTTCGCTTAAAAAACAAAAAGGTACGGGTGAGTTTGGCAAACTAAGGCAATCACCTTTGCCTGTAAGAATTCGGGCCTCGTAGCGTGAATAGAAAAACCAAAAGGCTTTAAACAATCGTTTAAAGCCTTTTGGTTTTATGCGTTTATTCCGATTTAAACCATCGGGTATTTCTTAAAAACTTCTTCTGATTTCATTAAGATCTCAACATACTGAGCCCGTTGGTAAGCAAAGGGATCTTTCAGGTTTTTCCGCGATAATTTTCCACGAAAATCATCCAGCGATTTGTAGCCTTTGTGATCCATCCAGTCGGCCAATTCGCGGAGTACCTTAGCTACAAACGGAGGTTGGTTACGATAGATGGCAGAAACAACCTGAACGACATCGGCCCCGGCAAGCAACATTTTAATGACATCCTTGGTGTCTGAAATTCCACGGCTGGCACATACGCTGGCGTCAATGTTGCCATACAGCAAACCGGCATACCGCAGCGCAAGCTGGTGATCTTTTTCATGACTCAACTCCCAGGGATAGTAGAAAAGCTCTTGTTCAATATCGATTTCCGGCTGGAAAAAGCGGTTGAAAAGCACATAGCCGTCAACACCCACTTCGTCCAGTTTTTTGATGAAGTTTAAGGTATTGGTATAAAATGGACTGAGTTTTACGCTAACCGGAATCTGAACGGCTTTTTTGATGCTTTTAACAATCTGAATTTGTTTGTCTTCAATGCTGTTGCCGCTGGTTTCAAAATAGCCCGGCGTAGCATACAGGTTCACTTCCAGGGCATCAATGCCTGTTTGCTCCAATTCTTTGGCATACTCAACCCACGAAACTTCATAGATGGCATTCAAACTTCCGATTACAGGAACCGAAGTATTCTTTTTCAAGGTTTTCAGATTGAAAAGATGCTCTTTCGGGCCGGCATGTTCCAGGTCCGGAAAAATGCTGGTCATTTCAGCATGACGCTCTTCGTATTCGTGCAGTTCATCTTCAAGTTGAAGCGATTCCAGTTGGATTTGTTCTTCGAAGAGCGACTTGTACACAATGGCCCCGATGCCTGCTTCTTCGAGCTGTTTAATCACTGCTGGTTTATTCACCAGGTTACTGGCACCTAAGATTATCGGGTTCTTTAGCTTTAGCCCCATGTAGGTGGTTGATAGATCTGCCATAATATTGATTTTACAGGTTATTTTCTGTTACTTAAACTATGGAAGTTCTGCTTTTGTTCAAAGCCAAAAGCACAAAGATGAACAAGTGTTTGAAAATCTTTACGACAGAGTCTGAGCGGAAGTTACTGGCTTCCCGAAGTATCTGATTTAAGGTTTCGACGTATTTTAGCCGCCAGGCTGGTGGCATCAGGCTATGACACCCGAACCAAGCAACTCTTTGCCATCATACCAGGCAGCAAATTGCCCGGCTGTAATGCCACGCTGTTCGTCATCGAACAACAGGTACAAGCCTTCTTCGCGCTGATAGAGCGTTGCTTTTTCAAGCGGTTGGCGGTAGCGGATACGCACATCGTAGCGTCGGCTTTCTCCAACAGCCATTTTCAAGTCTTCCCGAATCCAGTGGGTTTCCGCTTCTGAAATGAACAGTCCCGGACGGTACAGTCCCGGGTGGTCAGTTCCTTCACCTACATAAATAATGTTGCGGTTGACATCGGTTCCCAGCACAAACAGGGGTTGTTCGTGGCCGCCAATGTTCAGCCCCTTGCGCTGACCAACAGTATAGAAATGCGCGCCACGGTGTTCGCCAATTACTTTACCATTCCAGGGTTTGTAAGGGTAGGCAAAACACAGTTTTTTGAAATTATCGGGAGTCTTTTCTACCGCCTTTTTCTTCGCCATGAATTCGGCCGGCACTTCAATCACATTACCGGTTTTGGGCTCCAGTTGTTGTTGCAGGAAGGTAGGCAAGTCCACTTTCCCCACAAAGCAAATACCCTGAGAGTCCTTACGGGTTGCTGTTGGCAGTTCCTGCTCGGCGGCAATTTTACGAACCTCGGGCTTGTCCAGATGCCCAATGGGAAACAGCGCTTTGCTGAGTTGTTTCTGGCTGAGCTGACACAGGAAATAACTTTGGTCCTTGTTGTTGTCTTCGCCCGCCAGCAACTGGAAAATGGGCTGGCCGTCTTTTTCCACTTCCCCTTTCTGACAATAATGCCCGGTAGCCACATAGTCGGCATCAAATTTCAGGCATTCATCCATGAAAATATCAAACTTGATTTCGCGGTTGCAAAGCACATCGGGGTTGGGGGTGCGGCCTTTGCTGTATTCGTCAAACATGTAGTCGACAACCCGTTTTTTATAATCCTTGCTGAGGTCGACAATATGAAAGGGCATGTCCAGTTTCTTGGCTACCATTTCGGCAATCATAGCATCGTCTTCCCAGGAGCAACTGCCCGTTAAGGTGCCTGTACGGTCGTGCCAGTTCACCATAAATAAAGCGATCACCTCGTATCCTTGTTGTTTCAGCAAATAGGCTGCAACACTTGAATCTACTCCTCCTGAAAGTCCAATAACTACCCTTTTCATCTTTTGCATCAATTGAGCGACAAAAGTAGAACGAAATTTGGAAATAGGCAATTCGGTGGAAAGAAGACCGTGATATTTAAGATGCGGGGTGATCTTTTGTTAAGATAGGGCATGAGAGTGTTCAATAAACTGTGTCATGTAAACAAAAATGAATGTTTTAAAATTTACATGATATGGTAAAAGAAAAGTTTGATTACGAGAAGTTCAAAAAAGAGGCGCTTGAAGGGCTTAAGTCCGGCAAAGGGATGAGTGGTC